>CATKXE010000098.1 GCA_949840465.1 uncultured Lachnospiraceae bacterium | reverse complement strand
TTTATTCCGCCGAACCTCCGCTCCCTACTATTATAATGCTCAATAGCCCGGATCAATTCCTCTTTTGTGAAATCCGGCCAGGGAACATCTGTAAAATAAAATTCTGAATACGCAAGCTGCCACAAAAGAAAATTGGACAGCCTAAGTTCCCCGCTGGTACGGATCAGCAGGTCAGGGTCAGGAAGCTCACGGGTATCCAGATAAGAGGCATACCGCTTCTCGTCAATCTCCTCCGGCTTTAATTTTCCGTCCGCGCAGTCCTGTGCAAGGCGTCTGACTGCACGGATCATTTCATCCCGGCTTCCATAATTCAGGGCAATCGTAAAATTAAGCCCCCCGTTGTCCCGGCTTGCCTCCTCCAATTCCTGAATCCGGCTCTTAATATCCTCATCCAAAGGCTCGATATCTCCGATCACCCGGATCTTCATATCATTTTTCTCCGCCGTTTTCAGGCAGGTTTTCATATAATTACGAAGGAGCTTCATCAGGGCATCCACTTCTGACTTCGGGCGGCTCCAGTTCTCCGTAGAAAATGCATAAACCGTCAGGTACTTGATTCCCATCCTCCATGCTTCCTCGCAGATCCTTTCTACATTCTTGCTCCCCTGGGCATGCCCATAATTTCTGGGCATGCCCTTTGCCTTTGCCCAACGCCCGTTCCCATCCAGGATAATCGCAACATGGCGAGGTACATCCATCCCTATACCCTCCTTTTTGTAGGTATTTGACAGCAAAAAGGGATTGAAGCACCATATTCTGAAATATATGGCCCCCTCAAATCCCTGTGAATCTGACAGACAGCGCCCGATGAAAATACCGCCGCTTATACTGTCATAACCTCTTTTGTCTTTGACTCTACTTCCTTGTCCACTTCCTTGATGTACTTATCGGTCAGCTTCTGAAGTTTTTCTTCCAGATCTTTAATTCCGTCCTCAGAAATATCCGTTCCCTTTAACTTCTTAAATGCATCATTTCCATCCCGGCGGATATTACGGATAGCAACCTTTGCCGCCTCTCCTTTTTTCTTCACGTCCCTGGCCAGTTCTTTTCTGCGCTCCTCAGTCAGCTCCGGGAAGACCAGACGGATCATGGAACCGTCATTGGTCGGATTGATTCCCAGATCAGAGACCAGAATCGCTTTTTCGATCACTTTGAGCATGTTCTTCTCCCATGGCTGGATCTGGATCATACGTGCTTCCGGCACAGACACATTCGCCACCTGCTGGATGGGGGTCGGGGAACCATAATAATCTACGGTGATTCTGTCCAGCACATGCGGATTCGCGCGGCCGGCACGGATTGTTCCCAGATCCCCTCCCAGATTTTTCATTGTTTTCATCATCTTCTCTTCATATACTTTTAATTTTTCATCCATTTTTGCGTCCTCCTTGGATTTTAAAAATCATATGCCCGCCGCTTCTGAGAAAGGAATCTCACGGCACGCCCATATACTGGTGTAAGAGATGGTTCGCACGTCAAAAAGCCGAATCACAAATCCATTCTCTACACGGTCACTTTTGTTCCGGTAAAATTCCCGTCCACGGTCCTGACAATTCCGTTCTCCTCGTTCAGCCCGAATACAAGCATCGGCATCTTGTTCTCCATACAGAGAATGGATGCGGTCAGATCCACTGCGGCCAGTTTTTTATCGATCACTTCCTGAATGGAAATCTGGTCATACTTCTTCGCTTCCGGGTTCAGCTTGGGGTCACTGTCATAAATCCCGTCAACGGCCTTTGCCAAAAGCATGGCGTCCGCCTCGATCTCCACGGCCCGCAGCACTGCGCCCGTATCCGTGGAAAAGTACGGGTGGCCTGTCCCGCCTGCAAAAAAGACGACCTTCCCTTCCTCCAATGCAGCCACCGCCGCATCCCTGGAAAACAAGGAGGTAAACGCCCCGCATACAAAGGGGGTAAACACTTCTGTCCTCATCCCTGCATACCGGAAAATCTCCGATACATAAATACAGTTCATCACCGTCGCCAGCATCCCGATCTGGTCGGCTTTCGTCCTGTCAATGGTCTCGCTGGTGCGTCCCCTCCAGAAGTTGCCTCCTCCTGTCACGGCCGCGATCTGGTATCCATTATCCACCAGCTCCTTCACCTGCCGTGCTACTCCGATACAGGTGGCTTCGTCAAATCCAAACTTCTTCTCACCTGAGAGAGCTTCACCGCTTAGTTTTAGCAATACTCTTTTCATGTCGCTGCTCCTTCATCTTTGTCAATCTGGAATCTCATACATGCAGTATAACATAACTTTCACATTTTGTCATGCATATATCCGCATCTTCAATATGATTGTTATGAATTCCAACGATTCTGCCGATATAAAAACATAGGAAAATATTCGGAACAAAAAAACAGTTTCTTACTGCACTGATAAACATTTTTTATACTTTTTGGAGGTATTTATATGAATTTCTTTACAGTTCAGTCTTTGAACTCTTATACAAAAAATATGGAGATGGAGATGAAATGGCAGAAACGGAAGTCTTCCAGTGATTTCTCTGCAGACGGGACCAAAACAATCGCTGACTGGACAAAACAGCAGGCAGAGGAGATCCGCAAATCGCAGCAAGACGGCTCCGCGAAGCTTCAGGCGCAGATCGACCTGAAATTAAACAGCGGCCAGAAGCTCACTGCCGAAGAAAAAGAATATCTGCGCAAAACGAATCCCGAGGCCTATCAACATGTTCAGGAGCTGGAGGCACAGCAGGAAAGTTATGAACGGGAATTGAAGAGATGCAGGACAAAGGACGAAGTCGAACGGGTGAAGATGCTCCATACGGCTGCTTCCCTGAGCGCGGTGAACAGCATCATGCATAATCCTGCCATTCCTGAGAATAAAAAGTTCGAGCTTGTCATGCGCGAGCATCAGAAAAACTCAGCTCTTCAGGAATCCACAAGGGAATTTGTAGAAAGCGGCAGATATGCGAAACTTCCGACCGAGGCGGAACGTCTCAAGGCCGAAAAAGACTTAAAGGAGGCAGAAGAAGCAGAACGCAATATCGAGGATCCGGCAAAGGATACTGCAAAAGAGGTTATGGATAAAGAGGAAGAAAAGGTAGACGAATCTCTTGCCCAGAGTGAACGGGAAGAGCAGTTAGAACATGCAAAGCAGATCTTAAACGACCGTGAGATGACACGCGCGGAAGCAGAATTGACGCCTGAGGCACAAAAGGTAAAACGCGCCAGGGCACAGGCCGCATACAAATCAATCGAGGCTGACATCCCCATCGGACAGACCATTGATGTGAAAGCCGAATAAGTCTGATCCCCCGCGGTAAGCTGACGGGACATCCTGTTTCCAGCGCAGCAGGCTGCGTGGATTGGGTCTACGCTTCGCTTCAGTTGTTGCTGAACAAGGGGCACCGGCGCTTAGCAACCCTCGCATCAGTGGTCAAATAGGCATACAAAAACATGTCCACCTGACTTCTTGCTTCGCGGGAATCAATCAGGAGCGCCTGAATTATAAATAGAGGCTTTCCGAGGTCTGATACCTCGAAAAGCCTCTATTTTCGCTCTTCTCAAAGCTGTCTAGCGGAATTGAACCGCCGACCTCATCCTTACCAAGGATGCGCTCTACCGACTGAGCTAAGACAGCATCCGCGCGCTGCCGCTTACCTGACACACGCAACGATATTAATATATAATAAAACACCCTCACTTGTCAATATCTTTTTCAAAATTCTCCATATTTTTCTTATTTTCACAAACAGGATCAGGGCTTTGCGGCCGATTCCTTCCTCCGGTACAGCATCTTTAACAGAATTGGCGTAACAACGGAAGAGACCAGGATCAGCAAAATAACCGCCGAAAAGTACTTCGCTTCGATCATCTGTACCTGCAGCCCTTTTTGGGCAACGATCAGCGCAACCTCTCCGCGCGTCATCATCCCAACTCCAATTTTCAGAGAATCAACGGTATTGTAACCCAATATTCTGGAGATAACCCCGCAGCCGATGATCTTGGTGAGCAATGCCACGACCACGAACAGCGTACAGAATAGAAGCAAAGCCGGAGTCATATCGTCAATCGACGTTTTCAGGCCGATACTTGCGAAGAACACCGGCGCAAACAGCATATAAGAGTTAATATCCACCTTGCGGGCTATGTATTCCGAATCGTCAATGCTGCACAGCACGATACCAGCCACATAGGCCCCGGTGATGTCCGCAATGCCGAAATACCGCTCGGCTGCATACGCCATGGCAAAGGCAAGTACGAACCCCAGAATCGGGATCCTTCTTGTGTGGGGATATTTCTTATCTAATATCTGGAATATTTTATAAATCAGGATTCCAAAGACTACGGCTGCGGCGAAGAACAGCACGGTACTGATGATCACGGATGAGGGTTTGGAATCAGGATCCTTCATGCCGACCACAAAGGTCAGGACGATGATACCGATCACATCATCAATGATCGCAGCGCTCATAATCGTAGTTCCCGTCTCTGATTTCAGATATCCCAGCTCCTGTAAGGAGGCGACGGTGATACTTACAGAGGTTGCCGTCATGATCACACCGGTAAACAGCGCAGAATAGAACTGGCTTGTACCTGACGGTGCAAATCCATAATAACAGCTGTAAAGCAGATAGCCGCCGGCCAGCGGGACAAACACACCGGAACAGGCAATAAGCAGCGCTTTCCACCCGGTACGCATCAGATCCTTTAAGCTGGTCTGTAAACCGGCAAAGAACATGAGAAGTACCACCCCAATCTCAGCCATGCCGCTAATCAGTTCGGTCTGCTGGACAAGCCCCAGAATGCCTGGGCCGATGATCAGCCCGGCAACAATCTCCCCTACAACCTGAGGCGCTTTAAGCCTGGCCGCGGCAAGGCCGCACAGCTTGGCAGAAATCAGAATGATCGCAAGATCTCTGAATATTACATAAGTTTCCATTCATTTCACTCCTTCCAGATCACGCATTTAACCGGCCTCATTCTATCACCGCCACTGATGCAGTGCAAGATTCCGCTTCTGATATTGATGCTCAACAGTTTATACCTTATCTATAGATCTTCGGAATCCAGCAGAATGGTAAAAGGCCCGTCATTTAGAAGACGCACCTTCATCTCTGCCCCAAAGCTCCCTGTCTCAACCACCGGGACAGTTTCACGGCATCTGGCAATGATATATTCATAGAGCGCCTTTGCTTTGTCCGGGGAACCCGCCTTTGTAAAACTGGGACGGTTCCCTTTTTTACAGTCCGCATATAAGGTAAACTGAGAAACCAGAAGCAGGCTTCCCCCCACGTCTGACAGAGACAGGTTCGTCTTCCCGTTCTCGTCTTCAAAAATACGAAGCCCCGTCATTTTCTTTACAAGCCTATCCGCAACCGTTTCATTGTCCTCTTCCGATACTCCGATCAATACCAGAAATCCTTTTCCAATCCTTCCAATGATCTTGTCCTCCACAGACACGCTGGACTCTGTCACCCTCTGTATCACAAAACGCATCGTTTATCCCTCCTGTAACACTTCTTTCCTTCACTTACCATTCAGTAATTTTCCCGCTTTCGCCTTGATCCTCTGCAGCGCATTGTCTACCGTTTTCGGGCTCTTGTTCAGGATTTCGGCTATGGTGCGGTAATCCGTCCCCATCAGATGCAGGTAAAGGACATGATTTTCCAGAGAACTTAAAGAAACCTTTAAATTTTCAATAAAAACTTCCGTATACTCTTTTCCAAAATACAGAGCCTCCGGATTGTTGTCCACTTCGGGCTGGATGGTGTCAATCAGCGGAACATCCCGATTCTCGCTTCCCTCCTCCCCCATCTCATAAAGCGACACATAGGAATTGAGGGGAAGATGCTTTTTCCTCCTGGATGCTTCAATAGCGCTGTACATCTGGCGGGACACGCATAACTCTGCAAAGCTCTGAAAGCTGTTCCCCTGCCTCTCGTCGTAGTTCTGTACTGCCTTCATCAGCCCGATCATCCCTTCCTGGATCAGATCGTCATTCTCCCCGCCCATCAAAAACATTTCCCTGGCCTTCCTTCTGACCATAGATTTATACTTCACCATCAGGTAATCCATGATCTCCTTCTCTCCCAGACGCAGATTGGCAATCAACTGCTCATCGGTCATCGCATTGTATGTTCGCATAGCCCTCCTCTATTCCCGTACAGATACGTCCCGCCCTCTGCTCAGGATTGACGCATCCTCTGACGCACAATTTCATAGGCCAGCACGCCCGCCGCAACAGACGCATTCAAAGAATCAATTTCTCCTTTCATGGGAATCCCGGCCGTAAAATCACAGTTCTCCTTCACAAGCCGCCCCACGCCTTCCCCTTCATTTCCAATAACCAGGCCGATCGGCCCTGTCAGATTCAGCCTGTACATGGCTTCCCCTTTCATATCCGCACAGACGAACCACATACCTTTTTCTTTTAATTCTTCCATAGCCCGGGACAGATTGGTGACCTTGGCCACCGGAGTATAATTCAGCGCCCCTGCGGATGTCTTCGCCACCGTAGCCGTAAGCCCTGACGCCCTCCGCTTGGGGATGATGACGCCGTGCGCCCCCGCTACATTGGCCGTACGGATGATTGCCCCCAGATTATGGGGATCCTCAATATTATCCAACAGGATCAGGAAGGGATCTTCCCCCCGCGATCTGGCCAATTCCAGCATATCCTCCACCTGCGCATATTCGTATGCCGCAGCAAACGCAATCACGCCCTGATGCTTCCCTGTGCCGGAAACCTGGTTAAGCCGTTCTCTTCCCACAAAGTTTAAGACAGTGTCATGCTTCTTTGCCTCCCTGATAATGGTACGGATGGGGCCGTCCTGGCATCCGTCCAGTATAAAGATCTTGTCTATGGGCTTTCCGGAACGGAATGCCTCCAGAACCGGGTTTCTTCCTTCAATAATCAGCTGTTCCCCGGCTTCGCCGAGATGATTTATTTTATTCTCCATTGCCTTCTTCCTTTTTTTCCAGGCTGTCCAGCCCAATCTTCACCAGCTCCATCAGGCGGGCATATTCTTTTTTCAAATACAGATAACCGAGGAGAGCCTCGAAGCCCGTAGCCCTCCTGTAGTCCGTAATGGTCTGGTTCTTGGCAGGAGATACGGACTTTGTGTTCCGCCCCCTGCGGTAGATTACATGCTCTTCCTCGGTCAGTTGCTGCTGCATGGCACGCATCATAAGAGACTGGGTGGACGCCTGCACATAGCTGCTGGTTTTGTCATGGAGCTGATGTACGTGCCTGACTCCGAAGCTGACTACCATATTCTTGATAATCAGATCGTACACGCAGTCTCCCATATACGCCAATACAAGAGGGTGGCACGTATCTGCGTCCACCGCTTCCATCTTTAGTGTTTCCCTCATGCAGTCGTCAAATTCAAATATCATGCCCTCTTCCATTGTACTCCTTCTCGCGTATCCTTCAGGATGATCCCTTTCTCCAACAGTTCATTACGGATCTCATCTGCCCTTGCAAAGTTCTTCTCCTTCCTTGCCGCCTGACGCTCTGCGATCAGAGCCTCAATATCCGCGTCCAGAAGTTCTTCCTTCTCTTCGACAATAATTCCCAATACACCGGTCAGTTTTACAAGCAGATCCAGAAGCCCCTGCAGATATGCCTTTGAACGCCCGCCGTCCGCCGTTGTATTGGCATACTTCACCAATTCAAATACGGCGGCCGCAGCATCCGCTGTATTGAAATCATCCTCCATGGCTTTTTCGAAGCTGTCCACATATTCCTGCGTCTTTGCAAGCATTTCTTCTTCTCCGGCATCCATATCCCTGACGGATGCATTCCCCATCAGGAACCGAAGGTTCCCCGCTGCTGTCAGGATCCGATCGAGCCCGTTCTTGGCGGCTTCCATCAGCTCCCCGCTAAAATTCAGGGGGCTCCTGTAATGGGCGCTCAGCATAAAGAAACGAAGAACCTGGAGATCATATTTCTCACTGATATCACGGACGGTAAAAAAGTTGCCCAGCGATTTTGACATTTTCCGGTTGTCAATATTCAAAAATCCGTTGTGAAGCCAGTATTTTGCAAATTCTTTGCCGTTTGCCGCCTCGCTCTGGGCAATTTCATTTTCATGGTGAGGAAAAATCAGATCTTCCCCGCCTGCGTGAATATCGATCTGCTCGCCCAGATATTTTTTCGACATCTCCGAGCACTCGATATGCCATCCCGGACGGCCCTCGCCCCATGGAGACTCCCACGCCGGCTCTCCTTCTTTTTTCGGCTTCCATAGTACGAAATCAAGAGGATCTTCCTTTTCTTCTTCCCCTGTCACAAGAAGGGAACGGTTCCCGGAACGCAGATCATCCAGATTCTTGTGGGACAACTTCCCATAATCCTGAAATTTTCTTGTTCGGTAATACACAGTACCGTTCTTCTCGTAGGCATACCCTTTTTCAATCAGCGTACAGATCATCTCCACCATGCCGCCGATTTCCTCCGTGGCCAATGGATGGACGGTGGCCGCCCGCACATTCATGGCCTCCATATCCTTCTTGCATTCCGCAATAAAACGCCTGGAAATCTCGTCCGCGCTTACCCCTTCTTCATTGGCCTTTTTGATGATCTTATCATCCACATCCGTAAAATTTGAAACAAAATTCACCTCATACCCTTTGTATTCAAAATATCTGCGTACCGTGTCAAATACGATCATGGGCCTTGCGTTTCCGATATGGATCAGATTATATACCGTAGGGCCGCAGACATACATTTTCACCTTTCCCTTTTCTAAAGGCTCAAACTCTTCCTTTTTCTTTGACATGGTATTGTATAATTTCATATCTGTTTTCCTCTCTTCCTGATGCCATGCATCCTATATCCTGTCTTTTCTGGCAATGCCGCTGTTTTCATTTCATCTCTGCCGTCTGTTTTTTTCTTCTGAAGCGCTGTCAAGCCCCTCCGTTGCCGTTGCAGGCTGCTTTTTCTGACGCCCGCCCAGACCGCAGGCTTCCAGCCGCTTCTCCATATCCCAAAGTTTCCCCCGGAGCTGTTCATTTTCATGCTGCAGCGTGCGGATATCGTTCAGCACCGGATCCGGCAGATGGATATGATCCATCTCCGAACGGGGCACTTTCTGGTTGCCCATCCTTACCACACGTCCCGGCACGCCCACCACTGTACAGTTGGGCGGAACCTCCTCGAGGACCACCGAGCCTGCCCCGATCTTCGAATTTTCCCCGATCGTAAAGGAACCCAAAATCTTGGCTCCTGCGCTGACCATGACATTATCCTTCAACGTCGGATGCCGCTTCCCCTTTTCCTTCCCTGTTCCTCCTAATGTCACTCCCTGATAGAGCGTCACATTGTCCCCAATGATCGTTGTCTCACCAATAATGACCCCGCTTCCGTGGTCAATAAACAGTCCTTTTCCGATCCGCGCCCCCGGGTGGATCTCAATCCCGGTCTTTCTGGCCGCTCTCTGTGAAATCCAGCGCGCCAGAAAATAATGCTTTTTCCGGTACAGCTTATGTGCCACACGGTAGCTTAAAATAACCTTAAAGCTTGGATACAGCAGAACCTCCATATTGGATTTAATTGCAGGATCCCTCTCACGGATCACCTTGATTTCCTCTTTAATATAAGATATCATTCCCATATATAGCCTCCCAACCTTATGCACAAAAGCCAAACAGCCTGCCAAAAGCTTCTCTTTATTCAGGAAGAAGTGCAGACGTCAAATGGACATACAAAAACACGTCCGCCTGTCTCGTTGCTTTGCGGGAATAAATATGCTCCTGAGCATAAAACATCATCACAAAAAAGTATGCAGAAAATACCTCTTTTGCTAATGATACTTCTCCATTTTATCAGGCCTCTTTTGATCAGACGATCTCATTGAGCCAGACACGATTCAGCGTGTGCAGCTTTCCCAGCTCCGTTTTCAAATGCTCTGTCAGTATCACATCTTCTTCCCGGGCTGTCTCTTCCACCGTCCGATATCCGAACAACAGGCTTGCCAGAGCGCCTATGGTCAGCACGCCTTCTGAGTCCTCCGTCTCCCGTACCTGCACCCTCCAGTCCGTATCCTCCCCGCCCTGTATCCGGTAAATACGGCTGTTCTGCGTGAGGATGGAATCCAAAACGGCAAAGGAACAGTCCATCTCTTCTCCTCTTCGCACGTTCATACAGGCGAGCAGGCCGGCCAGATACAGGATTCTCACCATGATCAGGGGTTCCTTTTTTTTCCCGCCTTCCCATGCATAGACCTTCGCCAGGGATCCCCTGACGCGCATCAGGTCGCTGACCGCCTTGCGAAACAGAGGTTCATAACCTTCCAGATAAAGGGGCTCCCTGATTTCCAGTCCGTCTTCATCGGAATAGAAAAACAGGCCAACCAGCTTCCCGTCTGAACGCATCAGGCGTATTCCTCCGTTTTCACTCTGCTGTTCAAAAATCTGCGTCTGATAGTACTGTGGATTCCGCACTGCATAGACCTGCCATTTTCCGGTAAAATGCTTCTGCACGAATTGCGCGATTTCCTCCGCATCTCCCAGCGCGGCGTCCAAACAGCTCCCCGGCTCTAAAGAGTCAACCGCCTGAAAATCTTCTGCCTGGCTCTGGGCATACACAAACCGGAAATCATAGGGCGCATAGATCTTCTCCGCCGCAGGCGTCAAGAAAGTAAAGGGCTCTTTTCTGTCATACATCTCCTGCATGGCGCGGCGCAGAAGCTTTCCCATGTACCCACGCCTTCGGTAATCCTCCTCAGTGGCGACCGCAATCACATAGCGGCACACATGCTGCTCTTTTTCAATCTGGATCGTATATGGATTGAGCTGGAGCATAGAACGAACCGCGCCGTCCTCTTCAATGACAAAAATCTCATTATCCCTTGTTTTGAAATAATAGTAATAATCCAAAAATGCCTTTGTGTCTTCTGAAAAGACACGTTCCCACAATGCCCTTGTCTTATGATGTTCCTGCTGTTCCAGTTTTCGCAGTTCCATATTTTACGTTCCTTCCTTTGCCGGCGGCTCTTAACTTTCACTTCCTTTTTATGCCGGTACACACTCCCAATACTTACTCCCCCGCATGCCTGGGACAGCCTTCGCAGCCTCCCATGCCCGGCGTCACGTCAAAGCTGCTGTAATTGGTCATCTTTTCTAAAAGGCAGACTGCCTGGGACGAAATCCCTTCCCCCGTCCCGGTAAAACCGAGCCCTTCTTCTGTAGTCGCCTTTATATTCACCTGTTCCACAGAAATATTCAGTGCATCCGCAATATTTTTTCTCATATTTTCAATATGGGGCAGCATCTTCGGACTCTGTGCAATGATCGTAGCATCAATATTCTCTACAATATATTGCTCCCCATCTAAGAGAGCTCCCACATGTTCCAACAGGGAAATACTGGAAATCCCTTTGTATCCGGGATCTGTATCGGGAAAATGCTTTCCTATGTCTCCCAATGCTGCTGCTCCCAAAAGCGCATCCATAACGGCATGCACCAAAACATCCGCATCTGAGTGCCCCAAAAGCCCCTTTTTGTATGGAATCTTTACTCCGCCGAGAATCAGCTCTCTTCCTTCCGCCAGTCTGTGGACATCATATCCCATTCCCACACGCATACCTGTTTCTCCTCGCTATTATTTTTTCCACGCCACTGTATCCGGCCCCACCGTTTGCAACTGTATCGTCGCTGTCTTTCGATCCAATGTGTGGTTCGACGGCCTGTCCGCCGTTCTGTCTGATGGATCCTTTGGCGTCTTTTGCTCCTGATTCAAATGCCTCTCTGATAGGTTATCCTGTTTTTCCTCTCCCAATACCGACATCGGCGCGATACGGAATATGGACTCATCACGCATGTTTCCCTGCGGCACGGGTGTCTGCGGTTCTTCCATATAATATCTGGAAGCCGCCTTTTTCCTTTTCAGGAGCCTCACGAAAAGCACGATAATGTAACCGGCTCCAGCCAGAATAAACAGGGATGCAGCCACGCACATGGCCTGCAGGTTACTGGGCCTCTCATTCAAAAACGTCCGAAGCAGCGTCGCCCCCACAAAGATCAGATAGGATCCAACCAGCAGTTTTAAGAGAAAAACAAATTTCCTTCCCATGCCTTTATCCTCCGCTTTTTCAAAAAATTCTCCGTAAATGGAAAAAAGAAGAGTCCGCATTGAAACTCTTCTTTTCAATAGCGGAAACTGGATTTGAACCAGCGACACCACGGGTATGAACCGTGTGCTCTAGCCAACTGAGCTATTCCGCCATATGCACTTTTCAGAAAATCTCTGGGGCCTATAGGGCTCGAACCTATGACCCTCTGCTTGTAAGGCAGATGCTCTCC
>CATKXE010000097.1 GCA_949840465.1 uncultured Lachnospiraceae bacterium | reverse complement strand
TGTTCCAGTTTGTCCGGCAGGGCTTCCAGCCTGACATCGCTCCCATATTTTCTTGTAAGCGCCCGTTCCAGAAGATCGTCACACACATGGGGGTTCTTAGGGAGGAGAGGACCGTGCAGGTAGGTGGCAATCACATTTTTATAGACCACTCCTTCATAGCCGGACTTTCCGGTGTTTCCAAGGCCGAAAAATACTTTGCCGAAGGGCGTGTGGTTTCCGATATAAGTGCGTCCGCCATGGTTTTCAAACCCCACCACAGGCGTGTCAAATAAAGGGCTGTTCAGGACAATGTTGCGGATAAGGCGCTCAGGCTCCCATTCCGTATAGATGTCCAGAATCTCCAGGCCTTCGATCGTCTTTTTTTCTGTTTTATAGTAATTGCCCAGAAGCTGGTAGCCGCCGCAGACTGCCAGTACGACTCCGTTATGCTCCACGTAATCTTTAAAATCATTTTTGATGCTTTTCAAATACTGGCACACCAGTTCCTGCTCCCGGTCTGAGCCGCCGCCTAAGAGAACGATATCCAGTTTGTCAAAATCGATCTCATCCCCTGAGAGGAACGGGATGACTTCCGCCTCAATGCCGCGCCATTCCAGACGTTTTCGGAAGCACTGGATATTGCCGCGGTCGCCGTACAAATTCAAAAGATCCGGGTACAGATGCCCGATTGTCAGTTTTTTCATTTTGCCGTCCCCTCCTTTGCTGCCTTTTCCAGTTCTGCCAACATATGGTTGGTGCGGTAGAGGCCAGAATAATTGACGATTACGTACATGTTTTTCGTGCCTGTCTTTGTCAGCTTTTCCACCGTGCCGCGTAAGTTTGTGGTGGAAGTACAGCCGATATCCTCATATTTCAGTCTCAGCCCCATATCGTGCCGCCGTGTGCCGTTGGTCGTGATCGTGGCGGTATTGGCGTTTGCCAGATATTGAAAATCCACGTCCCACAGCCAGGAAATATCCTCCCCGTCCTGATAGGTGTCGTTGATCTGGATGATTACGTCCTTCGGCCTGGGATCTTTGAGCACAAGGGAAATCTTCTGCTGGAAGCCGATGGGGTTCTTTGCAAGGTGAAGCTGTACCCGCGCTCCATGGATTGTAAAGATGCTTTCCCTGTTATTGCCATAATCAAAGGACTCGATCATCGGCAAAAAATGCTCCTTCGGCGCATCCAGAGCGCAGAGCGCGGCATAGGCGGAGAGGGTGTTGTAAATATTGTATGGGGTTCGGGCAGTAGAATCGATCTGCATCCCATACATTTCAAAAGAATAGACTTCATCGTGGAAAACGATATTCTCTGCCGTATAGTCGGGCGCCGGACGTTCCAGCCCGCAGTTCGGGCAATGGTAGATTCCAAGCTGTCCATAGTGGAAAAACTGATAATCCAGCTTTTTGCCGCAGGAACGGCAGAAGATGCTTTCACGGATCTCGGAGCGGGAAATATCGTCGAAGATCTCTTCGTTGATTCCAAACGTGACATAAGGATTCTTACTTTCCGCTGCCAGAGTGTAGGAGAGAACATCGTCACAGTTGATGATCAGAGTAGTCCTGGGAACACTGGTGACGGCTGTTTTTAATTTTTGAAAGGTGATATCAACCTCCCCGAAGCGGTCAAGCTGGTCACGGGAAATATTGGTCAGCAGGGCGCAGTCCGGCTTTAACTGCGGCAGGACGCGCACAGAGGCAATCTCATCCACTTCAATACAGGCATAATCCGCATCCAGGTTTCCATGCCTGTCCGTGGCAAGGACAAAGGCGGAGATGATGCCGTTGAGCATATTGGCTCCGGTTCGGTTGATGATGACTTTTTTCCCTTCCGCTGTCAGGGCATGGTATAAAATGCTGTTGGTGGTCGTCTTGCCGTTGGTGCCCATGGTGACAATAGTTTTTTCCCGGATCATCTCAGACATGGTGGAGAGGATCTTCGGGTCGATCAGCCGGGCTACGTAGCCGGGAAGGGTGACGCCGCTTCCCCGGTTCAGTTTTTTGATCAAGGCGCTGGTTGCCTTTGCGCACGTGATCGCTAATTTGCTTCGTAAATTCATGGTTTTTCTATCCTTCTTGTAATATTTGCCTGCGCTGCAAACGCGGGCAGGACTGTGTCTTGTATGGTGGCTTTGTCTATTATAAAGGAATCGCAGGAGGAAAACAAGGGTGGGGCTGCTTTTTATGAGAAGCAGTTTCCATAGGCTGGATGCGCTGCAATTCCCGGCCGGCCAGGCCGTGAATTATAACGGCCCATGCAGGTTCAGACGCTTCTCTATAGAGAGCGCACCAGTGGCGGCGAGGGAGGTGATGGCAGCGCCAAAGGCGGCTTCTTCCTCATTGGGTACGACTTCCAGAGGCATCTGAAAACGGGTTTGAAGGATGGTTTGGAGTTCCTTGTTTTTCCGCACTCCGTTTCCGGAGGCGATCAGCCGGGTTCTGGAAATTTGGGCTTCTTCCTTTACGATTGCGTACAGTTCGTAGAGTTCTTCCGCCATGCCGTTGAGGATGCCGCGTATCATAGAGGCAGGATGGAAATTGTCCAGCCGGATTCCATGGATGGAACCAGATTCGTCCGGATACTCCCTGGATCCGGAGAAGGTGGTACGGACATTCCAGGCTTGCATGGGATCCTTTTGTTGCTGCAAAAGCTGTTTCATAACCTCATATTGGGGAATATCAGAGCCGCCTGCTGCTACTGCGTATTCCCGGAAGAAGGTTTCCATAGCGGCAAAAGCCAAGCCGCCGCAGAGGGCGGAACCTGCCAGCAGAAAGGTGTCTTTCGTCAGCGGCCTGGCCTCAATCCCACGTCCTTCATAGTATGTATCGGAAAGTACGGAAATCTGGGATCCGGTTCCCACATTGACCAGAACGGAGTTTTTGCAGTCGCGGACAGCGCCGAGGAAACTGGCCTGATTGTCTCCTACGGAGATGCTCACCGGAATATCCCGCAACAGGCCCAGAGGAACAAAGTCTGCCGTGATCTGGGGCAGTACAGGGGGAAGAGCCTTATTTTCTTCCAGAATATCAGCCCGGAAAGCATGGCTCTTATATCCATACAAGCCTAGTCCTGCGGCCTGGCTGATGTGCATCAGGGGAATCCTGCGCCCGGTGAGCCGCATGCCCAGAAGATCGCTGATAGTACAAAACGAAACTGCTTCAGGCGGGACGAGGCCTTTCTTTACATTGTAGAGATGCGTCGCCATCCCATAGCCTGCGGCTGCTTTGATGCCATAGGTTTTCATAAGCCAGGAAGAGACGCTCTGGTTGTTGCTGTAATCCGGCTGGTTCCCCCGTGCGTCCTGCCAGGTATACAGGGGGCTGACAGCGGCTCCGGCTTTATCAACATAGACGATGCCGTGCATCTGGCCGGTCAGTCCAATGGAGGAAATCCCATGGCTGCCTCTTAATAGTTCCTCTAAAGCGGCCTGGGTCTTCTCTAAAATCGACCAGGCATCCTGGATCCGTTCCCATGGGGAGGATGGCAGGAACATCCCGTTGTCCAGAGTGATTTTCTGTTCTATGGTAAAACTGTCATTGTCTATGACGAGGATGCAGATGGTGGTCGTACCAATATCAATACCAATGCTTTTCATGTGTGGCAGCTCCTTCCTAAAACATATTTCCAGTACAAACTATCCATTTTACTGCTCGGGGATCATGTATATCCGGTTATATTCATCGTGTAAATCCTGATCCGCAGCCTGCATTTTCCACTGCCGAATCCGGTCAAACCGTTCTTTCGCAAGCTTTTCTTCGCCTTCTTCTGTAGGAAAATAATAGGACCGGCCTTTCAGAGAATCGGGCATGCATTCCATATGGGTCAGTTTTTCCCGGGTATCGTGGGCATATTCATAGCCTTTGCCGTATTCCAGTTCCTTCATCAGCCGGGTAGGCGCATTGCGCAGCTGTAGGGGAACCGGTTCGGCACGCAGATTTTTTACGTCCTGTTTGGCGGCTTCACATGCCTGATACAGGGCGTTGGATTTTGGAGCCAGTGAGAGATAGGTGACAGCATGGGTCAGATGGATGTCGCATTCAGGCATTCCAAGAAAATGGCATGCCTGATATACTGACACGGCCACCTGCAGGGCGTGGCTGTCTGCCATGCCTATATCCTCACTTGCGAAACGGATCAGCCGCCTTGCAATGTAGAGAGGATTTTCGCCTCCTTCTAACATCCGGCACATCCAGTAGATGGCCGCATCCGGGTCGCTGTTGCGCATGGACTTATGGAGGGCAGAGATGAGATTGTAATGCTCTTCTCCGTTCTTATCGTACAGAAGTGATTTTCGGCTGATGCATTGGGAAAGCCCCTCGTCCGTCACCAGGATGCCTTTGGCGCTGATCTCTCCGTTGAGGACGGCCATTTCCAGTGTATTGAGGGCTGTCCTCGCATCTCCGTTGGCAAACGCGGCGACTGCCCGGATCTGTTCCGGGGTGATCAGGACATTCTGTGTACCGAAACCGGCAGGATGCTTCAGGGCATGGCCAAGCAGACGGATCAGATCCTTTTCTTCCAGAGCTTTTAGGACAAATACGCGGCAGCGGGAGAGGAGGGCGGCGTTGACCTCAAAGGAGGGATTTTCTGTGGTGGCTCCGATCAGGGTAATACTTCCTTTTTCAACAAAAGGCAGAAAGGCATCCTGCTGCGCTTTGTTGAAACGGTGGATCTCATCCACGAACAGAACCGTGCAAATCCCCATTCGGCGGCTTAGCTCCGCCTGATTCATGACCTCTTTGATCTCCCTGATGCCGCTGGTGACGGCGCTGAAATTAATAAAATCGGATTTGGTATGTCCGGCGATGATGCTGGCAAGGGTGGTCTTGCCCACGCCCGGAGGCCCCCAGAAGATCATGGATGTGATCTGATCCTTCTCGATGAGCTGGCGCAGCATCTTTCCCGGGCCGATTAAATGTTCCTGTCCCACAAAATCATTCAGAGAAGCAGGCCGAACTCGGCTTGCAAGAGGAATATGTTCTTTACGGTGATCGAATAATGACATTTGTTCCATTTTTTAATGTTCACTCCTTCGTGGCTGCTTGTCTGTATTATAGCATAATGGATAAGATCATAGAAGGTTTTTCCTGCAGTGCGCCCGGACTTTTTACTATTTCACGCAAAAATAAGAATCTGTCTTGATTTTTTCAGGCTGTTAGCGTAATATTATTTTCAGAAGTCAAACACCCTGCAGCAAGATGACAGAGCATCAGATTTCCGGTATGGAGAGCTGCGGGGTATTCCTTGCGGCGGCTGTCAAATGGACGTGCGCCTGCATTTCCACTTGGCTCGTCGCTTCGCGGGAATACAAGCAGCAGCCAGAAGTACCATGATTTAAGGAGGATTCTATGTCAATTCGTACATATTATGATGTTCTTGGAGTTTCCAGAGAAGCGACTCCGGAAGAGATTACGAATGCAAAAAATTCTTTGGCCAAGATATACCACCCTGATGCAAATATACACAATCATATAGATACAACTACACATATGCAGGAGATCCTGGAGGCCTATCAGGTTTTGTCCAACCCTGAAAAGCGGACAGCCTATGACAAAAAGTTAAGCGGCGGGAAAGGCAGGGTATTTCGTACCTTTAAAGTGGAAGAACCGCGGGAGGAAGAGGATTTCTCTTTTGTAACCTGTTGGAATGCGGCTGCAAAGCTTCAGGATACCGTAAAAAGAAGTTCCTGGCTGTTGAGCCGGGAATCAAAGCAGAAGAGTATCTCCGATAAAATATTAGAAAAATTGGGAAAAGGCGACCGTATGGAGAAGGAGCTGCGCGCCCAGCTTGATGAGCTCTGCCAGCAGGCGCTTGAATATATCACCATCCTGAAAGATTCGGAGATTCCTATGGATTACTGGAATCCGGATGCTATGAACTGGGTGCTGATACACTGGGGACAGAACCAGAATGCAAATTATCTGACATTATTTGCCCAGTATGATGCGCACGTCAACAGGGATAAATCAGGAACACACCGCCTGCGGCTGAAATCTCAGAACAGGCAGTTTCACCACAATTTAAAAAAATTGCTGAGCTACGCCCTATAAGCGCAGCCAGCATTCTTCAAGCAGGGCTTCACAACCCTCTTTTATATCTTCATAAGTCTTGTCAAAATTTCCGGTATACCATGGGTCGGCAATGTCCCGAGGATGTTCGGAGAAATCCAGCAGCCTGCACACCTTGCTTTCAGGATCTTCCCGCAGGATCCGAAGCATATTTCGGATATTTGCGCGCTCCATGCCGATCAGATAGTCATATTTCCCGTAATCCTCTCTTTCAAGCTGAATTGCATATTTCCCTTCCGTGGAAATACCGAATTCCCTCAGCTTGTTCCGGGTACCGTAATGTACCGGATTCCCAATTTCCTCTGTGCTTGTGGCAGCGGATGCAATATAGAACTGCTTCTGTGCGCCTGCTTTTTTCACCATGTCTTTCATCACAAATTCTGCCATCGGTGAACGGCAGATATTGCCGTGGCAGACAAATAGTATTTTTATCATTTTCCCATTACTCCTTAAATGTTCTGAATTTCTTCTCAAACGCTTGATTTTACAGGGCTTTTGATGCCGTTTTCTTTTTCAGTTATTTTATACAATAGTTGCGTGGTCCAGATATTGTTCAAATTTCTCACGCTTAATCAGGATCCTGTTTCAATTCATCATATAGAAATCTTTATTTGGACGTGTGTCAATGAGCGTCCGCAGCTATCCCTCGCATTTTTTATCGCACGCATGGTGAGCAGGATACCTTTTCAGATTTGCAGCTTGGGTTTGCTGCTGGCGGGCGGCAGGTATTTAGTTTTTTGATGGGCTGCCAGTTTGACAAATTTTAGAAGTTAAGCGTTAAAGTACATATCATAAACTATATATCCATGAATATCTTTCAATGCACCCTCATACATTTCCAAGCACATCATGCAGCGTGGCTCTGTCAGTGGGATGCCGCTCGTTGGATATATTCCAAATTCTGATGAAGTCTGAAATCCAACACGGTTATAAAAATGATAATCACCTTCAACTGTTATACCTTTAAATCCGAGTTCCTTTACTTTTTCAATTCCTTTCATCAGCATGGTATAACCGATACCTTGATGAAAATAGTCTGCATGAACCGCAACAGGCGCAAGCATAACAATGTCCGTTCCTTCCTGTTCAAGGTAATCTCCATTGATGGTAGAAGACAGCTGAAATCTCGAAAACAAAAAGTGGCCTACTATTTTACCATCCAATTCAGCTACAAATGATAATTCTGGAATATAATATTGGGAATCCCGTATTTCCTCAATTAAGGCAATAATATCTGTTCCGTCTGAATAGTCTGTTCCTTCATTAAATGAACGTAGAATTAAGGAAATTATATTTTTATAATCCTTATGTGTTTCTGGTCGTATTATAATATCTTCTCTCAATGTTTTATCCTCTTTTTATGATTTCAATCAGTTCTCAACTTTGTGCTCTATTCAACCAACTGACAAATGGGAATTGACTGACTTCTTTATAAACGAATTTACAAATATTATCTTTTAACTCGTCACATTCCAATTCCTGTTCACACAAAACTGCTCCCAACCAAACCATACTTCCAAATTCTGGTGTAATAAGCAAAGAATGTCTCCCTATCGTACCTAATCCCGCTGCCTGTGCCGCATGCTTTTGAGAAATAACAGAACGCCATCTCTTAGTATTTTCGTCCCATTGACTTTCATTTGTTGGAATTGGCACACAAGCGATTTGATATTTTTCCATTTCAATACAAAACTCAAGAGCAATTTCATCCATTTTGAGCGTAATAGAATTTCTCACTTTTGTATAAGGTACAGGAGAATTACAACTTAGAGTTCCTATCGGAAATCTACATCCAAAAGAAATAACCGATTTACAAGCAGGTAAAACATCTGTAGGATGATACCCTTTAGGAGCGTCATTAAATCTATCTATACTTGCTATTCCACATAAATCTGCTCCTAATCCCAATAGAATTTCTTTGACCTGTTTATTATCAATCATAATGTATCCTCCCGTTATATCAATCCCGATTTATCGATGGAACCCTTATACACAGCTATACCAAAATCTCAACTTATATGAGTGCACTCTTAGTATATGCTGTTTTAGAAATGAAATCAATAAAATCATGCGAAATCAGTTCTAAAAGCTGTCCTTTCCCACTATATTGTTCATAGACGATATGGCAGAGGGAGTTTTCTATGAAAGCATTTCTGGCAGTTTTACTAAGTTTGTCCATAGTCGCAGGGGATGTGCCTGCCTTTGGATATTCTTCGCTAAGTCCCGTGGTTTCAGGAGTATCTGCGCAGGATATGCCTATTTTTCAGGAAGAGACAGGGGCAGACGATACAGACGGAGAAACCGGTGTGGAGGAAAAGTCTGGCGGCCCAGGCGTCAGTGCGCCGTCTGCGATTTTGATGGAGGTGTCAACAGGTACGGTGATCTACGAGAAAGATGCGGACACCGCACGGCCTCCGGCAAGTGTTACCAAGGTGATGACCATGCTTTTGATCTTTGATGCACTCGAAAGTGGGAAAATCCAATTGGAGGATGAAGTGACAACCTCGGAATATGCGGCATCTATGGGCGGATCTCAGGTATTTCTGGAGCCCGGCGAGACTCAGACCGTGGAGACCATGCTCAAATGTATTTCCGTGGCAAGCGCCAATGACGCCTGTGTGGCAATGTCAGAGTACATATGCGGCAGCGAGGAGGAGTTTGTACGGCAGATGAACGAGCGTGCAAAGGGGCTTGGAATGGAGAATACGCATTTTGTGAACTGCAACGGACTTGACACGGATGGGCATGAAACGAGTGCCCGCGATATTGCGCTGATGTCCCGGGAGCTGATCACAAAGTACCCGCAGATCCATGATTACTGTACGATATGGATGGAAAATATCACGCATACTACCAGGAAGGGCAGCAGTGAGTTCGGGCTTACAAATACAAACAAATTGATCCGCCAGTATGAGTATGCCACCGGACTGAAAACAGGCTCTACCGGACTGGCAAAATTCTGTGTCTCTGCAACTGCAAAACAAAATGATATGGAATTGATCGCAGTGATCATGGCGGCAGAAGATTCTAAGACAAGGTTTAAAGATGCGACCACCCTTTTAAGCTATGGATTCGGAAAGTGTCAGATTTATAAGGACGAGAATCCGGAGCCATTGAAGGAGATTTCTGTGGAAGGGGGAGTGGCAGAATCTGTTGCCTGTGAATACGGCGGAACCTTTACCTGGCTGGATACCTCAGGAGCAGATCTGTCCAATATCGCCAAAGAATATAAGATGGATTCCACGGTATGGGCACCAGTAAAAAAAGGAGACAGGGCAGGAGTGGTTTCTTATACTTTGAATGGGAAGGAGATTGGTACGGTTGATATTCTGATCAGCGAGGATGTGGAAAAAGCCGGTTTTCTGGATTACATGAAAAAAATTATGAAATGTTTCCGGGTATAAGATAAAATATCTGATATTATATCTAAAATTCTTAAATCAACAGAAAATAACGTCGAAAAAGCAGAGCGCGCTCTTTGATTAAAAGAGCGCGCTCTGCTTTTTGATACTGTAATAAAATCAAAAACAAGAGCGAAAGGGTTCTTTACTTTGTATGAAAAAGATGATAGGATATAGAAAGATTTGAAATGAGAGGGTTCTGTATGGAATGGTGGAAAAAAATAGCGGCGGCATTCGGCATGCTACTGCTTCTTTTAGGAGAAAGTGTCCGGGAATGCCATATGTTTCGCATGACTCATTATCGTCTGAATGTGTCCGGTATGCACGACCGGAAAGGAAGGATCCTGTTTCTGAGCGACCTGCACAATAAGACTTATGGCAAGGGAAATCATATTTTATTAGAATCGATACGGAGGGAAAAGCCGGATCTGATCCTGATCGGCGGAGATATGCTGATAGGAAAAAGGGGCGTTTCGCCGGCTGTGGCATTGGAGCTGGTTCGTCAACTTACAGGAATTGCACCAGTTTATTATGCTTTGGGGAACCATGAGCAGCGGATGAAGCTAAGGACAATGAAATACGGGGACGTAATGTCCTGCTATCAAAAGAAACTGGCGGAGGCAGGGGTTCATTTTTTGGAAAATGAATCAGCCGATGTGTCCCTTTGCGGCCTGAAGCTTCGGCTGACAGGTCTGGAGCTTCCCCTCCGGTCTTATGAAAAACTGAAACAGATTCCCGTGACATGCGGGCAGGTGGAGCAGTTGGTGGGAGCGGCAGACAGGACTCGGTATCAGATTTTGCTGGCTCACAATCCGGTCTATGTTCCCGCCTATGAAAAATGGGGCGCCGATTTGGTGTTGTCCGGCCATCTCCATGGAGGAGTGGTGCGGATTCCGGGATGGCGCGGAGTTATCACGCCTCAGGTAATGCTGTTTCCCAAGTATTCCGGGGAGATGTCCGTTACGGGCAGGACGACAGTGGTAGTCAGCAAAGGGCTGGGAACCCATACGGTGAATCTGCGCCTGTTCAATCCGGCCGAGGTTGTAGTTCTTCATTTATAAGGAGGTCGTTTATGGGGATACCTGTAAAACTGGAGGTGTTCGAGGGGCCGTTAGACTTGCTTCTGCACTTGATCGACAAAAATAAGATCGATATTTATGATATTCCGATTGTAGAGATCACGAATCAATATATGAACTATATCCGGCAGATGCAGAAGGAGGACCTAAACGTGATGAGCGAATTTCTGGTGATGGCGGCAACCCTTCTGGACATCAAATGCCGTATGCTCCTTCCGAAAGAAGTCAATGAAGAGGGTGAGGAGGAAGATCCGAGACAGGAATTGGTGGAACAGCTCCTGCAGTATAAGATGTATAAATACATCGCATATGAATTAAAAGACCGGCAGACCGATGCGGAGATGACGCTTTTTAAAAAGTCAACGATTCCGGCGGAAGTGCAGGAGTACGAGGAACCTGTGAATCTGGACGAGCTCTTATCCGGCATCAGCCTTGCAAAATTAAGCGCCGTCTTTCTGGACGTGATGAAGCGGCAGGATAATAAGATTGACCCTGTGCGTAGCACGTTCGGCAAGATCGAAAAAGAAGAAGTGCCCCTGCCCGTAAAGATAATGTTTGTGGAAAACTATGCGAAATCCCATCGGAGATTTAGTTTCCGGCAGCTTCTCGCAGGGCAGAAGGACAAGATGCATCTGGTGGTTACATTTCTGGCCGTTTTAGAACTGATGAAGACCGGGGCGATCCATGCGGCGCAGGAGAATACATTTGGGGAGATATTGATTGAATCCTCTTTATAAACGTCAGGAGTGTATAGAAGGGGGCCTTACGAAAGGAAACTGTGTGGAACAATTAACAGACAGGTGGAAGGAACATGGAAGAGGGAAAGGAACAGTTGGAGGTAATGGAGATCAAAAAACTGCAGGGAGCCATTGAAGCGATTTTATTTACTATGGGCGAGTCTGTAGAGCTTGGCAGAATTGCGGCTGCCATTGAGCACGATGAGGAGACTACAAGAAAGCTCATCCACAATATGATGGATTCCTATGATGCCGAGGATCGGGGGATACGGATTTTGGAAATGGAGAATTCTTTTCAGATGTGTACGAAAAAGGAGCTGTATGAGTATCTCATTCGGGTGGCAAAGCAGCCCAGGCGCTACGCTCTTACAGACGTTATGTTAGAGACGCTCTCGATTATCGCGTACAAGCAGCCGGTGACCAGGCTGGAGATCGAAAAGATCCGGGGAGTCAAGACAGATCATGCAGTGAATAAACTGGTGGAGTATGGGCTGATCGAGGAGGTGGGACGTTTAGAAGCGCCTGGCCGTCCGCTGCAGTTTGGGACAACGGAAGAATTTTTCCGCAGGTTTGACCTGCATTCTCTGGACGACCTTCCCACAGTGGATGCAGAGCAGATCGAACATTTTAAAGAAGAAGCGGAAGACGAGGCTCAGCTTCAGCTGGATATCTGACAGGAACAGCCTTTCCCAATCGGGAGGGTGGGAAGCTTTCGCCTGAGGGTATCGGAAGTGCTGTACTTTTAAGGACAGGGTTCTAAGGCAAAGTGCTGGTACATACATATAAAATAAAAGCGTGTGCCGTGGAGCTTTGTGTAAAAATGAAGAAAAATGTAAACTGTGGAAAACTATGGAAAAAAGTGGATAACTCTCAGCGCCGGTATATCCGCGGGAATGTGGATAACTTTTTGAACCTACTAAAAAAGTGGGGGTTATGCCTGTTTTTTATTGTGGAAATCTGGGTGAATATGTCATGGGATGTCTATTCTGCATCCGGGGAAGCAATTCAGGAACCAGATGAGTTATACGCTCAGTCAGCTGTTTTGATGGATGGGGACAGTGGGCGTATTTTGTTTGGGAAAAACGGACAAGAGGAGCGGGCAATGGCCAGCACCACCAAGATTATGACTTGTATTCTGGCTTTGGAAAACGGGAATTTAGATGATACGGTGACGGTCAGCGCCGAAGCAGCCTCACAGCCGGAGGTGCATCTGGGCGTGCAGGAGGGGGAACAGTTCCGGCTGCGGGATCTATTGTATTCCCTGATGCTGGAATCCCACAATGATGCGGCTGTTGCCATTGCGGAGCATGTGGGGACCAGTGTGGAAGGCTTTGCGGATATGATGAATGAAAAAGCAAAGCAGGCGGGATGCAGGCAAACGCATTTTGTCACGCCCAATGGCCTGGACGCTACTGACGAAGAGGGCGCCCACCGTACTACAGCAGAGGATCTGGCGCGGATTATGAAATAC
>CATKXE010000096.1 GCA_949840465.1 uncultured Lachnospiraceae bacterium | reverse complement strand
CTTAGGAGTAGGGCTATTTGCTAGTAGGCAGCTCCCTCTTAGTGTTATATAATCCCTGTATTTCCTTGCTTGTCACGGGTTCAGAATGTTATCTCGTACCGACCTGTGACTGCTGATTTTAAGGTGTTTTAGATGCTACTTTTAGCAGGCGATTAGCAAGGGGCTTGCATTTAGGGAAATGTTACGCTGTAAAACCTTTCCCGATTAATACCTGCATTTCACAACTAATCCCAGAATAGTTTAAACTGTTTGCATTTTCCTAAGGTCGCAAATTGCGACCTCAAAGAACTTCTTATTTCTCCGTTTCCAGTTCCAACCTTTGCAGGATGTCTTTGATGATGCTCGAATCTTGAATTAGATTGATTCCAAAACACTTTTTTCCTGCGTCTTTCAAAGACGCTCCTATATGATAGGCTGTCGCTCGGTCAAGAATCAAAAACCTGTCATGGAATACTTTGGTATATTTTATTTTCAATGTCGGGTATTGTGCATTAAAAGTAAACGGTAAATAGTGAGTACCTATACAAAACTGGAGCAAACCCGTACAATGGTAACAGATTTGCTCCAGTCTTTATTTTACTTCATATTTATTGGATTTCCGGCAACGCTCTGGCAGGTTCGGAGACCATGGGAGCAGGTCATCCAGAAATGACAGGTCTGTGTCGTCCATGTGCTTCGGTATCTCCGTCAGCAGATGCTCCACATATTCATAGACTTTTAACCCATTTGCTTTTGCAGTTTCTGTGATGCTGTAGATGATAGCGCTGGATTTTGCCCCACGGACAGTATCGATCAGACGCCAGTTGTGCTTCCCGATACAGAAGCCGCGCAGGGTAGACTCTGTCGCGTTATTGTCTAACGGGACTTCGCCATCATCCAGAAATACACGCAGGTATTTTTCCTTCTCCATGCTCTGCGAAAAATACCGTGTGAATGAAAATGACCGGAAGCGCATGCTGGGGCATTCTTTTCAGGATATTACAAATAAGGTCTATGGACACAGGACAGTAGAAGCACTCCGTGAAGAAATTGAAAAGATTGAAATTCCGATTAAAAACAACAGATAAAATTGCATACGTTAGCGACAGGTTAGCGACAAATATATTGAAGAAATCCCATATTTACAGAGTTCCCTCAATTTTGATTTAAGGAATACTTAATTGAATGAGTGTCAAATCGTAGAGAAGAGCCTGACTATATGATTTCATTATGCCAGACTCTTCTTTTTGGGTGGTATTTGTTGGTGTATTTTGGCGTTTTTAGGGGTTTATTTTGGCTCGTAGGGTATCAAGATTTAAAATATTCAGGTATGATTGTATGGTTCGGAATATGGCGTTATTCTGGCGTAGGGTAACAGTGCATAAGGTCGGGGGGTGTTTACATAATTAAAAAGTGGTGCTTTCCCCAGATACTACTCATGTGTTGTCTCCCACATGTCAGGCCTGTTTTTTCAAGCCGAACGAACTATAAAGTTTACCCATCACCTTCAAAAACCCTATAAAATCCCCCCACTCCTACAAGAACATATTCCCTTTCCACAGTTCGCTATATCCTTTTGCAACCATATACTGCTGATAAAGATATTCATCATCCGGCCTTAACAGCACATCCCTATCCAACCCATGGACTTCATACGGTAAAAGTTCAACAGTAAAAATTCTGGTCGGATCATATCCAACAACTCTGAATGTAACCATTATTGAATTCTGCTGCATATTTCTGGCAATGTCCAAAACAATGCTCCCGTCAACAATAATTACCATGCAACGCTTTACTTCTTCATCACTCATAGCTTCTACCATTTCTTTAAACATAATTTTTGCCCTCCATAATTATTTTTTTATTATAGTCTTTTTAATGACTATAGTTAATTACAAGACTATCATTTATTCTAAAACTATGGAGGATTAGCTATGATAGATTACACACCATTCTGAAGGACATTAAAAAATTCGGCAAAATCAACATACACACTGATCAATGAGCATCATGTATCCAGTTCTACTTTAGATAAATTACGCAAGAATAGACCTTTAAATACTACTACGCTTAATGATTTATGTCGTATTCTCAACTGCCAGATACAAGATATCTGCCAATACATCCCGTCTGAAGATGACCAGGTATTATAACCATAAATCAGGCAGAGGGGGGGATGTTTCCATCCAAAATATTTAAGTACCTGCTATACAAAGGTATTTCCTCTGGAAAATCGTAAAAAAATAGGGCATACCAGATATTTTACTATCCGATATGCCCTATATGCCCTATCAACTGAAATACGTCTTATTTCGTTCCCTCTTTATTGCTTCTATTCCCTTGATCATCAGTCTTCTGTTTCGATCCATGAAAGCGTCAGCAGTATTTCTATTTTCATTTTCCCGTACTTTCTGGATACCTTTATTCATAGCAACAGTTATTTCATGTGATCTGTTTACGTCTTCTGACCTTCTCCGCATACTTTCACCCTGCATATTCTGAACCATTTGATTATGTTCCTGTAAATGCTGACTTTCTCTTTCTTTTGCTTTCTCAATGTAAGAATTTAAGATACTGTTTGTATTTTGTATTCTTTCCTTTTCAGTTTCTTCTCGTCTTAGGCGTTCTAATCTACTTGATTCTAGCCTTGCACGCTCCTTACGGTCACGTTCCGCACATAATGATTTGATAGTGATTAATGTAGATTTTGCCGTATTTATTTTGTCCATTGTAAAAACTCTTCCAATCTTAATATCCGAAAAGATTCTTCTCCATCTCTGTTTCAAGCTGTACCCTTTTTTCATTAATTCTGCATAGCTGAGTGTTATCACGGTTAATATGTGCCATGGATTCTCCATCACATTCATAATACTCTGAAGCCCACCATTCAGCAAAAGCATCTTTATCATCTTTCCACAAGCCGCACATGAACGCACCTTCATATACATTTTTCTCTTTATAACACCGTATGTATATCCCATTCCAGATTGAATACGCAGTATTAGATTTTAATGTAATATACGGGACATATTCCTGCGGCCTTCCCAATTCATCAGCATATATGATTCCACGCTCTAAATCTATGTATTCGTCATTACTTACCCACATAAGGTTTTTGTAAAAGCAGTTATCCTTATCCCTGTCAATATGCCATATCTTATTGCATTTCTCTGGCTTTTCAAGAAAATGTTCTGCCACTAACTTATCTGTATAATGTTTCAATTTTTGTGCAAATACCACTAAGCGTAAAGTGTGCGAATCCTGATTTATGCATATGGAATTGGCTGCGCAGGTTATTTACTAAACGCCCATAATTCGAACTCAAATAATTATTTGTCCCATTTACCAACACACAAATATTCCATTATTAGAAATGAGTTCTATTCCTGCCTTTTTAATATCCAATACCCTTTTATCAGCTATCGACAGATATTCTTTAAATTCTTTTCTCTGTTCTATTTTTCTTGCTGCTCATTTTTTTTTGACATTCCTTTCGATATGATGATAGATGCGCCTCAAAATGGGGAACGCTAGAAGAGAATCCAGAACCGGATTCCCTGATGTTATTTTATATTCAGTCGTATGTTTTCAAAAAATAATGGGATATACGTGAACGAAAAGCAAACATTTTAAAAGGTTTGTTTGTGTTCAATTTTGGCACATTCTTCGACAACAATTTGTCGATTAGTCCATCGTGAACTAATTCATTTATAGACTTCAAGTTTTCCCACTGTAGGGCATTTTCTCTCAATTTTGCAAAAAATTTATCTTTTTATGCAGTCGGGTAAGTTTGTTTAACTGGACAACCGTACCTGAAAGTACACCGATTTCTCGCGGGAAACCACCCACTCAATAATTCATACTGGCAGCAGTTGTACCACGGTGGTACAACGTTGTCCACATTTACAGAATCTGTTTAAACCAAAATCGTACAATAAATAATTAATCATGACCACTTAATTCATCACGCCATAAATGGCTCCGTCAATTCTGTCGAAGCCGTACTTTTGGGTTTCAAGAATATCTGCCACCTGCCCTCACCCCCACCTATCTTTCAGAAAATGTTTTCTTATCAATCTTATACTAACATTTAGTATGAAAATTAGCAAACTATTCCGCACCGAAATTTGTTCTTCCACCTTTTTCTATTCTGTTAACATTTCTATATATAGAATTTATTTCATTGACTATCACTGTATCTTGTGTTATCTGCAGGATTCGTGTAGAGACAATCGAGGAACCTTTGATGCAGGAAACCAGAGATCTGGTCAAGCTGATTGATGAACTGGCAAAAGGGAAATCCATGGATAAAATTCTGCGCAGATGAACAGACCAGGAGGTAAACACAATGTGGAAATGTCCAAAATGCGGCCGTACATTTAAGAATACAAATCAGGAGCACTACTGCGGCGAAGCTCCAAAAACACTGAAAGAATATATAGAACGCCAGCCAGAGCAGGCGCAACCCTATCTGTGGCAGATCAATAGCACAATCAAATCTGCAATACCGGACGCTGTGGAGAAGATTTCATGGAGTATGCCGACTTGTTGGAAAAAGCATAACCTGATACAGTTTACGGCTTTCAAGAAGCACATAGGCCTGTATCCCGACCCGGAAGCAGTAGAGGCATTTACCGGTAATATCGGCATATAAGGAGCCCCCGGAAGTATCCAGAAAACGTAGTGTAAATTAAAAGGAGAACCAGACCCATCTGATTCTCCCCATTGCAATCCGTAGAGACACACCGCTATTCACATCGATCATATACAGGAAAGAGATCAACATTACTCTCCCAGATGCCAGATATTATCATTATACTCTGCAATCGTACGGTCTGACGAAAAGAAGCCTGCCTTACTGATATTGATCAGCGCCCTTCTCGTCCAACCCAATGGGTTCACCGCATAGTCTGCAACCGCCTGATCTTTACGTACAATGTAAGCGTTGAAATCCGGCAGCGTCTGGAACCAGTCTTTATGAATCAATTCATTTTTAAAGCGCTCCAGCTTCTCCTGACAGCCGCAGGATACCATCTCCTCACCTGTAAGGAAATCAACAGCACGCTTTATATTCGGATCTGTCTCATACCACTCTTTCGCACTGTAATCGCCATGACTGTATCTGCGGATAACCTGATCGCTGCTCTGCCCAAAGATATAGATATTCTCCTGACCCACCGCCTCGGCAATCTCTACATTGGCGCCATCCATGGTTCCCAGCGTCAAAGCGCCGTTCAGCATAAATTTCATATTGCCGGTACCTGACGCCTCTTTGGACGCAAGGCTGATCTGTTCCGAAAGGTCGCACGCCGGAATCATCTTTTCTGCCGCAGTCACATTGTAATTTTCTACAAACACAATCTGTATCCACTTACATACTTCCGGATCATCCGCTATCACCTTTGATAATGTCAGGAGCGCATGAATGATATCCTTGGCGATGGTATAAGCCGGCGCTGCTTTGGCGCCGAAAATAGCTGTAACAGGCGTCTTCGGCATATGGCCCGCTTTGATTTCGAAATACTGGTGGATCAGATATAACAGATTCAACTGCTGGCGTTTATACTCATGAAGCCGCTTGGACTGGATCATAAAGATACTGTCCGGGTTCACAATGACATCCTGCGTATGCTTCAGCCATTCTGCCAGGGCTGCCTTATTGTCACGCTTAATCTCTTCCAAACGCTTTAAAACCTTCTCATCATCTACAAAACCGAGAAGCTTTTCAAGCTCTGACGCGTCTTTTTTGAAGCCCGGCCCAATCAGGCTTTCAATCAGCTCTGTAAGCTCTGGATTACATTTCAGAAGCCAGCGCCGGAATGTAATTCCATTGGTTTTATTATTGAACCGCTCAGGATATAACCTGTAGAACTGATTCAATTCGCTGTTTTTCAAAATCTCTGTATGGAGGGCTGCAACTCCGTTGGTGCTGTGGGTAAAATGGATATCCATATGCGCCATATGCACCGTCTGGGATTTATCAATAATAAAGGCGGTTTCATCCTCTGTTTTTTCACATACCAGCGCATCCAGCTTTTTAATCACCGGCATCAACTGCGGAACGACCGTATCCAGATAATGCTTCGGCCATTTTTCCAAAGCCTCCGCAAGAATCGTATGGTTCGTATACGCACATACCTTCGTCACAATTTCAACCGCCTCTTCAAATTCAATCCCTTCCTCACCTAACAGGCGGATCAATTCCGGGATGACCATGGAGGGGTGGGTATCATTGATCTGGATTGCCGCATAATCGGCAAGGTCGCGCAGGTCGCTGCCCCGCTCCCTGCACTCTTCCAGAATCATCTGCGCGCCGGCGCTAACCATGAGATACTGCTGGTAAATCCGCAGGAGCCTTCCCGCGTCGTCGCTGTCGTCCGGGTAAAGGAACAGTGTCAGGTTTCTGGCAATCTCCGTTTTATCAAATGAAATTCCATCCTTAATTACAGACGGATCCACCGTATCCAGATCAAATAAATTCAGATAATTTGTTCGACCCTCATAACCGGTAACAGCCAGCTTATAAAGCCTTGCAGTATAATCCTCTCCCGCAAGAGATACGGTATACGTCTTTTCCGTTTTCTTCGCCCATTCGTCTCCCCCCAGCCAAAAATCCGGCGTCTCACTCTGGGACTGATGCTCAAATTTCTGCCGGAACAGGCCGCAATGATACCGAAGCCCGATTCCGTCGCCGGGAAGCTTCAGCGTAGCCAGCGAATCCAGAAAGCAGGCTGCCAGCCTTCCCAGACCTCCGTTGCCAAGGCCTGGCTCCGGCTCCACCTCTTCAAGGGCAGCCATGGATTTTCCATGAGCCTCCAGACAGGCCTTCACATCCTCGTAAAGTCCGAGATTGATTAAATTATTACTCAGCAGTTTCCCGATTAAAAATTCAGCAGAAATGTAATAAAGTTTACGGCCCTTTACAGGCATAATCTGTTTTTTGCTCTCCTCTTCTACAATCCCAAGCAGCGCTGTATACAATTCTTCGTAGGAGCACTGATCCAATTCTTTATTGCAGGCATCCGACAAAATCGTTTCCATCTTTTTTTCATTTTTTACTTTCATCATAACAAACTCTCCTTTCCAATCAAAGAATCTAAAATGTTATATCATTTTTTTACCACAATCCTCTGCAAAATACTTGCATAATCCTATTAAAAAATTGTATAATCCTATCATCATTTATAGAATACAGGCAGATTCAACCCAATGGGCATGCAAGCATATCCGCTTGTCTGTCCGTTGCTTTGTGGAAGTCAAATCCCCCGCGGCAGGCTGACGGGGCATCAAATTTTCAGCGCAGCAAGCTGCGGGATATTTGACCCTCGCGGCAGTCGTCAAATGGACATACAAACACATGTCCGCCTGGCTCCTTGCTTCGCGGGAATAAACCTATGCGGAAAAGCATTCAGCCGACTGGTTTTTCGCGTGCTACGGTATGAAAATCATGGAAAATAATACATATTTACGCAACCCTGCCTATGAGGAGACAAAACAGCATACTGATATGATGTTCGCATTTAATGTATATCCCTGCACCATCCCTTCTGACTTTTCATTTGTCCCAATCCATTGGCACAACAGTATGGAGATCATTTACATAAAGCAGGGAACAGGAATGGTACAGGTAGATTTTGAAACGTATACGGCAGAGTCAGGCGATATCTTTTTTGTATTGCCGGGACATTTGCATGCACTGAGAAGTGTGCCCAAAAAGAGAATGGAATATGAAAATATCATTTTTGATATGTCCTTTTTGGGAAGTGATAAAGTGGATATCTGCAGCCAGAAATATCTGCAGCCGGCCATCAGCGGAAAAATACGGTTTCCTTCGCGTATCCGTAAAGGCGACAGCTTCTACCCTTCTGTCTCCGCATGTCTGGATGCCTCTGACCAGTTATGCTCCTTTCGCCCCGACGGATACGAACTGGGAGTAAAAGGGCATCTCATGATCCTGTTTTCCCTCCTGACACGGATGGCAATGGATCGTACGGAAAACAAAACGGATGATAAAAATATTGAAAAATTGAAGACCGTACTTCTGCGCATTGAGAACGATTTTGACAAAAAACTGACGGTAAATGAGGTAGCGGACGAATGCGGATACAGCGCCAGCCACTTTATGCGGTGGTTTAAAGACATAACAGGGTCGGGATTCGCCGGATATCTGATTGAATTCCGGCTTGGCAAGGCGTCCCTGGCTCTCCGGGATACAAGCGATACCATTCTGGATATCTCAGAAAGATGCGGGTTTGATAACCTATCGAACTTTAACCGCTTATTTAAAAAGAAATTTGACATGACCCCCAGCCAGTTCCGGCGCCAATCCATTTCCGTACTGCCAGAGGAATAACAGGAATACCGCCCGACTGAACCTCCCGTATCAGCACATTACCGAATCATTTATACAAACTACAGGAAAAGAGGCTCTGACCGCCATGATAGTATTTCAAACTTATTTAAATATATTTTCGGACACCTTTCTGGGGCATGTTGCACTGGTCATCTATCTGTATGCCGTGATGGACGAACGCAGCCTGCTTAAATATTTGAAGAAGCTGCCGCCATTGTTCCTTTCTCCGCTGGTTGCCGCCGCTGTCTCTCTGAAACTGCTTACCGCCATTCCCAAGCAGCCTACACTCTCATATGCCATAACTTCCCTCGTCATTCTGGCTATATGTACACTCTGGATAATGGGGGCATGGAACCTGAATTTCTGGAAAGCATTTTCCACAATATGTATGGGCGGCATCCTGCAGGTTGCCACCTCCACTTTATCCCAAATACTGCTATTAATCGAGATAACCCGGCCTTTCGCGGCGCTGGCGACATCCTACTTCCTGTTTTCCTTTTTTGCCGCGGTCCTGCTGAAAAAGGTTCACTTCGGCGCCTGGTTCCAACTGTTGCTCGAGGACGAGAAGAACCAGCGCCGGACAACTTTGCTCATCTTTGCCTTAGAATTGGTCACGGAAGCCTTCCTGATCTTAAACCGGGGCGTTACGAACCCGTATCTCCCTGCATATTACCTGCTGGTGGTCGCCCTCGCGGCATTGATCGCAGGCCTGATCGTCTATCTTGCCCAGCGGTTCGGCGCCAGCCGCATGCTTCAGGCACAGCGGGATATCATTGCCCAGCAGCAGCTCTATGAACAGAATCTGGAGGATATCCGCCGGGAAGTGCGTTCTTTCCGCCATGACTACAAAAATCTGCTGTCAAGCCTGTCCCAGCAGGCCAAAGACGGTGAATTAGACAGCTTACGCCAAACGCTCTCAGATCTGGACGCGGATTTTGACCAGCGCCTTGGTGAAAAAATACAGGCGTCTACCCAGATCGGCAATTTGCAGATCCCGCAGGTACGCAGCCTCCTGCTCTCCAAACTCACCGCAATGAGGGAAAACGGCGTGGAATGCCGTCTGGAGGTTCTTTATCCCATGGAGACCGTAGGAATGGACGTATGGGATTTCGTCCGCTGCCTCGGTATCCTGACTGACAATGCCATGGAGGCGGCTTTGGAAACGGAACATTCCTGGATAGAAATCGTCCTGCTGGCCCAGAAGAAACGGGTATCTCTGCGGGTATCCAACTCCTGGAACGAAGCAGCCAACCCAGGCCGGTTTTGGGAGGAAGGCTGGTCTACCAAAGGCACAGGCCGCGGGTTGGGACTGTCCGGGTATCAGAGGATCTTAAAAGCCTATCCCAACGCATCCTGTGCTGCCAGTTGGAAGGATGGAGTGTTTGTACAGGAGCTGGTTATATTATGATGGCTGACGCATTCCCCATAATCCCATTCACCTCTTTGCCTTTCGATACCCCGCTTCCTCGGCCTCCTGCTCGGTCTCAAAAATGACCAGATGCTTAGAATCCGCCATCTCCTCATAAGCGGACTGTCCCGGGCAGTGATAAATCTTTGACCTGGAATTTCCCCGGATCTCACCTTCCAAAGGGGATTTGCCCGAACCGCCGGATTCACTGAGCGCACTGTCCCCTGTTGCATAATCAATTTCGATTCCCGGCTGTACATTATAGACATAGACATTATAGGAAATCCCTTCTCCCGCATCTTCCACGGAGTATGCCTCCATCTGCACTCCGCTGGCCAATAAATTATTCCCGTCAAAAACAGGCGTCACCCGGTACAGGACATGGTGATCTGTTTCTTTTACATAGTCCGCCACCATATTTTCAAAGGGCAGCATTCCGTCTACGTTCATATAACGCGTGCCTGTAATCAGGTTCTTTTCATTTGCATTTTCTCCTGAGAGCTGATAGCCGATGAGATGGCACCGGTTGTATAAATACTTTCCTTCCACAATCTCATATTTCACTGTCTGCCATCCTGACGGCTTCACCTGACCGATGCCGCCCCGCTTTTCTGCAGGCATCAAATCTGTCCCCACGTTTGCGCAGGCCGCGCCGCACCGTCCCAGACTGTCCAGTTCACTGTAAACTTCAAAAGATTCCCTCCCCAGCTCCTCTTTGGAAAAATCCGGTTCATTGCCGTGAATCTCTACAAACGGCTTCCCGGAATACTCTGGGATCTCCGAAAGGGTAATCCGTTCCCCGCTGTCAGAAACCCAGGTTGCATTTCCATCCACAATTCGGATGTCCACACATGCCGCCAGGAAAATAAGACAGAATAAAAACGGTAATAATCTCACGCCTGCTTTTTTATATGCTTTCATCCTTTTCCCCTCTCATAAACTTCTTTTGTGATTTTTTCATGGGAAGAGCCTTTGAAATCCCCGGTCTGACGAAGTTCCCATGTGCCGTCAGACAGGTCTAAGGGGAAATACTGATCCGCCGGGTATCTCCGGTTCCATTTGTACAGAATTACTTTATGAATGTTTGCTTCAAAACCCGTGATCGGTGTATCCTCGATAAAGCAGGCGTCCCCCTCCCCCGCCTGATTCATGATATCATCGGATACCACAATCTCCGCTTCTTTTGCTTCTGCAAATAATCTGCCGGAATACGCGCTCATATACAGCTTTTTTCCGCCGCACTCTTCCAGAATATCCCTACATACTACAGAATCCCGGCTCTGCCGGCGGTGGTTGAACATCAGGCCATTCTTTTCATCCACACAGGCAATCATAATCATGGCTTTTCTCTCCTTCATACTGCAAACTCTTTTTACAGGTTCCTCATTTTTATAAAGGATATCAAAAGCCGGATTTCCTGTCAACATTGCCGTACTCCCTGGAATATATTTTTGCAGATTGGCAGTTACTGTTCACGATGCCTTGCGCCTCCCCTGCAAGGGCATGGATTACGGGATGTCCTGCGGGCATAAACATGGGGAATCATAATCTGAATAAATCATGATTCCCCCAAAATATATCAAATCGTTGTTTGATCAATTTTTCAGTCTTCCTCAATTCCCTGCACAGCCATGCTTATCCTCGCCGCAATGTCCCTGACAGTGTCCCTCCTGATGTCCATGGTCGTGATGGCTGCACTGGATATCCGGGTTATAATCCAGATTGCCCGCCAGGAATGTTTTCACAGCATCGTCAGCCTGTCCGGACACTCCGCCGTAAAGTTCGATCCCTGCTTCTGCCAGAGCCACTTTCGCTCCATAGCCAATCCCGCCGCAGATCAGGGTATCGACCTCCATGCCGCCCAGAAAGCCGGAAAGCGCTCCATGCCCGCTTCCATTTGTGTCAATCACCTGTTCCCTGGTGATCTGCCCGTCCTCCACGTCGTAGATCTTGAATTGTCCTGTGTGTCCAAAATGCTGAAATACCTCTCCGTTTTCAAATGTAACCGCAATTCTCATCTCGCCTGCTCCTTTCGCCCGCACAGCCTGGTTCTGCGCCATGCCGTCTGTTTTTCTGCAATTTTTCCGACAATAACGGACTGCCGAACCGTCGCAGAGCCGGTAATTGCCGCCTGCAATCAGAAGCAGCTTTCCATGGACTATGCTGTCCGCGATCTTCCCTCTGGCAGCTTCATAAACCTCGGTTACCGTCGTCCTGGATATATCCATCTGCCTGGCGCACTGTTCATGCGTCAGCTTCTCTAAGTCAATCAGCCGGATGACCTCATACTCATCCACCGTCAGGACGACCCTCTCCCCGCAGGAAATCCCCTCCGGGCTAAAGCTGTCATAAGCAGGTTCCGTACAGATTCTCCTGCATCTGCTCGGTCTTGCCATACTCACGCCTCCATTTCCGTCATATGTCGAAAATATTATAACACAGGATACAGAAGAAGTCCAGACTATCCAGTATAAAAATCCATATTGCCAAATAGATCCGGCGTCTACCCTAATTTTTTAATCCGCTCAATCGCCGCCGCCGTATTTTCATAGCTTCCAAACGCCGTCAGCCGGAAATACCCTTCCCCGCTGGGTCCGAACCCGGATCCCGGCGTACCGACTACGCCTGCCCTTTCCAGAAGATAGTCAAAAAATTCCCATGATGTCATATTCCCCGGTGTCTTCAGCCAGATATAAGGCGCGTTGATACCGCCGGACACACAGTAACCGGCGTCTTTGAGCCCCTGATAAATGACTTTTGCGTTATTCATATAATAGGCGACCTGTTCTGCAAGCTGCGCCTTTCCTTCCTTAGAATACACTGCCTCGCCCGCTTTCTGCACGATATACGGCGCTCCGTTATATTTTGTGCCATGCCGCCTTGCCCACAGGGAATGGAGCGCCACATCCCCGCATTTTAATTCCTTTGGAATGACCGTTGCCCCCAGGCGGACCCCGGTAAATCCCGCGTTCTTGGAGAAGCTGCGCAGTTCAATGGCGCAGGTTCTTGCTCCTTCGCACTCGT
>CATKXE010000095.1 GCA_949840465.1 uncultured Lachnospiraceae bacterium | reverse complement strand
ATCCCCCTCACCTGCCCCTCTATCCGGTTCAGGCGATGGACCAGATCCTTGTATTCCCTGTCTGAACGCTCCTTTGTCCTCTGGCAGCACTCTTTTTTCGCTTCCACAGCGCCCTCTTTAACAGCCGTATTTTCTATCAGACTCTTTTCCATAAAAATCTCCAATCCAGGGGAGTCGCCTTCCCTCGTCTCACAACGCTTTTTCTTTCCTGTCTGGATCCATGGCCTTTCCCTCGCAGCCATTCATGAAATCCCCTGCACATCGTACATCTATATTTCATGTTTGTATATATAAGTATATTATATACCCCATAAGGGTATATTGCAAGCACTTTTTTGGAGCATTTGGAAAAATTACTGTCTTTAGCCCTATAACAACACCTGATGCAGCGTCTCTGCCAGCACCTCCATGGCGTTGCGCATTTCCTCCACCGTATTGGTCTGCGCCCCGGCTTCGATGAGCAGTGATTTCGGCATCAGATGCAGATTATACCGATACCCCCTCAGATAGATATGCCTGGCAAATCCCGGATACATGCTCTCCGACGCAAGCTGCATCTGCAGGGAAAAAGCCAGATTATCCTGAATATAAGGATTGTACAGGTATTCGATATCCCCGTTCGTCCTTGTACGGCTCAGCCCGTTAAAATACATAATTTTTGCCGTAGGCTTTCCATCCACCTCAGTCACCAGATGGGTTCCCTCCGCCACGCCGTCCCGGTGGAGGTCGATCACCACCTCCACCGTGGGGTTCGACTCCAGAATCGGACGGATGGAGCTTTCCGCATTTTCATAGGCATTGCTCCTGTCAAGCTGTCCATTGATGATATCATAAACCCCGGTATCATGGATCGTTCCAATTCCTTTCGCATTCAGAAGCTGCACCAGATATTCCCCGATTCCAATAATGCTTGTGGACGGATCCCCCGGCGTGGAATCTGCAAATTCCTCCTGAGAATGCGTGTGGAATACCAGCACCTTCGGCCCCTTCGTACTGGTATCGATCTTCATGCTCCGCCCCAGAAGGTCATCCACATTTAACTGCGCGGCATCAATCATGGTAGAACTGTCCACAGTATAAAAGTTACTCAAAAGATAATCAAAATCCCGCAGCCTTTCTATAGACATGTCCAGAGCGGGCTGCCCCTGTGCCGGGACAACGTCTTCCACCTGATCCGCTCCCCCCACAGGGTTTCCGTTCTGATCAAAAAAATGTCCGTCATTGGCCTGATTCTCCAATATCTTTGCAATCGTTTCTTCATCCTCCATGGCAGTCCTGTACTGTATTTTCGTATCCAGATACTCCATCAGGGGCATCCACCCAAAAGCCTGTTCCAAAAGCCACTGTGCCGCCGGCTTCTTATCCTCCTGAGCGGCATAAGCCGCCCCGGGCAAATACATCCTCTGGGTACTCAGAAAAAGTGCCCTCTGCCATCGGTATCCCCATCCCGTACCTGTGCTTCCTGCACTATTTACAACGACATATGTAAAAGCCAGGCACAACAGGACTGCCGTAATGCCCCGGCTTAACCGTTCTTTTCCCATATTCCCCTCCCGGTGCCCTGCTGCATGGATTCCAGCATTTTCACCCTTTATAGCTTCCATGCCCCAAAGCGTGTTTAAAAATTCATTCCCACGATCCGGCACGGACGGAGGCGCGCACACTGCCGCCTCCTTTTACCATATTCTTTATGCTTCCTCTTTATTCGTAAAAAGCATGTTTAATGCTTCAGATATTGTGTAGCTGATCTGTTTTACCAGCTCATCTTCATCCTTTGGAGTGACAAACATACCGTTTAAATGCGGTGAGATCAGTTCCTTTACCAGTTCATATTTTTCCGCGCTGTTGTAGGTCCTAAGGACATCCCCCACACCTTTTAACATCTCCGAAGTTTCCAGCGCGTCGATCAGATTTTCCATTGTATCATTTGCAATGGTGGCCGCGTCTACAACCGTTGGCACGCCGATTCCGATTACCGGAACGCCCACTGACTCTTTGGTTAATCCGTTCCGATGGTTCCCCACTCCGGAACCGGGATGGATTCCTGTATCCGCAATCTGGATCGTCCGGTTCAGCCTTCTGGTGTTGCGGGCACCCAGTGCGTCAACTGCAATAACCAGATCCGGTTTCGTCTCATCCACAACCCCTTTTACGATTTCCACTGTCTCCATTCCGGTCTGCCCCATCACTCCCGGCACAATTGCGCTGACCAAACGGGCATGTTCCATCCCCATGGCATATTTGCCATACTCTTTCACAATATGCCGGGTAACGCACAGGTTATCCGCCACATACGGACCCAGCGCATCCGGCGTCACCTGCCGGTTTCCAAGCCCCACTACTAAAACGGATAAATCCTCCGTATCAAGGCCCCTCCCCTGAATCAGTTCCTGTATAAAGCCTGACAGCTTTACAGATACCTCCCTGTGGTAATCCTCATCCGGCACCGCCATATTGGGCGCCTCTATGGTCAGGTATACTCCCACCGGTTTCCCCATCGTCTTAGCGCCGTTTTCTGTCTCCACTTTTACCCGGCTGATTCGGATCTCACTCTCCGGATCGTACTCCTCGTCCAATACCACCCCGGGTATCTCCACATTGTCAGACTCAAACCGTTCCTTTTCCTCCAACGCAAGATCTGTACGCACACTATATTTCTCCAGCATGTTCTTCCCTCACTCTTATTCATGATTTCCCGGCTGCTGTCTCTCTTTATCTATCCCCAAAGGGCATCCCGCAATACGTGCCCCTGCGGGGCGGACGGACTCCGTCCGATTAGGTATACTCATATACTTACGGACAAATGTTCGCAGCAAGCTGCGTGGATTTGCCCGGGCAGCCTTCATATTTATTTTCAATACTGTAGTTTTTACAATAATTTGAGAAATATGTATTGACATCTTTTGACAGTTGGCATAAAATAAATGAGTGCGTTCCGTTGGAGCGTCCGTGTCCGAGACCGGCGGGACAGCAAGGTTGTAAAACATAAGGAACAGCCGTGGGAAGTTTTTGTGCGCACAGCACATGCTGCCCCTGGAGTTGTTCTGACTGCATGTTGAATAATTCGCGATTTGGAGGTGTACAGGTTGGCTAATATTAAATCTGCTAAGAAAAGGATTTTAGTAAACGAGACAAAGGCTGCCAGAAACAAAGCAATCAAGTCCAAAGTAAAAACTGCTGTCAAGAAGGTAGAGAACGCAGTTGCACTAAAGGATGCCGAGACAGCTAAGACAGCTTTAAAAGCTGCTGTTGTTGAGATTTCAAAAGCCGGGACAAAAGGTGTTTACCATAAGAACACTGTTTCCAGAAAGATCTCACGTCTGACCAAAGCTGTCAATAGTATTGCTTAAGATAGATATCGAGAATGATGATGAATGTTAAAGAAAGCATCCGCTTCCGTCATGGCGTATGCTTTCTTTTTTTTGGCAGTTCATCTTATTCTGGAAAGACCTATGGCTATTCATGAGACAGTCACTTTTTTAATCCTATGCGAAAGTCTGTAAAACACAAAAAGGCAAGCGGGCTTCTGATGTAATCCCAGAAGCCCGCTTGCCTTTTTCCCGCCGTATACACTGAACCCTATATCATTCACTCATATAATAGAATGCATAAGAATTCCGGCAAATTCCTTTGATCTTTAGTTATTGATCAGCTTATCCTCGTCACTCCAGCTATAGAGCTTGCGGATCTCTTCCCCGATTTTCTCTGACGGATGCTCGGAAGCCAGCTTGCGCATTGCCTTAAAGTGAGCCTGCCCGCCTGCTTCGGACATATCCAGCAGGAAGTCTTTTGCAAATGCACCGCTTTGGATGTCTGAGAGAATCTTCTTCATGGTCTTCTTGGTCTCGTCTGTAATGATCTTCGGACCTGTGATATAATCGCCATATTCAGCCGTATTAGAAATGGAATACCGCATTCCTGCAAAACCGGACTGGTAGATCAGGTCAACGATCAGCTTCATCTCATGGATGCATTCAAAATAAGCATTCCTTGGATCATATCCTGCTTCCACCAATGTCTCAAATCCTGCCTGCATCAATGCGCACACACCGCCGCAGAGCACTGCCTGTTCACCAAACAAATCGGTCTCTGTCTCTGTCCTGAAAGTTGTCTCAAGGACGCCTGCCCTTGCGCCGCCGATACCTGCAGCATATGCAAGCGCTTTGTCCAATGCCTTTCCTGTCGCATCCTGCTCTACCGCGACCAGACAGGGAACACCTTTTCCGACCTGATATTCGCTTCTCACGGTATGTCCCGGCCCCTTCGGCGCAATCATGGTAACATCCACAAACTTCGGCGGTACGATCTGTCCGAAATGAATATTGAAACCGTGGGCAAACATCAGCATATTGCCTTCTTCCAGATTCGGCTCGATATCTTTCCTGTACATTGCAGCCTGCTTTTCATCATTGATCAGGATCATGATGATATCTGCTTTTTTAGCCGCCTCTGCCGCTGTGAATACTTCAAATCCCTGCTCTTCTGCCCTGGACCAGGATCTGCTTCCCTCATAGAGTCCGATAATGACATTGCATCCGGATTCCTTCAGGTTCAAAGCATGTGCGTGTCCCTGGCTGCCATATCCGATGATGGCGATGGTCTTTCCTTCCAACATGGAAAGATTACAGTCTTCCTGATAATAAATTCTTGCTGACATCTTATACATTCCTCCTAGTTTTTACCCCGCCGGAGTCTGAAAATACATCATCCAGTTTCCGGCCGTGGCTGATCTGTTTACTTAATCGGGAACAGTCCGCAGCCCTTTCACTCAAGATATGTGATATCCTTTGTTCCTCTGGACAGCCCGGTAATCCCGGTTCTGGCCAGCTCTAAAATCTCATATCCGTCCAGCAGGTTCAAAAATGCTTCCAGCTTGGATTGGTTCCCGGTCAGTTCGATCATCAGAGACTCTTTTTCCACGTCCACGATCTTCGCACGGAAAATATCTGCAAGCGAAATGACCTCCGTCCTCTGCTGTGCATTCACCCGAACCTTTACCATGATCAGCTCACGGTACACAGCCTCGCCATCCTTAAGAAGTTTGATCTCCCGGACGTCTTCCAGCTTGCGTACCTGTTTCTCAATCTGGGAAAGGATCAGTTCATCCCCTGACGACACCACCGTGATCCTGGTAAATCTCGGATCCGCCGTCATCCCTGCCGTAATGCTGTCAATACTGTATCCGCGCCGGCTGAATAATCCTGCAATCCTGCTCAAAACGCCCGGATTGTTATCAACCAGCAAAGAATATACCTGTCTTCTCATGTCTTCTCCTACTTTCTTGATAAAAACAGAGTGCATTCTGTTTTTTAATAATAACAAGTTTGTAAAGGCTTGTCAATATATAAAATCATATTTTCCGGCAGAATCTTTCATTCCGTTACAGTTCACGGCCTCGGTATACCGTTTGGCGGCTGCCGCGAGGGTGATAAACACCGTAAATGGGAAAAATCAGCTTCTGTATCCGTCCGGATTATGGGACTGCCATCTCCAGGAATCCGCGCACATATCTTCGATGCCGCGCTCCGCCACCCATCCAAGCTCAATCTTTGCTTTAGAGGCGTCGCAGTAGCACATTGCGATATCGCCTGCGCGCCGCGGCTTGATCTCATATGGAAGTTCTTTTCCACATGCCTTTTCATAAGCCTTTAACACATCCAATACACTGTAACCCACGCCGGTCCCAAGGTTGTAAACATGGACCCCCCTGCCTTCTTCTGTCTTCATCTTCTCGATAGCTTTCACATGGCCGATCGCCAGATCCACCACATGGATATAATCACGCACTCCTGTCCCGTCCGGGGTATCATAGTCATCCCCGAATACTCCAAGGCACTTTAGCTTGCCCACGGCAACCTGGGCGATATAGGGCACGAGGTTGTTCGGGATTCCCTTCGGATCCTCCCCGATCTTTCCGGACTCATGGGCTCCGATCGGATTAAAATAGCGGAGCAGCATCACGTTCCACTCCGGATCCCCGACATGCAGGTCTGTGAGAATCTGTTCCAGCATCCCCTTGGTCTGGCCGTATGGATTGGTGATCTGTCCCTTAGGGCATTTTTCCGTGATCGGAATCTCCGCCGGATCTCCGTAAACTGTGGCAGAGGAACTAAAGATCATGTTTTTACATCCATGTTTCCTCATCACGTCGCACAAAATCAATGTTCCGCTGATATTATTGTGATAATATTCCCATGGCTTTGCCACGGATTCCCCGACTGCTTTCAGCCCTGCAAAGTTGATCACAGCCTCAATCTCTTCATTTTCAAAAATTTTCTCCAGGTCTTCCCTGTTCAATATATCCCCTTTATAGAATTTCAAATCCTTACCCGTGATTTCCTTCACACGGTCCAAAGCAATCTCGCTGGAATTGTAAAGATTATCCACAACTACAACTTCATACCCTCTGTTCAAAAGCTCCACGCAAGTGTGGCTTCCGATATATCCTGCTCCTCCTGCTACTAAAATCGCCATAATTCCACTCCTTTTCTTTATAATAGTCTCGCAGGAACCTCTCCTGCAACTGTCTTTGCAGCAGATTTCATCCGCGCTTTTATTATACGTCTATCCGCTTATAAGGTCAATCCTGCATATGAGAAAATATTCCTTTATTTTCGCGAAGAAAATACCGCGCCGGCTTGCTGCGCGGCCTTTGACTCTGTCTCCTGACTTTAAGAAATCCTGATATCTTTGTGAATTTTACATAACAACCCTTGTTTTCATCACGAAAAAGTTATAGTATAGAGGACATTGGAAATTGTGTTTACGGTGATTCCCATTAGGAAACCCGGCACTTTCATCCATGCAGAACCCAAGATTTGCGAAAGGAGCAGTTTTTATGGATCCTTCTAAAAAAAACGCTTACGACTTTGATGAGGATTTTGAAGTTACATATGAGGAAGAACCTACGTTTGAATATGATTTGGATTCGGAAAGTAAACAGCAGAATCCGAACAGAGTCCGGCCGGATACAAGAACCCAGCCCATGCGGACGCCGCGTGCGGACAACATCCGTTATGACTTATCCATTGAAAATCCTGACAATGGTTATGACGGTTATTATGACGAAGACTACGAAGAGGATTATGACAGGCCGAAAAAACGGCCAAAACACCCCGGTCAATACAGAGAACCAGACCCACGCCCACATGCCGGCCATCACAGGAACGGCCAGACCCCGATTGCCGCACCGATCAAAAAAGGCGGAAAGGCGGTGTCCCGTATTTCCCACTCCTTGTTCCAAAATCTGTCTGTCATCCTGATTTTTGTGATCATTGCCTTTATGGCATACAATTTTTTTCGGGGAAGCGCACCTTACGGAGACATCCGAAATGAGATTGCATCCCAAAATTATACGGAGGTCATGGCGGCCTATATTATTGTGGCAGCCATCTTCATCCTGTATGAACTGTTCTCTGCGCTATGGTCCATGACAAGAGCCGGGTATTATCGAGAAGATACAGGCCGTGGGATGTTCTCTTTCTTTTTTATATACGTCTGCTCCTATATCGCCTTTTTTATCAATAAATGGATTCCGGAAACTCCGGATTTCCTAAAAGGCATGAAAGGCGCGTTAGATGTATTCGGCTCCATGCACAATGTATTGTTCGGCCTGTGCGCCGCAGGGGTGATTTCCTGCATGATCCGCAGATACAGTGCATCCCTGTAAGCGAATCCACACAGCGGCAGTCGGATGATGATACAGACCAACAGAATTTTTAAAGGAAATCATATAGTGATGAGATCTACAAAAAGGATATGGCAAATGATGCCATATCCTTTTTGTATACATGTATTCCACCCAGACTTCCCGTCAATCCAAAATAATCAATGCCATAAACACCAGATTATCCCGGCCTGTATTCTTAAGCCCATGGCCGCAGCCATCCGGCGTAAATGTCATATCCCCGGCTTTGACCGGACGGGTTGTTCCATTATCGTTATATTCCCCTTCCCCGGAAATCATATAATAGGTCTCACTCTCATTGTGATGGACATGATATCCCAAAGAGCAATCCGGCTCAATCGTCACCTCTGCATACAGCCTGCATTTTCCATTCAGTTCCTTCTCTCCTAAAATCCTCTTGATAATCACATGGCCGTCTCCGCCGGCCATATTCTCGATACGTTCAACCGTCATCTTTCCAATCTGCCTTTCTAAAATGTCTGATTTCCATACAGTTCCTTATTCCCGCAAAACAACGTGCCGGGCGGACATGCCGGCATGTCCGTCTGGCGGCTGCCGCGGGGGTTGCCAGGCGCCTGGGGCACTATTTTCGCAACGACCGAAACAGAATGGAAACCAAATACCTCGTCCCTTGCCGCGGGGTATTTGACTTCCTCCATTCATCGGTCACAGCAGGGAGGCCCTCAGCGCCGCGCCATCTTTTGGACTGAGATATGCCGGCGCAATGTCAAATACAGTCTTGCATCCCCTCGCGCCCTCCTGCCCCAGACGGTACGCCGCCCTCGCATATGCCGCAAGCACACAGGACGTAAATTCCGGGTTTGAATCCAGCTTCAGGCTGTATTCAATCAAATGGCTGTTTTCCTGATTCCATCCGGTCTTTCCGCTGCGCAGCACAAATCCTCCGTGTGGAATCCTGCTGTGGTTCTGATCCAACTCCTCCTGGCTGATAAAATGGACAGTCGTGTCATAGTCTGCAAAATAGTTCGGCATAGTCCTGATCTCTTCTTCCACCTTTGCCGCATCCGCCCCTTCCTCAAGCACCACAAAACACTCTCGCGTATGCTTTTGGCGGGTCGTCAGATCCGGATTCTCTCCTCTTCTCACAGACTCCAGCGCTTCCTCCACAGGAACCGTATACTGCTTCGCATCCTTCACGTCCGCAATTCTTCTGACTGCATCCGAATGTCCCTGGCTGACGCCCTTCCCCCAGAACGTATAATCCTTTCCCTCCGGGAGGATGGCATTGGCATACATCCTGCTCAAAGAGAACATCCCCGGATCCCAGCCTACGGAGATGATCCCCACCTTACCGCCCTTTTTCGCGGCCGCATCCACATTGGCAAAATGCTCCGGGATTCTTGCGTGGGTGTCAAAACTGTCCACCACATGAAAAAGCTCTGCGAAGGCAGGAGTCTGCCCTGGCAGATCCGTTGCGCTTCCTCCGCATAAAATGAGGACGTCGATTTTCTCCTTCCAGCCCGGCACATCCGCAATGCTGCACACCGATGCCCCCTCTGTCAAAATTTTTACGTCTCCCGGATTCCTGCGGGTAAACACTGCCGACAGCTCCATGTCCGGATTCTGCTTTACGGCACATTCCACGCCTCTGCCCAGATTGCCATAACCTAAAATACCAATTTTTATCATCTGCGTGTACCCCTTTATCTGTAAAATTTGCTTTTATATTATAGACGCTTCAAGGGGATTATGCAAGGTTTTCCAACTTTCAGGCGATTTTTTTCTTCACTTTTTTTATGGGCGATACAGCGCACCGGCCTCAAAATCACTTGATGAAAAATCCTGCGACTTTCATATCCTCATCAAAGGAAATCGTAAACTGCGCTTTCCTTTTTTCATACTTTGCTTTGATGACAGCAACCGCAAACTCCTGCTCTGTATCCGCATCCCTCCCACCGGTAACCGCCTCCTGGTCAAAGCTTTCAAATTCGCCAAGTTCTTCGATAACCGGCACTATCTGCTCCTTTACTCCGTCTGCATCGAGGGCGTTCTTCATGATGGCACTCCACTTTTCTTCCACAAGAGCGTCGATCTCTCCGCTATTCAGATCCTGGATCACTTCCTCTGCCGCCTTTTTCACTTCTTCCTCGTCAAACTGGTCTGAAAGCCGCTGTCTTTCTGCGCATCCCGCAAGCAGCGCTGCCAAAACAACCATGCATAGTAACGTCCCTGTTATTCTTTTCTTCATGATCTTTCCTCTCCCTTCTTTTGCTGCAGAAGCTGTCATATCATCTTTCCTCTTCTTTTTTCGGTATCGTAATATTTACGGAAAATTCATCGCCCACTGCTTCTGCCATGAATCCCCCTCCATATTTTTCCAAAGTGCGGCGTACATTTTCCAGCCCAATTCCCATATGGCTTTTCCCGCCCCTCTTCCCCTGTAAATCCGACGCCCCAATATTTTGCCCGGCATCACTCGCTCCGTTATCCTGCCGCGCCGTGTCGGCAGTTCTCATGGAATTGTGTATCTTTACTACTGTAAACTCATGAAACGTATCCGCCCGGATCTGGATTTTGCGTTCCCTCTCCGCCTGTCCTGCCGCCTCCAATGCGTTATCCAGCAGATTTCCAAAAATCGTGGTCATATCCATATCCTTCATATGCCCCAAATGAATCTCCCCGATCTGAATCTCCATCCCAATGCCGTTTTTTTCTGCCTCTTCTGCCTTATCATTCAAAATAATATTCAGGATTCTGTTGTCCGTAAAATTTACGATTCCCATGTTGTCCAACATTTGATGCATATCTCTTACATACCCGATCGCCTGTGCTTCGTCCTGTTCCTGCAGTGCCTCGATCGCCTGAAGATGATTCCTCATATCGTGAATCATCTTTCGGGTAGACTGATATTTCTGTTCCACTTTCTCATAGTACTGATACTGCATCTCACTGTGCTTTTTCCTGATTTCCAGTTCTGTTTTCAACTTCCTGTTTTTTGACTGATAAGAAAAGAGATGCCAGATATAAAGATTCATAAAAACCAGAAAAAATATATCCAGAATAATCAGGAAAGAGCCATATAACTGCACATATACGTCTCCAATGTATATCAGTGAAAACGTAATAAACATACTGACAGCAGGCGGCAGGAACAAACCGGCAAAACGGATTCCGCTTACGCTTTCGTATTTCTTTCGGTTCAGCAGGACTATCCAGACTCCGGTCAGGAGGATTTCCGTCAGTTGTTTTATGATCAACGCCACATTTGCCGATGTATAGTCAAAAATCAATATCCCCCGCCGGGAACTCATATAAGCAAACACAACATAAATCACACAAATCTGGGCGGTCACCAGAGACACCGGAAATAAAAAATAGTAGAAACAATACATACCCCCGCGGTGATACAGCCAAAATCCCGTTATGATTGTCATGGCAACCATGTATGCCAGCAATACCAAATTGATATACCGGTTGCTCTGCATCCCCAGAGTAATTCCTGCCAGACCGACCCAGTAGGCGAGAGCAGCTGCACAGCGGTACATCCTTTTTCCATTTACATTCTGTTTCGTATGGCTCAGGAAATACCAGGTACACAAAGCCAGCACAACGGTCTCAGTCAAGACAAGAATTCCATTCCAGATACCGGATTCCACCCAGTTCACAATTTCTCCCTCCTTGCGCCTGAACGTATACGAAAGCCACTCCCAAAACCACGGCTGCCGCCGAATGGACATGACAACACGTCCACCTGGCCCGTTGCTTCGCAGGAATACTTTCTCAAAGTCTGCCAGCCTGGTATTTTCCTAACTGCCCGCGAAATTCTGTAGACCGCTTCTGAGACAGAGGAATAAAATCACCATTCATCATAAAAATATCGTAGCCCCGGATGGCTTTCACATGGTACAGATTCACAATAAAACTCTTATGGGGCGAAGCAAAGCCATAAGGGATGAGTTTGTCACAAAACTCCGAAATTTTTCCCCGCACCATGCACTCCCCGTGCCGCATCACCAGACGCAGTTTCCGGTTCTGATATTCCAGATAATACAGATCCTCCACGGCAAACTCCTCCATCCCCTGCACGGTCTCCATCCGAAGCGTTACAGACTTCCCTTCTTCCCTGCTGTACAGGACTGCCTCCCGGATCGCTTTGATGATCGTTTCCTTCCTGACAGGCTTTACAAGAAAAGAAAATGGATGAACCGCAAAGGAGCGCTGCATGTAATCCTGATAGGCTGTAACATAGATGATCTTCGCTTTCCGGTCTTTTCGGCGGATTTCCCTCGCTGCCTCCATCCCGTTAACCACAGGCATGTCAATATCCAGAAAAAGGAGATCATATCCCCGGTAATTCCCAAGCAGTTGGGCCCCGTCGGAAAATTCATCTACCCTGCAGACGATATTTGCTTCCTCCACAGCAGAGTGCAAAAATTTTCTCATCTGTATTTCATCGTCACATATGGCAATCTGATACATCTGATTCCCTCCCTGCCCACACCGCCAAATCAAAGCCCCCTCAGCAAGCTGACAAGTCATCCGCAGCCTCCTGATTCTGAGAGTACTCTATATCTTCATTATAGACCTTTTTAACAGAAGGGCAACCTAAGATTCCTGTTATATGGTTTTATGGACATAAGATACAGTTTCTGTACAGTCCATGGAAGACAATTTTCGATCATGAAGCTGCATAGATACAGTACGAAGAAAATAGCGCTTTCATTGCAACAAAGCCGTCCCTGTACGCGACAGAAACGGCTTTGCGAATAGGAAGAACTGTGCGGGTTCTTTATTCACAGTTCCTTATTCTTTTCAATTTTTCAGCAAAAAAGCGTTTTGGCAATAGCTTGTGTATCGATAGTACCGGCACGTTCCTAACGAAAACTCTTAATCCAGTTAATCAGGGAATCATGATACACATTATCCATTACATCCTTACGCATCTGGTCAGTGACAGGCCCGTTCTTTTCCATGATCGCAAGGATTGCTTCCTGTAGCCCGGCAATCTTTCCTTTCTCAAACGCCTCCTCACAGGCCGCATCTTCCTTCGAAACGCTGCCATTTGCAGGATTCTTCGCTTTCTCCGATGAAACCTGTCCTGCTGATGCTTTCACGGCTGCCGCTGCACTGTCTTTCTCCTGTTTTGGTGGTGTTCCGGCAGCTTTCTTCTCT
>CATKXE010000094.1 GCA_949840465.1 uncultured Lachnospiraceae bacterium | reverse complement strand
ATCATATTGTGTGTTCTTCCGCACTTTACGGCGGTACATATAATTTATACGCACTTACGATCAGGAAGATGGGAGTAGATGCCACATTCGTAGACCCCGACTGTACAGAAGAAGAATTGGAGGCGGCTTTTAAGGAAAATACAAAAGCCGTGTTCGGGGAGACCATTGCCAATCCCGCCCTGACGGTACTCGATCTGGAAAAATTTGCGCATGCGGCGCATGCACATGGTGTTCCGTTTATTGTGGATAATACATTCGCGACTCCAATCAACTGCCGTCCCATCGAGTGGGGCGCTGATATCGTTATCCATTCCACGACAAAATATATGGACGGCCATGCCACATGTGTGGGCGGTGTAATCGTGGACAGCGGGAATTTTGACTGGGATGCGCATGGGGAAAAGTTCCCGGGACTGACGACACCGGATGAGACTTACCATGGGATCATATATACCCGGAAATTCGGGAAAAAAGCTTATATTACAAAAGCAACCGCGCAGTTGATGCGGGATTTGGGTTCTATCCAGTCCCCGCAGAATGCATTTTTGCTGAACCTGGGGCTGGAGACGCTTCACCTTCGGATGCCGCGCCACTGTGAGAATGCTCTTGCAGTTGCAAAATACCTGAAAAACCATGAGAAAGTGGCGTGGGTTTCCTTTCCATCTCTTCCGGGAGACCGCTACTATGAGCGGACGCAGAAGTATATGCCGAACGGAAGCTGCGGGGTGCTGACATTTGGATTAAAAGGCGGACGTTCGGCTGCCGTAGAGATGATGGATAAACTGAAAATGGTCGCGATCGTGACCCATGTTGCGGATGCACGGAGCTGCGTTCTGCATCCTGCAAGCCATACGCACCGTCAGATGAACGAAAAGGAGCTTCTCGAGGCAGGCGTTCAGCCCGATCTGATTCGTTTCAGTGTGGGAATTGAGAATATTGAGGATATTATTGCAGATATAGAGCAGGCATTGCTTTAATCAAAATGGTATGGATGTATACAATTTGCATCCATACCGTTTTTGTTTTCATATCTTTTCCAAAAAGCGTAAAGCATTTCCTTTTATATATAGAAGAAAATGCTTGCTTGCGGTTTGGCAGGGTGGATTAAGAAACAAAAAAATTCCGTATATTTCCTCATTTTTTTCCACATACTACTTGTTAGAATATAGACAGGAGGGTGTGAGCAGATGGAAGAGAAAAAAGAGATGGACCAGACGCCGGAAAAGAAGGAAGATAAACGGGAGGAAATTAAAGAAACCGGTACTTTGGAATTAGACCGGAATGCGGGAAGACATCGGATTCAGCTCATGACGGTCATAGGGGAGATTGAAGGGCATGAGGCGGTTTCAGGCAATACGAAGGCTACCAAATATGAGCATTTGCTTCCCAGGCTTGCAGAGGCGGAGGACAGTGAGGATGTGGAAGGAGTATTGATCCTTTTAAATACTCTTGGCGGCGATGTGGAGGCCGGGCTTGCCATTGCGGAGATGATTGCATCCTTAAGCAAGCCGACGGTTTCTCTTGTATTGGGAGGAAGCCATTCGATCGGAGGCCCTCTGGCTGTATCCGCAGACTATTCTTTCATCGTGCCAAGCGGGACGATGATTATTCATCCGGTGCGTTCCAGCGGAATGTTCATCGGGGTATACCAGAGCTACCGGAATATGGAAAGGACTCAGGACCGGATCACGAATTTTATTGCAGAGCATTCCAAAATCAGCCAGAAAAGGTTGGAGGAACTGATGCTCGATCCCACCCAGCTTGTGAAAGATGTGGGCACTATGTTAGAGGGCGAGGACGCGGTCCGGGAAGGGCTGATCGATGAAGTGGGAGGGATCAGCCAGGCAATGGCAAAACTCCATGAGATGATTGATGAGCGCCGGAAAGCAGGAGACTGTGAAGAATAGAAGCGTCCTCTGCTGATTTTGGAAAGGAAAACAAAATAAAATTTTTTAATGACAGCTTTTTGAAAAAATGCTATACTATTTTCTACTACGTAAAAATGCCAGGGGGGAAGTATCATGGCTGCAAAGTCAACCAGGAGGAAAAAAAATACAAAAGAAGAAGCAAAAAGGGCGCAGGAAAGCCCGGCGCTGCAGCAGGAGATCATCATCCTGTGCGTGCTGGCTGCCAGTATCCTGATGCTGATCAGTAATTTCGGGCTTGGCGGGCTTGCAGGGGAAGTCTGCTCAGCCATACTATTTGGAATCTTTGGCTGGATGGCATACCTGATCCCGATTGTGATATTCGGGGCAGCCGCTTTCCTCATCTCGAACAGGGGCAATGCCCATGCCTACATAAAAATTGCCGCATTGTTTGTCCTGCTCATCATAGTCTGTGCGCTTTTGGAGCTGGCGATGAACCCATATACACCGGGGACAGGTCTTATGACCTACTATAAACAGGCCAGCATCCACAAGAATGCCGGAGGGTTTTTAGGGGGCTGTCTGATCACATTGCTGTGTCCCGTGATCGGTGTGGTGGGAAGCTATGTGGTGTTGATCGTGCTGGGAATTATCTGTATGATCCTGATCACGGAAAAATCCTTATTAAAACCATTGGGAAAAGGCAGCAGAAAAGTGTATGAAGGCGCAAGACAGCGGCATGAGACTTCGGTTATCCGGCGGGAAGAGCGGATGCAGGAGCGTAAGGCAGACGCAGGCGTGCCGCGTGCCGCTTCCAGATCCAAAGGGATACGAAGCCGAAAGGTCTCCGGGGTGTCCTTTGCAACCACCCTGACGGATGGCCCTAAGTCTCCGGAGGTTCATGAATTGACCGTAGATCCTGCGGCGCAGGAAATGGCAGAAGATATGTCAGCGAATGCGGCGGTGGCGGAGGAAGCAGGCCATGGCGCGCCGTCTGCCGCCTTTGAAGGCCTGGTTATCAACCGGGCGGAACCTGCACCGGATGATGAGAAGGAAGATGCGGCTCCAAAAGCGCAGGATACACCGGTGAAAGCCGCAGCGTATCCCCAGGAGGAAGAGCCGCAGGCGCCGGTATCAGGCAAAAAGAAAAAAACGGCAAAGGAACACACTGCAGAACTGGAAGCAGAAGCGGCTGCAGTGGAGGAAAGCATTCAGGCTCAGGCGGATGCGCCGCAGAAAAAACTATACTCTGTACCTCCGTTGAACCTGTTGAAAAAGGGAAAGAAGACCGGAGGAGATTCTGACGATAAGCTCCGCGCCACGGCACGGAAGTTGGAGGAGACGCTGCAGAATTTCGGTGTAAAGGTCCATGTAACCAATGCAAGCTGCGGCCCTTCTGTCACCCGCTATGAACTACAGCCGGAGCAGGGGGTGAAAGTCAGCAAGATTGTAGGGCTTTCCGATGATATTAAGCTGAATCTTGCAGTCACCGATCTTCGGATCGAGGCGCCTATTCCGGGAAAGGCCGCGGTAGGCATTGAAGTACCCAACAGTGAAAATACGGCAGTAATGTTGCGTGACCTTCTGGAATCCAGTGAATTTCAGCAGAGCAAGTCCAGGATCACGGTAGCGGTGGGGAAAGATATCGCCGGGAAGACGATCGTGGCAGATATTGCCAGGATGCCCCATCTCCTTGTGGCCGGATCCACAGGCTCCGGGAAATCCGTGTGTATCAATACGATGATCATGAGCATAATCTATAAAGCAGATCCTGAAGATGTGAAACTGATCATGGTAGATCCCAAGGTGGTAGAACTCAGTGTGTACAATGGGATTCCGCATCTGCTCATTCCGGTCGTAACAGATCCCAAAAAAGCGGCAGGGGCATTGAACTGGGCGGTTGCGGAGATGATGAAGCGGTATGACCTGTTTGCAAAATATAATGTCCGGGATCTGAAAGGATTCAATGAAAAAGCAGAGCAGATAACGGATGAAGAGGAACCCTTGAAAAAAATGCCACAGATTGTAATCATTGTGGATGAGCTGGCAGACCTGATGATGGTAGCGCCCAAGGATGTGGAAGGCGCGATCTGCCGTCTGGCGCAGCTTGCAAGAGCTGCCGGGCTGCATTTGATCCTGGCTACCCAGAGGCCGTCTGTCAACGTCATTACCGGGCTGATCAAGGCAAATATGCCGTCCAGGATCGCCTTTGCCGTATCTTCAGGGGTGGATTCGAGGACGATCATCGATATGTCCGGTGCGGAGAAGCTTCTGGGAAAAGGGGACATGCTGTTCTATCCCACAGGGATTCCCAAGCCAATGCGTGTGCAGGGCTCCTTTGTATCAGACAAGGAAGTCCAGAAGGTGGTGGAATACCTGATTGATAACAATGGGAATGCAAACTACAGCAATGAACTGGAAGAGCATATGAATGCGGATGTGGGAGGCGAGGCCGTTCCCATTTTGGGTGAAGCCGAGAACGGTAATGAGAGAGACCAGTATTTTGCAGATGCAGGCCGTCTGATCATTGATAAAGAGAAAGCATCCATCGGCATGCTGCAGAGGATGTTCAAGATTGGTTTCAACCGGGCTGCCAGAGTGATGGATCAGCTTGCGGAAGCAGGAGTGGTGGGGCCGGAGGAAGGTACAAAGCCACGGAAAGTACTTATGACAGCAGAAGAGTTTGAAGAGTTTCTACAGGAAAACGGATGATTCATGTAGTTCAATCTGCTTTTTGCAGATTGGGAATAAAATCAGGAGGGATTACGAATGAAGACAGATATTCAGATTGCACAGGAAGCACAGATGCTGCCGATCACGGAAATCGCAAAAAAAGCCGGGATACCGGAAGATGACCTGGAACTCTACGGAAAGTATAAAGCAAAGATTTCCGATGATTTCTGGGATAAGGTCAAGGATAATGAGGACGGGAAACTGGTTCTTGTAACTGCCATCAATCCGACTCCTGCAGGAGAGGGCAAGACGACCACTACAGTCGGGCTTGGCCAGGCTATGGCCAGGCTTGGCAAGAACGCCGTCATTGCGCTGCGTGAGCCTTCGCTGGGTCCTTGTTTCGGGATCAAAGGCGGAGCGGCAGGAGGCGGCTATGCCCAGGTGGTGCCGATGGAAGACTTAAACCTTCATTTTACAGGAGATTTCCATGCCATTACATCGGCCAACAATCTTCTGGCGGCGATGCTGGACAATCATATTCAGCAGGGAAATGCCTTGCAGATCGACCCAAGGCAGGTGGTCTGGAAACGGTGCCTGGATATGAATGACCGGGTACTCCGCAATATTGTTGTGGGGCTTGGCAACAAGATGGACGGGATGGTACGTGAAGACCATTTTGTCATTACGGTTGCCTCAGAGATCATGGCCATCCTCTGTCTTGCGGAGGATCTGCAGGATCTGAAAGCAAGGCTTGGGAGGATTATCGTGGCATACAATTTTGCCGGTGAGCCTGTGACGGCGGAAGATCTCCATGCGACGGGGGCGATGGCGGCATTACTTAAAGATGCCATCAAGCCCAACCTGATTCAGACATTGGAGCATACCCCGGCTCTGGTACACGGCGGGCCGTTTGCCAATATCGCCCACGGCTGCAACAGTGTGCGGGCAACCAGGACCGCCCTGAAAATGTGCGATATTACAATCACGGAAGCCGGGTTCGGCGCAGATCTGGGCGCAGAGAAATTTTTGGATATCAAGTGCAGGAAAGCAGGGCTGAAACCGGACGCCGTGGTTCTGGTGGCTACAGTGCGCGCATTGAAATATAACGGCGGAGTCGCAAAAGCAGACCTGGGCTCGGAAAATCTGGAGGCCTTGAAAAAAGGAATTGTGAATCTGGAGAAACATATTGAGAATATACAAAAATATGGAGTTCCTGTGGTAGTGACGCTGAATTCCTTTGTCACGGACACAGAAGCAGAGAATGACTTTATCCGTCAATTCTGCGAAGAAAAGGGCTGTGAATTTGCCCTCTCGGAAGTGTGGGAAAAAGGCGGGGAAGGCGGGATCGCACTGGCAGAAAAGGTGCTGGAGACTTTGGAGCACAAAGAAAGCCGCTTCCATCCTTTGTATGAGGACAGCCTGTCTTTGAAGGAAAAAATTGAGACTGTCTCACGTGAGATCTACGGGGCGAAAGGCGTTGTCTACGAACCGGCTGCTGAAAAACAGCTTGCGAAGATCGAAGCGCTGGGATTTAGGGATGTTCCGGTATGTATGGCGAAAAACCAGTATTCCCTTTCCGATGATGCGTCAAAGCTGGGAAGGCCAAAAGAGTTTGACATCCATATCCGGGAGGCTTATGTAAGCGCAGGGGCAGGCTTTGTGGTGGCATTGACCGGCGCGATCATGACCATGCCGGGCCTTCCCAAAGTTCCTGCTGCGAACAACATCGATGTATCGGATGACGGAAAAGTCACAGGCCTGTTTTAAAAAGGAGATATTTATGGCACAGTTGATTGACGGAAAACGGATTTCCAAAGAGATAAAAGATGAACTGAAAGCAGAAGTAGAAGCACTTAAAAACAGAGGAATACGGATTTGCCTTGCCGTGGTGCAGGTAGGTAAGGATCCGGCATCCTGTGTGTATGTGAACAACAAGAAGAAAGCATGCGCTTATATCGGGATAGAATCTGAGGCGTATGAACTTTCGGAAGATGTTTCGGAAACGGAGCTGCTTGCCCTTGTGGATAAGCTGAACCGGGCAGAGCATGTGAATGGAATTCTGGTACAGCTTCCGCTTCCTGCACATATTGACGAGGATAAGATCATCCGGGCAATTTCGCCGGATAAGGATGTGGACGGATTTCATCCGGTGAGCGTGGGAAGGCTCTGGATTGGGGAGCCGGGGTTCCTTTCCTGCACGCCCGCCGGGATCATTGAGCTGTTAAAGCGCTCCGGCATTTCTATAGACGGGAAAGAATGTGTGGTGGTCGGAAGAAGCAATATTGTGGGCAAGCCTATGGCCGCGCTGCTCCTTCGGGAACACGGGACAGTCACGGTGGCGCATTCCCATACCAAAAACCTGCAGGAAATTACAAGACGTGCGGATATTTTGATCGTTGCGATCGGAAAACGGCAGTTTATTGATGCGGGATATGTAAAAGAGGGAGCTGTTGTCATCGACGTGGGGATGCACCGTGATGACAACAATCAATTATGCGGAGATATTGTATTTGACGAGATCTTTGAGAAAGCCTCTGCGGTCACACCGGTTCCGGGAGGAGTAGGGCCGATGACCATTGCTATGCTGATGAATAATTGTGTGGAGGCAGTGCGTAAATAAGGGGGAGCACAAGATGAGATGTACAAATTGTGGTGCTGAGATTCCGGAAGGACAGTGGATCTGTCCAAATTGTTTTGCAAAAGTGCAGATTGTCCCAGACTACAATCCTCTGGAGGATGTCCTCGCGCGCGAAGTGAAGGGTTCTGTGGAGTACGCCACACGCCCCATTGATTCCCAGGATGTGAGACGTTACCGAAGCTGGGATCTGAGTGAGGATGACTATGCCACCCGTGTGTTGAGCCAAGGGGAGCGGGGAAGTTCGACACGGGTATTAAGCCAGGGGGAAATGAACCAGATTCGTTCGCAATATGGCCGTCCTTCGCCGTCAGGCCGTCCTGCCAGAAGAAATTCACAAAGCGTCAGGCCATCCTATCAGGAAAACGGCTATGCCCGACAAAATTCCCATCTGCGGCAGGAGAGCAGCCAGGTCCGCAGTGATTCGGGGAACCTTCGCCGGGAGGCAGGATCTGTGCGCCGCGATTCCAGAAATGGGCGCCAGACCCCCGGCTATACGTACCAGGATTCCGGGAATGTACGCCAGGAGTCAGGGTATACGTACCGTGATTCCAGAAATGCGCGTCAGGCTTCGGGCTATACGTATCAGGATGCCGGAAATGTACATCAGGAATCAGGGTATATCCGCCGTGATCATGGGTATGCAGGCGCTGTACGTCAGAATACAGGGTACGGTCCACAGAATGAAGAGGAGATGCGTTACAGAGAGGGCGGGATGTATCCTGCCGCAAATCAGAGAACAACCGGAAATATCCGAACGAATCCCAACAGCCGCAGGAATGAGGCATGGGATTTGCAGCAAAATCCGGAAAACGGCCGCAGGCCGCAGGCGAGAAGAAAAAAACGGACGTCAAAAAAGGGGATACAGAAGGCGATGAGTGTTTTTCTCGTTGTTCTTGCAGTCTGTGTAGTCCTGGGGTTCATTTTTTATCAAAACTCTTATGCCGGGGTGGTGGGAAAAGGGAATCGGGCATTGCAATCCGGAGAATACACCTCTGCGGAACGGTATTTTAACCGTGCCCTCGAAAAAGATGTGAAAAAGGCAGGCGCTTATGCCGGACTGGCGAAAGTCTGTATCCAACAGAAAAATCTGGAGAAAGCAGAGGAGATTTTTATCACTGCGATTGATTCCCAGCCGGAAAATGCAGATCTCTATGAGGCGGCCATCCGGTTTTATGTCGATACAGAGCAGTTGGAAAAGATTTCTCCATTGCTGGACGGATGCGACAGTTCCGTGCTTTCGAAGGTAAAAGACTATGTATCCAGGGCGCCCACATTCAGTCTGGATGAGGGGACTTATCCGGAGGTACAGCAGATTTCGCTGGAATCAGAGGGTGAAATCCGTTATACGGAGGATGGAAGTACTCCCACCTCTTCCAGCACATTATATGAGGAGCCCGTCCTCGTAGATGAGGGAAAAACGATTTTGAAAGCAATCAGTATCAACAAGAAAGGGATTCCAAGCCTGGTAGCTTCCAGAACTTATACGGTCGAGCTTCCCGCCGCAGACGCTCCGGCAGTCACGCCGTCTACGGGGCAGTATTATGCGCCTACACAGATTACGATTCAGGTGCCTGAAGGGTATACCGCGTATTATACGACCGACGGGTCTACGCCGTCCGCGGCATCGACTTTATATGCCGGACCTTTGGATATGCCGGAAGGTTCCATGATTTTTTCGGCTGTGTTGATCAGTGAGTCCGGGAAAATGACTCAGGTGACAAAGCGAAATTATGTATTACAGCTCCAATAAAATCGTGATGGTTCATTTGTCATGTTGATCCACTTCTGTTTGCACAGATGTTAATTAATATGGTGAATGGCCAGGAGCGGACTATAAAAAGAAGCTCTTTGTGTGTTTTTTCTGTGAACTCCTTGTGTTAAAAGTTTAACAGTGCTATAATATACCTGAAAAAAAGAAATACATAAGGAGATGCATAACATGAGCAGATTTACATTACCAAGAGACATTTACCATGGGAAAGGATGCTTAGAGGAACTGAAGAACTTAAAGGGCAAGAAAGCCATCCTCGTTGTCGGCGGCGGTTCCATGAAGCGTCAGGGATTTCTGGACAAAGCAGTGGGCTATCTGAAGGAAGCAGGCATGGAGGTAGAACTATTTGAAGGCGTTGAGCCGGATCCGTCTGTCGAGACTGTAAAAAAAGGCGCCGAAGCAATGCGCGCGTTTGAACCGGACTGGATCGTATCCATGGGCGGTGGCTCTCCGATCGATGCAGCAAAGGCAATGTGGGCATTTTATGAATATCCTGATGTGACCTTTGAAGATCTCTGCATTCCGTTTAATTTCCCGGAACTGAGACAAAAAGCAAAATTCTGTGCAATTCCTTCTACGTCAGGAACCGCTACAGAGGTTACTGCATTTTCCGTTATTACAGACTACAGCACAGGCGTGAAGTATCCTCTGGCTGATTTCAATATCACACCGGATGTAGCAATTGTTGATCCTGACCTGGTAAGCGGACTTCCTGTAAAGCAGGTTGCATATACAGGTATGGACGCCCTGACACATGCCATTGAAGCATATGTTTCCACATTGAATGGACCGTTTACAGATCCTCTGGCACTGCAGGCCATAGAGATGGTACTGGATTACCTTCCGGCTTCCTATCACTGCAATATGGATGCAAGGGAACAGATGCATTATGCGCAGTGCCTGGCAGGGATGGCATTCTCCAATGCACTTCTTGGGATCGTACATTCCATGGCACATAAGACAGGAGCAGCGTTCTCTACAGGACATATCCCGCACGGATGTGCAAATGCAATCTATCTGCCCTATGTCATCAAATATAATGCAAAAGAAAGCGCAGCTGCAAGCCGTTACGCGGAGATTGCACGCAGGATGGGGCTTGAGGGAACTTCTGAAAAAGCATTGATCAACAGCCTTTGCACAAAGATTGACGCATTCAACGCAGAACTGAACATTCCGAAGACATTGAAGGACTTTGGAATCAAGGAAGAAGAGTTTAAAGAAAAAGTTGCGAAGATTGCGGAACTGGCGGTAGGAGATGCCTGTACAGGCTCCAACCCGCGTCCGATCGATCCGGCGGCAATGGAAAAATTATTGACATGCACATACTATGGAACAGAGGTTGATTTCTAAGGAACTGTAGAACATATCCTGGACAGGGGCAGGCACTTACCGGTGTCTGCCTTTGTTCATGAGTCCTGGAAGTCGATTTCCAACTGCACGTTTTAAAAAGCATGCGTTGCCTGTACAGAATAAACACAGAAGCAGCTCTTTGTTGGGAAAATTTGTTTCATATGTATAAAATTTTATCGAATATGTTAAAAAGAAGACTTGTCAACAGGTTAGTAATATCGTATTATATGTTATGGCAGAATAGGAACGTTCTCTGGCATTATGGCTTGTATCGGGGATGTATTTATACATAATCCGGGCAGATCAATTATTTTACGAGGAGGAATAACATGTATAAGATTTTAAAAGCAGAAAAACTGGCTGATAAAATTATACTGATGGATGTCCTTGCGCCGCGTGTCGCAAAGCATTGTCAGCCAGGACAGTTTGTTATCGTAAAGATGGACGATAAAGGGGAAAGGATTCCGCTTACAATCTGTGATTATGACCGTGAAGCAGGAACAATTACGATTGTATTTCAGGAAGTTGGCGCCTCAACCACGAAGATGGCCGACCTGAAAGAAGGAGACGGTTTCCGCGACTTTGTAGGGCCGCTGGGATGTGCATCTGAATTTGTAAACGAAGATATAGAGGAACTGAAGAAGAAAAAAATGCTTTTTGTGGCAGGCGGCGTAGGGGCTGCTCCTGTCTATCCACAGGTAAAATGGCTGCACAGGCATGGCATTGAAGCGGATGTGATCCTGGGCGCTAAGACGAAAGATATGGTCATCCTTGAAAAAGAACTGGAAGCAGTTGCGGGAAATCTTTATGTGACAACGGACGACGGTTCTTACGGGCGCTCCGGTATGGTAACAACAGTGATCGAGGATCTCGTACAGAAGGAAGGAAAGCAGTATGATGTCTGCGTTGCCATCGGGCCGATGATCATGATGAAGTTTGTCTGTCTTCTGACAAAGAAGCTGGGGCTTTCGACGATCGTGAGCATGAATCCGATTATGGTAGACGGAACCGGCATGTGCGGAGCATGCCGTCTGCAGGTGGGAGACGAAATCAAGTTTGCCTGTGTTGACGGGCCGGAGTTTGACGGACATCTCGTAGATTTTGATCAGGCGATGAAACGAAGCCAGATGTATAAGACAGAAGAAGGCCGTGCAATGCTGAAATTAACAGAAGGCGACACACATCACGGCGGATGTGGAAATTGCGGAGGTGACAACTAATGGCAGATGTATTAAAAAAAGTGCCTGTCAGGGAACAGGAACCAAAAGTGCGCGCTACAAATTTTGAAGAGGTTTGCCTGGGATATAATCAGGAGGAAGCAATGGAAGAGGCTTCCCGGTGCATTAACTGCAAGAATGCAAAATGTATCAGCGGATGTCCGGTAGCGATTGATATTCCTGGATTTATCAGGGAAGTAAAAGAAGGAAATATTGAAGAAGCATATAAGGTAATCGGAAAATCCTCCGCGCTGCCGGCAATCTGTGGGCGTGTATGCCCTCAGGAATCCCAGTGTGAAGGAAAGTGCATCCGCGGGATTAAAGGCGAGCCTGTATCCATCGGTAAGCTGGAGAGATTCGTCGCAGACTATGCCCTGGAGCATGATATCAATCCGGAAGGCCCGGAGTGTACCAACGGACATAAGGTTGCAGTCATCGGTTCCGGTCCGTCCGGACTGACCTGTGCAGGAGATTTGGCAAAGATGGGATATGAAGTGACTGTATTTGAAGCATTGCATGAACTGGGCGGCGTGCTTGTATATGGCATTCCGGAATTCCGTCTTCCAAAGCAGAAGGTGGTTGCAAAGGAAATCGAAAAGGTAAAAGAGTTAGGCGTGAAGTTCGAGACCAACGTGGTGATTGGCAAGTCCACCACGATTGACCAGTTGATCGAGGAGGAAGGCTTTGAGGCTGTATTTATCGGTTCAGGCGCAGGGCTTCCGATGTTTATGGGAATTCCGGGTGAGAATGCCAATGGCGTCTTCTCTGCAAATGAATACCTGACCAGAAGCAATCTGATGAAAGCCTTTGACGAGTCCTATGATACACCGATCGCAGGCGGCAAGAAGGTTGCGGTCGTAGGCGGCGGGAACGTGGCTATGGATGCGGCAAGGACGGCATTGCGTCTTGGGGCAGAGGTACATATCGTCTACAGGAGAAGCGAGGCGGAGCTTCCGGCCAGAGTAGAAGAGGTACATCATGCGAAAGAAGAGGGCGTTATTTTTGACCTGCTGACCAACCCGAAAGAAATCTTTGTTGACGATCATGGGAATGTAAAAGGTATGAGGGTCATCAAGATGGAACTGGGCGAGCCGGATGCGTCGGGCAGAAGGCGTCCGGTTGAAATTCCGGGTTCCGAGTATGATATTGAGGCAGATACGGTGATTATGTCACTGGGTACTTCACCGAACCCACTGATTTCCTCCACTACAAAGGGATTAAAAACCAACAGATGGAAATGTATCGTTGCAGATGAAGAATTCGGCAAGACTTCCAAGGAAGGCGTCTATGCCGGCGGCGACGCCGTGACAGGCGCGGCTACCGTGATTCTGGCTATGGGCGCGGGAAAAGCCGGCGCGCGCGGAATCGACGCGTATTTAAAGGAAAAATAATGGATTGTATCATTCGGTCAGACCTGTTCTCCTATAGGGCAGGTCTGATTGTGTCAGTTCCTTTACAGGCAGAAGTCAAATACCCCGCAGCAAGCTGACGGGGCATCAAATTTTCAGCGCAGCAAGCTGCGGGGTATTTGACCCTCGCGGCAGTCGCCAAATGGACATA
>CATKXE010000093.1 GCA_949840465.1 uncultured Lachnospiraceae bacterium | reverse complement strand
GCAGAAATGAGTGGATAATCTGCGGAATCCGATTTAACATGGCATTACCCCAAAGGGGCGCTGCCGAAAGCGGCGGTAAAAATAAAGGAGGCACACGCTTATGGCAAAAAGATTTATGGAGACATCCCGCCTGCCACGCAGGGGGCGGCGGAAGGAGGGATGTTGATGTTCACTGCAAGGGAACGCACACTTCTCACTTCCCCATACTTCCGGCTCATCCGCCAGACGGATGACTTCTTTGAGGTCCAGTCCAGATGCACGAAGCACTGCTGGATCGTCCAGAAACTTTCCTATGACCGGTATCCGGTCCGAATCTACCACAAGCACACGAAGGGGACGGCCTACTACCATAAGCACGGCCACGCCAACACGGTATCCTCCGCCGTCCGCCAGATCAAGAGCCACGATGTGTGGCAGCTAAACGGGAGGCGCGCCATGGCGTAAAGTCCGGCGCGGATAGTGACAAGCCCACGGTATTTAGTGGGCTTTTTCATGTGAAGAAAATCCGTCCAAAAACAAAAATCATGTCCATAGGAAGTTGAAAGGGATACCAGATAACGATGGATATGATTCCCTTCCAATCGTTTATGGAGGTGTGCTATGACCGAAGGACAGAAAACACAGATTGCAAATCTAAGGGGCGAAGGTTATGGGTATGTGAGGATTGCCCAGGCTCTCGGTATATCAGAAAATACAGTGAAATCATTTTGCAGGAGGAAGAAGCTTACCGGGAAAGCGGCTTCCCAGACCATGTCGGCCATGACCAGGGACGGGAATCATTTCTGCCTTTGCTGTGGGAAAGAGGTGGCGCAGACTCCTGGGAGGAAGGAGAAAAAGTTCTGCTCGGACAGATGCCGGAACAAATGGTGGAACAGTCACCTTGACCGGGTAAAGCGTAAAGCCAACTACGAGTTTATCTGCCCGCAGTGCAGAAAGCCGTTCACAGCCTACGGCAATGCAAAAAGGAAATACTGCAGCCATGAGTGCTATATTGCCCACAGGTTTGGGGGTGGCGCGGATGACTGAAGAGCAGTTCAGGGCTGAAAAGCTGTACCAGACCACCATGAATATGGCAAGAAGGATGCTTTCGCAGAGGATGATCTCGGAGGAAGAGTATTGTCAGATTGATACAATCTTTCTGGAGAAATACCGTCCCGTTTTCGGCACATTATTTTCCGCTATGCCGTTGACTTCCAGGGCGTAAAGAGTGATGTATGGTAGCGGAAAGGAGTGATTTCATGGCGAAGATCAGAAAGATTGAGCAGACGGTGCCGGCTATTGCGCCAAGGAAAAAAGTGGCCGCTTACGCCCGTGTGTCTGTGGAAAGCGAGAGGATGAGCCATTCCCTATCCGCACAGGTCAGCTATTACAGCGCGCTGATTCAGCGTAACCCTGACTGGGAATACGCCGGGGTATATGCGGATTACGGGATCTCCGGCACTGGCACGGCCAGGAGGGACGAATTCAGGAAAATGGTAGAGGATGCGGATGCCGGGAAAATCGACATCATCCTAACCAAGTCGATACAGCGTTTTGCGAGGAATACGGTTGACCTTCTGGAGACTGTACGGCATCTGAAAAGTATCGGCGTGGAAGTGAGGTTTGAAAAGGAAGGAATAAGCTCCATGAGCGGCGACGGCGAACTGATGCTGACCATTCTTGCGTCCTTTGCCCAGGAGGAGAGCCGCTCCATCAGCGATAATGTGAAGTGGGGCACCCGCAAGCGGATGGCGGAGGGAATCCCCAATGGTCGTTTCCGGGTGTACGGCTACCGATGGGAGGGGGACGCACTGGCCATTGTGCCGGGGGAAGCGGCGGTCATCCGCAGGATTTTCCAGAACTTCCTTGACGGGAAGTCAAGGCTGGAAACGGAGCGGGAGTTTGCCGCCGAGGGCATCACCACGAGGGACGGCTGCCGCTGGGTGGATTCCAATCTCAAGGTTGTCCTTACGAACATCACTTATACGGGCAGCCTGCTCCTGCAGAAAGAGTTTATCGCAGACCCCATCACCAAGCACAGGAAGAAGAACCGAGGCGAGCTTCCGCAATATTATGTGGAGGACACGCATCCCGCCATCATTGATAAGGCTACTTTTGATTATGTGCAGGCGGAGATGGGACGGCGCAGGGAACTTGGCGCGCTGGCGAACAAGAGCCTCAATACCTGCTGCTTTACCGGGAAGATTAAGTGCCCTCATTGCGGCGTCAGTTATATGCACAACAGGCGTACGGACAGAGGATTGATGGAGTTTTGGAACTGCGGCAGCAAAAAGAAAAAGAAGGTCGGCGCTGGCTGTCCGGTAGGAGGGACGATCAACCACCAGAACCTTATGAAAGCCTGTGCGGATGTTCTGGGGACGGAGCAGTTTGATGAGGACGTGTTCCTTGACAGGGTTGACCATATAGAGGTGCCGGAGAAATATACGCTCGAATTCTTCTTTAAGGACGGGAACCGCATAACCAGGGACTGTCCGAACACAGGACACCAGGACTGCTGGACGGCGGAATACCGTGCCGCCACATCTGAGAAAAGGCGGAAATATGGGACGAACCCCAGGGGCGCGACCTGCTTCACAGGCAGGATCAAATGCGCCGAGTGCGGGAACAATTACCGCCAGCAGACGAGGAAGCGGAAGAATGGTGAAAAGTACCATATGTTTTCCTGCGCCACCACAAACACCTGTGGGAACAACAGCATCCATGAAGACGACCTCCAGAGGCTTTCCGCCGAAGCTATGGGGCTTGATGCATTCGATGCACCGGCTTTTTCTGAGAGGATTGACCATATTGTGATTTCCAAAGGCGGCAGGATTGCATTCCATTTCAAAGGTGGCGGGCTTCATGAGGCTTCCTACAGCACTAAGCGCAGGGCGCAGCCATGGACAGAAGAGCGCCGGAAAAAACAGGCAAAGGCGATTAGGGACAGCTTTACCGGGGAACGGCGGCAGAAGATGAGCGAAAGCATGAAGCGTCTCAGGAAGGAGCGTGGGGACGGATGGCGAAGAGAGTGACGACAATACCAGCAACGGTAAAAAAATATACGGCTGAGCCGCTGGCCGGGACGAAAAAGCGGCGCGTAGCGGGATATGCCCGTGTCAGCACCGACCATGAGGACCAGGTCACAAGCTACGAGGCGCAGGTAGACTATTATACCAGTTATATCCAGGGGCGTGACGACTGGGAATTTGCCGGGATATATACGGATGAAGGCATCAGCGCAACTTCCACCAAAAAACGGGAAGGCTTTAAAACCATGATTGCCGATGCGAAAGCCGGAAAAATAGACCTTATCATCACCAAGTCGGTTAGCCGTTTTGCGAGGAACACAGTAGACAGCCTTACGACAGTCCGGGAGCTGAAGGACAGGGGCATTGAGATATATTTCGAGAAAGAGAACATCTGGACGCTGGATTCCAAGGGGGAGCTGCTGATCACAATCATGTCCTCGCTGGCGCAGGAGGAGAGCCGCTCCATTTCGGAAAATGTCACCTGGGGGCAGAGGAAGAGTTTTGCCGATGGAAAAGTCAGTTTTGCTTACAGCCGGGTTCTTGGCCTGGATAAAGGGCCGGACGGCAGGATCGTGGTGAATCCCCAGGAAGCTGAAACAGTGCGACTGATATTCAGTTTATTCCTCGAAGGACTTTCTCCCCATTCCATTGCGGCGGAGCTTACCAGGCGCGGCATCAAGACACCGGGCGGGAAAGATGTGTGGAACCAGCAGACGGTGCGCCGGATGCTTTCCAACGAAAAATACAAGGGAGATGCCCTTCTCCAGAAGGAATTCACGGTGGATTTCCTGAATAAGAAGACGAAAAAGAACGAGGGTGAAGTCCCACAGTATTATGTGGAGGGAAACCACGAAGCCATCATCAGTCCTACAGTTTTCGATATGGTGCAGGCAGAGCTTGAGAAACGGAAACGGGGCGGCCCCGGTACAGCGGGGTCAGCATCTTCTCCAATAAGATTAAATGCGCTGACTGTGGCGGATGGTTTGGCTCCAAGGTCTGGCATTCCACGGATAAGTACCGCAGGGTCATTTACCGCTGCAACAGCAAATATAAGGATAAAAAGTGCGGGACTCCCCATGTGACGGAAGAAGAGGTCAAGGCGGCATTCCTATCCGCCTATAACAAGCTGGTTTCTGAAAAGGCGGAGATTGTAGCGAATGCGGAAACTATCCGGGAGACACTTTGCCGGACGGATGTGCTGGAGGAAGAAAAGCGCAGCTTGGAAAATGACATGGCGGTATTGGCGGGGATGGTACAAAACATTATAGGTGAGAATGCCCGTATAGCCCAGGACCAGGGGGAATACCAGGAACGCTATAATGGGCTGGTGGAACGGTATGATATAGCTAAAGCACAGTATGATGAAGTTGCCAGAACCATTACGGAAAAGGAAGCACAAAATGAGCGGCTGGCAGGATTCATCAAAATTTTGAAGGCGCAGGATGGCATTATTGCTGAATTTGATGAAAGACTTTGGAGCAGCATGGTGGATTTCGTGACGGTTGGCAAGAATAAGGAGATGGCAGTGACTTTCCGGGACGGTACGGAGATAAAGATATAACGAATATGGAAATTTACAGCACTCGGCTTTGGCCGAGTGTTTTTTTCTTAAGGGGGCAGAAAAATTCATTAATCTGTGGTATAATGTCTTATCTGATTCCCATCGCAGAAGAGTGAGGATGATAGAAAAACGATTTGAGGAGTTTCAATAAATAGCATGATAAATTTGAGCAGACTTGAAGAGATAAAGGACTTGAGGACGGTGTGGCCGCATGAAGCCCAGGACTTTACTCCGTGGCTTTCGCAGGACGATAATATTGCGCTCCTTGCTGATGCTATAGGGCTTGATATTACTGTAGATGAGACAGAATCCTCCGTGGGGGATTTCAATGTTGATATCTTTGCGTCTGAAACGGGGACGGATCGGAAAATCATTATCGAGAATCAACTGGAGGACACCAACCACGATCACCTGGGCAAGCTGATAACCTATGCATCCGGCAAATCTGCGGATGTAATCGTATGGGTGGTAAAACATGCTCGTGAGGAACATAAGGCTGCTATTGAGTGGCTGAACAACCACACAGATGAGAAAATTGGTTTCTTCCTCTGTGAAATAAAATTGTATCGTATAGGCGCTTCCGAGCCAGCCGTGAAGTTTGAAGTCATTGAAAAGCCAAACGACTGGACAAAAGAAGTAAAAAAGAATGAGTCCGCGAACGAAACGCAGCAGCAGAGATATGACTATTGGGTGGCATTTCAGGATTACGCTTTTCAGAATACGGAGTTTGCAAAGAACTTTAAAAGAAGAAAGCCGTCTATGGATCATTGGATGAATTTCAGCGTGGGTTCTTCTGCCTGTCATATTGCCGTGTCACAGATTCAAAAGCGCAATGAACTGGATGTGGAATTGTATATCAGCGAAGATAAAGACCTGTTCCACTCCCTTTTTGATAATAAGGACGCAATCGAATCTGATGCAGGGTTGACATTTGACTGGCGGGAACTGCCGGAACGCAAGGCAAGCCGTATTGTTATCGAGAAGGGCGTGACCTTCGGTGATAAGAACCAATGGAACGCACAGTTTGACTGGATAATCGATGTCATGCTCAAGATGAAGAAAGCGTTCAAGAATTATCTGTGATCGAAGAATGTGGAGGACTGCAATGAAGCAGATTAAGAATTCGGAGTACGAGGAGTTTCAGAAGTATCTCCACGACAAGAATAACGGTCGCATACTGATGCCGGACGGCTTGCGATTTATCTGTCAGGCTAATGACTACGATTCAGAGAAAAGCGGAAGGCATATGCTTGAAGTGATGACACGGCAACAGAGCTAGCAATGAATACAGAATGAGGAGGATTACATAGCTATGGAATATACACCAATTGAAAAACAGGCACTTGATATGATGAAAAGGACAGATTTTAAGAATCTGTCGAAAACAGATGTCTTGAGTATAGCATCAAAATTAAGTGAACTGCGACCGGATGTTGCAAAAGAAGTCATTGCACAGTTTCCTGAGTTTGTAAAGCTGATTCAGTCATCCATGTCTGAGTACAAAGATATCTTGGGAAATATAATTTCAAGCGATGATGAGAGCATAAAACAGGTTTATGCAATAGCTGATAAGGAACTGAACATCTCGGCAGATAGTAGAAAGCAGTTTTATGATTTTGCTGAAAAAGTACACGCTGACTTAAGTAAGTGCTTGGATAATCCTCAATTGAGTGCGGAAGAACGAGAAGCTATTCTCGAAAAAGAGATGGAAATACTGAGAACTGTAAGCGAAAAGGATACGGAAATTCGTTCGCAGGAAACAGAAACGGTTCACATGGTTGACAAGAAGGATTCGGAGAAGCGTCAGTTTAATTGGGGCATTGTAAAAGTCGCAAGTTCTGTCCTCGTAGCAGGATTAGTAATAGGAGTAAGTGTTCTTGGCGGCAATGTAAATATTAAATTGCCGAAGAAGATATAGGGGCAAAGTAATAATATTGAGAACTGAGCGTCTTGTTCTGCGCCGCTGGGAAGAAAGTGACGCGGAGGATTTATATAAATATGCTAGCAATCCTGATGTGGGATCGATTGCGGGATGGGCTGTTCATACGAGTGTAGAAAACAGCAGAGAAATCATAAAAGGTGTGCTTTCTGAACCAGAGACATACGCAGTGGTTTTGAAGGAAACAGGACATCCAGTTGGCAGTATAGGATTAATGCTTGGCAAGGCAAGTAATATCGTCATTCCTGATACGGAGGGTGAAATCGGATACTGGATTGGCGTTCCATATTGGGGACAAGGACTCATTCCGGAGGCAGTTCGTGAGATAATGCGATATGGCTTTGAAGAACTGAATCTCGAAAAATTATGGTGCAGGTACTTTGATGGAAATGAGAAATCAAAGCGTGTGCAAGAAAAATGTGGATTTCATTACTATCACACTTCAGAGAATGTTCCTTGTGCGTTGGAGGGAGTTCTGCGAACAGAGCATTTAACTTGTTTGACGAAAGAAGAACGGTTAGAAAAGAGATAAGTTTCAGTGCTACGAGGAAAACGCTATGTATGCACAGGTAGCAGTAAAACCGAACCTCTTACTTCGTAACGGTGCATACGGCATCGTTATGAGGGGTGTGCAAAAATGCACCCGGTGCGTGTTCATCGTTACCATAGTACAGATATGTAAAAGTTACATTGTATCATTTTAGTAACGGCAACCGAACCGGCAATGGGTATCGGTAACTTTTACGGATGTCTGCCGGAGAAGATGCAGGACAGCAGGCTGTACGGCGTGGAGCTTGACGGGATTACCGGACGGATTGCAAGGCAGCTCTATCCGAAAGCCGACATCAAAATTTCCGGCTTTGAAAAAACGGACTATCCGAATGATTTTTTTGATGTGGCGGTGGGGAATGTGCCTTTCGGACAATATAAAGTGTCTGACAGGCAGTATGACAAGAACAATTTCCTCATTCACGATTACTTTTTTGCAAAGGCACTGGATAAAGTGCGTCCGGGCGGCGTGGTCGCTTTCGTGACGAGCAAGGGTACGATGGATAAGAAAAGCCCCGAAGTGCGAAAGTACCTTGCGCAGAGGGCGGAGCTTTTGGGGGCGGTCAGACTGCCGAACACCGCTTTTAAGGAGAACGCAGGAACGGAAGTCACTTCTGATATTTTATTCTTAAAGAAGCGTGACAGGGTTATGGATTTGGAGCCGGATTGGGTACATCTTTCGGAAGATGGGAACGGCATTGCCATGAACGATTATTTTGTGCAGCACCCGGAGATGATTATAGGAAAGATGGAAATGGTGTCAGGACTCTATGGCATGGAAAGCACCTGCCAGCCCGACACGTCAAGACCTTTTGCGGAGCAGTTACGGGAGGCAGTCAGCCGCATTGACGGGGAAATTGAGGAAGCGGAACTTGATGAGCTGGACGGAAAAGCGGCAGACCGGACCATTCCCGCAGACCCGAATGTGAAGAACTACAGCTTCTGCGTAGTGGACGATACGGTTTATTACCGGGAAAATTCCGTCATGAAGCCTGTTGAGATGAAAGATACCATGCTGGAGCGTATTAAGGGTATGGTCGGGATAAGGGATTGTACGCAGGAGTTGATTAACGTGCAGCTTCAGGAATATCCCGATGCCGTCATCAAGGAAAAGCAGGCAGAACTAAACAGGCTGTATGATGACTTTTCCAAAAAATACGGGCTTATCAATTCACAGACCAACAAGAGGGCGTTCAATCAGGACAGCAGCTATTGTCTGTTATGCTCCCTTGAAAAGCTGGACGATGAGGGAAATTTTGTCGGCAAGGCGGATATGTTCACAAAGCGCACGATCAAGAAAGCGGAGGTTGTCACGAGCGTTGACACGGCAACCGAGGCGCTGGCGGTGTCCCTGTCGGAAAAGGCAAAGGTTGACCTTGACTATATGGCGGAACTGTCGGGCAAAAGCACAGACAAGATAAAGGAGGAACTGGCAGGGGTTATCTTCCAGAATCCTGTAACGGACAAGTGGGAGACGGCGGACGAATATCTGAGCGGAAATGTCCGTGACAAGCTGGAGACGGCAAAGACTTATGCGGAGAACCACCCGGAGTACACCGTAAATGTGCAGGCGCTCACGCAGGTACAGCCCAAAGAGCTTGACGCAAGCGAGATCGAGGTGCGTATCGGAGCAACATGGGTAAAGCCGGAGTATCTGGAGGATTTCATGCGTGACACCTTTGAAACGCCGCCGCATTTACTTGACAGGAACGTCATGGGCATACAGTTTTCAGACGTGACAGGGCAGTGGAACGTCAAGGGTAAAAATGCGGATTACGGAAATTCCCTCGTAAATATGACTTATGGAACAAGCCGCAGGAACGCTTACCAGATTTTGGAGGATTCACTGAACTTAAAGGACAGCCGAGTGTATGACACGATTACGGAGGACGGAAAAGAAAAGAGGGTACTGAACAAAAAAGAAACCACCCTTGCGGCACAGAAGCAGGAAACCATAAGGGAAGCCTTTAAGGATTGGATATTCCGTGATCCGGACAGACGGCAGGATTTGGTGGCAAAGTATAATAAGCTGTTCAATTCCACAAGACCGAGGGAATATGACGGGGCGCACCTGACATTTCCCGGCATGACGCCGGACATTGAGTTAAAGCCCCACCAGAAAAATGCAGTTGCACACGTCTTATACGGGGACAATACCCTGCTGGCGCATTGTGTGGGGGCAGGAAAGACCTTTGAAATGACGGCGGCGGCAATGGAGAGCAAGCGGTTAGGCTTATGCCAAAAGAGTCTGTTTGTCGTGCCAAACCATTTGACGGAGCAGTGGGCGAGTGACTTTCTCCGGTTATACCCCGGCGCAAATATCCTTGCGGCAACCAAAAAGGATTTTGAGCCTGCAAACCGCAAAAAATTCTGTTCCCGAATCGCAACAGGAGATTACGATGCCGTCATTATCGGGCATTCGCAGTTTGAGAAAATCCCCATGTCCATTGAACGTCAGGAAGCCATGATAGAGAGGCAGATAGATGAGATTGAGCTTGCCATAGAGCAGGCGAAAGCTGACAACGGGGAACGCTACACAATCAAGCAGATGGAAAAATCCAAAAAATCACTTTCGGCAAGGCTTGAAAAGCTGAACGATACTTCGAGGAAAGACAATGTAGTGACCTTTGAGCAGCTTGGCGTGGATAGGCTTTTCGTGGATGAAAGCCACAATTACAAAAATCTCTTTTTATACACGAAAATGCGTAACGTAGCTGGCATTGCACAGACCGAGGCGCAGAAGTCCTCGGATATGTTTGCAAAGTGTCAGTATCTCGATGAGATTACAAACGGCAAGGGTGTGACCTTTGCCACAGGAACACCAATCAGCAACAGCATGACGGAGCTATACACCAATATGCGCTATCTTCAGTACGGTACGCTTCAAAAGTTAGGGCTTGGGCATTTCGATAGCTGGGCGGCATCATTCGGAGAGACACAGACAGCCATAGAGATAGCACCATTATTAGAGGTACATAGGTAAATCCAGAGAGAAATACGCTAAATTACGATACAAGTTGGTAGTATTCTTTTTACATCTTTTTAAAAATGCATGAAATAGATAGAAAGAGATAAAATTGTATGATAAAATAACTATAGAAATTTATTGGATTTTTAGTGGGATAGGAACAGAAATTATTTCATTAGTTGTGGGGTTAGTCATAGGTGGGGTTACAGGTTACAAGGTTGGAATCAAAAAAAATGGAATGCAGAATCAAAAAGCAAAGAATAATGGTAAACAAGATCAAAGTCTTGAAATAGAAATTGTTGACACAGGAAACAAGAATGGTGGAATTGAGAATAATTTACGACAAAGCCAGAAAGCAGGAAACGATTCTCAACAATCACAGATTGGGAGGATTAGATATGGAGAAAAATAATCAAAGTCAAAGAGCGGGAAGTCACTCTCAACAAGTACAGATTGAAAATGTAGTGATTAATCAAGGGATTACAGAGGAAAGAGCAAGAAATGTTTTTATGGAAATGATTCCTCAAGCACTAGAAATATATACTCAAGAAGCCTATGCAACAGCAAATATGAGAATAAGTAAATTTGAGGAGTCCGTTATACCTCGTATCGCTAATATTGAAGGGGCATTGTCATTATTTGCAGATCCTGCATTTCAAATTTTATTGAGAAAAGCACAGCAATCTGCAGCGGCAACAGAGCGTGAAAATGACTATGCGTTGTTATCAGAATTATTAGTATGCCATGTTGAAAAAGGGAATAATCGCAAGAATAGGATTGCAATTAGTAAAGCGATAGATATTGTTGATGATATAGATGATGATGCTTTGTGTGCCTTAACATTGGCACATGCAGTGAATCAGTATTTTCCTATTTCGGGAGATATAGAATCAGGATTTAATATATTGTCGGGTTTGTTTTCAAAATTATTATATATAGCACCACCGAAAAAGATGGAGTGGCTAGAACATTTGGAGGTGCTTGGAGCAGTAAGATTGGCGCAGTTTGGAAACTTAAAAAGGTTTGTTGAATATTACCCAAAACAACTAGCTGGCTATGCATGTATAGGGTTAAAAGTTGATTCAGAAGAATATCAAGAAGCTATTTCAATACTTAGGATAGCAAAACTAGATCCCAGTATATTAGTGCCCAATATTTTACTAGATGGTTATGTTCGTTTACCTGTTACTAGTAAAGACTCCATAAAAGATCTAGGAATAATAAATGCAGTTACCACTCGAGGAATTAATATAAACGAGAAAAAAGCATTAGAAAAAATATGGGAAATGTATACGATAGATGATACATTGCAACAAAAAGTAAATACTGAATTTATTAATTTGTGGGACTCTTTTGAACCACTTAAAACACTTCGTACTTGGTGGGAGTCCATTCCTACAGCATTTTCTATAACAAAGGTAGGAACAATATTAGCTCATACAAATGCAAAAAGATGCGATTCAACACTGCCCGATTTGATATAGAAGAATATAAACATAAAATACAAGAAAGTAGTACATAAAATCAATTTATAGATAATTTTTTAAGATGGAAAAGCTAATTCAGTTTGTGAATTAACTAGCAAAATAAGCCGGAACTGTCAACGGTCAAGATGAACGGGCTTTGCCCGCCGTTGACAGTTCCGGCTTATTTTGCAGATGGATGGACAAGGGGCAACAGCATAGAGTGCTGCCGCCCCTTACATTATTTTTCATCAGTTTTTATCTTCCCATGCTCTTTTTCTATTTGTTCCAAATGCTGAATCAGCACATATTCAATATAGTTGGTCATGGAACGGTGTTCATTTGTTGCTAAGACACCTATTTTATCAAAGACTTCGTCTGACAGACGTAAAGTAAATACACGCTTATTGGTTGCCATATCCCTGCCCTCCATTCTGGGGATAAATTTATGATAAACCAATATGTAGAAAATATATACATTCATTAGACAGGCAAGTGATATCACTTTGCGACTAAATATAGTTTGCTTTAATAATTTAACATCTTTTTTCTGTCTGGCGGGTTTGGGTTGTACCCTTCTCTTTCTCAATTTCTTCCAAGTGCTTTACTAACACATACTCAATATAGTTGGTCATAGAACGATGGTCTTTGGTAGCCAGAATACCTATTTTATCAAATACCTCATCCGGCAGACGTAAGGTAAATACACGCTTATTGGTTGCCATATCCCCGTCCTCCTTGTTTTGGTATAGATAAATGTTAATCTATTTTTGATTAATAGTATACAGTCACTTGACAGCTAAGTGACATCACTTTATAGTATAAGAGTAGCAAAAATAAGAAAAAGACAAGTAAACATGTAGAAAATGGAGGTGTGGAAGATTATAGGATTGTGGAAGAAGATACGGAAGAAATGGGACGACTTTTGGATTGGGGATGAACACGACGATTCTAAAAAGCATTTAAGCCAGTCTGATAAACGATCTCTCTTATATGGCTATTTCATGATAGGTTCTTTTACGATAGCATTAGTGCTGTTGCTTATCAAAATCAATAACCTTCGGATAGACCGTAAGAATACTGAAGATATGGAAGAACTTACGAACATTGTCACATCTTATGTGGATTCTGCCACAGAAGATGAATATGATAAGATTGCCCAAGCCATAAGGCACGATTTAGTATTTGACAACTATGAAAAGGATATAGAGAAATACATCCGGTATATCCCGAACATATCTGAGAAATGTCGTGCCTGCAAGGGAAGTTACCCGGCACAATCGGTTCTTGTCAGCTTAAATACAGGAGAATCCTATTCACTGGATTTATTTGAACAGGGGATAGAGCCAGAGGATTATCAGGGAAACACGCTGCTGACATTTGGCTATGATGAAATAAGCCAGACAAGCATCCACATCTCCAAAAGTCCGGGAGAAAACAAAGGTCTGGCAGAAATAGAACGAGGAAATGGTATTGTCAGCATCCATAAGATGAAAAAATTGTTTTGTGATGACTGTATCAAGGCTATGTTGGATACGGTTGAAAATCAACCCATAAGTGAACTGGTTATTTGTGATACGGAGAATAATGTTTTTTATCCTGTGGAGGATGAAGCCAAGGTACAAATAGGGGAGTATGCATTAGAGATTGAATATAAAAACAGCAATTACGAG
>CATKXE010000092.1 GCA_949840465.1 uncultured Lachnospiraceae bacterium | reverse complement strand
GAGCAGAGGACTGAAAATCCTCGTGTCACTGGTTCGATTCCGGTTCTGGGCATTCTAAAAAATATCGGATACCAAGATTGGTTTCCGGTATTTTTTGTTTTCAGACATTTATGAAAGAAAAGGATTTGGAAAATCGGTCAGGATGTATTTCCGATAGAAGCATGCAGGGGATTGTCAGAAAGGTTTCCGTGTGGATTATGAAGACGTTATATGATGAACTTAAGGATTATGCATATTCAGATTATTATGGGTTTCATATGCCAGGGCATAAGCGAAACAGAGACGTGACAGGAGCAGAATTACCCTATGAGATAGATATTACCGAGATAGAAAGATTTGACGACCTGCACCATGCCGGGGGAATTTTGAAGGAGGCGCAGGAGCGTGCGGCAAAAGTATTTCATGCAGAAGAGAGCTGCTTTTTGGTCAATGGCAGTACGGCAGGGATATTGAGTGCAATACTTGGGTGTACACAGAGAGGCGACCGGATTCTTGTGGCAAGGAATTGCCATAAGTCTGTCTATCATGCTATATATTTGAATGAACTGGAACCGGTTTATCTGTATCCTGAATATAAGGAATGCGGGGTAAACGGTGCGGTTGCGCCGCAAGAGGTACAGTGTATTTTAGAGAAGGACCGATTTGGCGGAGAGAAAATAAATGGAGCCGGGGGTGGAAGTATCCGGGCGGTTGTGATCACGTCCCCAACTTATGACGGAATGGTTTCGGATATCGGGCAGATTGCAGAGATCGTACATTCCTATAGGATTCCGCTGATTGTCGATGAGGCGCATGGGGCGCATTTTGGCTTTCATCCCTATTTTCCAGAAAATGCAAATTCAAAGGGGGCGGATGTTGTCATTCACAGTATCCATAAGACGCTGCCATCCCTGACGCAGACTGCGCTGATTCATATGAACGGCGTATTAGCGGACAGAGAACGAATAAAAAAATATCTTCACATTATGCAGACAAGCAGTCCGTCTTACGTCCTGATGGCTGGGATGGATGTGTGCATCCGTCTGCTTGACAGCAAAAAAAAAGAGCCGTTATTTGAAAATTATGTCCGGCTGCTTCAAAGAACCCGGGAACAACTGAGGAAAATGAAACATCTGTATTTGGTGGATTTGGAGGAAACAAAAGGGAGATGTAAGAACCCTTCCGGCTATATTTTGCAGGACTATTCCAAGATCCTTATTTCCGTTAAAAATACAAAATATTCAGGAAAGCAGTTATATGACCGTCTCTTGAAAGAGTACCATTTGCAAATGGAGATGGCGGCCGGCTCTTATGTTCTGGCAATGACGTCTGCAGCGGATACAGAGGATGGGTTTGAGAGGCTTGCAGAGGCGCTTCTACAGATTGATACAGAACTGGATGCGGGGAAATATGAGACACAAATTCAGTTTGGCCTTCCCAGATTAGAGCGGATATATTCCGGCGCGCAGATAGACAGGATTGTATACGAAATAAATATTGCCCGGCAGGAAGAAAAGCATGGAAACATTTTTTTCAGTCATAGATCTAAAGATTCTAAAGGGATCTGTAATGAAAAAATACAACGCAAAACAAATGCCGGCCGGGTAGAGTTCCGGCGCTGGGAATTATGTGCAGGATTGGTTTCCACGGAATATGCGTACCTGTATCCGCCGGGGATTCCTCTGATCGTGCCGGGGGAGGAGATTTCAGAAGAAGTAATCCGGCAGCTCAGGGAATATAAAAAAATGGGATTTCAGATAGAGGGATTGAAAAAAGAGGGATATATCCAGGTCTATTGGCAGAAAAAAGGGGTAGGACTTCTTTGAGAAGTATGCTATACTAATACCGGGATTTAAAGATAGGATATATTTCTATAAATTTTTCAGGCAGAAGTCCATTTAGGATATAGGATGGACAGGATACACTTTCAGAAAAAAACGGATTCTGGCTCGTTGGCAGAGTTAGAAATTAAGAGACGGCAGGTGATAAAATGAGTGGGTTTAAGGAAATTGTCGGGCATAATCAGATTATTCAATATATAGAAAATGCTTGTTCCTCCGGCATGGTTTCCCATGCATACATTTTGAATGGGGAACGGGGGGCAGGCAAAAGGCTTTTGGCGGATTTTTTTGCTATGGCCCTTCAATGTGAAGAGCGGGATGAGGATGGAAGCGCCTGCGGGAAATGCCGGTCATGCAGGCAGGCGATGAGCGGGAATCAGCCGGACATTGTCCATACGACCCATGAGAAGCCGTCCACGATCAGTGTTGAAGAGATTCGGACACAGGTGAACAATGATATTATGATTCGGCCCTATGGAAGCCGGTATAAGGTTTATATCATTGGGGAAGCTGATAAGATGAGTGTGCAGGCACAGAATGCTCTTTTGAAGACGATTGAAGAGCCCCCGGAATATGCGGTAATCTTGCTTTTGACGGAAAATGCGGAGTCCTTGCTTCCTACGATCCGTTCCCGGTGTGTCGTATTAAAACTGCGCAATATCCGGGATCAGCTTGTAAAAAAATACTTATTGGAGCATATAGAGATTTCGGAAGACCGGGCGGACATCTGCGTTGCATTTGCTCAGGGGAATCTGGGAAAAGCAATTTCTCTTGCGACTTCCGAGGACTTCAATGAGATGAAAGAGGCTACAGTACATTTACTGCGCAATATCGATGAGATGGAGACAGAAGGTCTGATTGAAGCCGTCAGAAAATGTGCGGAATTTAAAATGGATATTAACGATTATCTGGATATGCTTGCTGTTTGGTATCGGGATGTCCTGATCTATAAAGCAACATTGAGCGTGGACAGGGTCGTGTTTTCCGATCAGCTTAAGTATATCAAACAACGGGCAAGCAAGAGTTCTTATGAGGGAATCGGAATGATACTGAATGCGATTGAGAAGGCGAAAGCCAGGCTCAGGGCGAATGTGAATTTTGACCTTACAATGGAATTACTGCTGCTGACGATTAAAGAAAATTAAATAGCGGAATCATATAAAAAATCTCTGCTTTGGCATTGAGGTAAAACCGGGCAAAGCCTGGCCTGAAAATAGGATTTATGGGTAATAGAAAGGATTGTATAAAAATATGGTAAAAGTAATTGGCGTGCGTTTTCGGACAGCAGGGAAGATTTACTTCTTTTCACCGGGGAAACTCGATATCTGTCAGGGAGACCACGTGATTGTTGAAACGACTCGAGGCGTAGAGTATGGCAGGGTAGTCAGCGGCCCGAAGGACGTAAAAGATGAAGAGGTTGTTCAGCCGTTAAAGCCTGTTATCCGTCTTGCGACAGATCAGGACAGGCGGACGGTAGAGAGGAATAAGGAGAAGGAGAAAGAAGCATTTCAGGTCTGTCAGGAGAAGATTAAGAAGCACGGGCTTGAGATGAAGCTGATTGACGCAGAATATACATTTGATAATAACAAGGTGCTGTTCTATTTTACTGCGGACGGGCGGATTGATTTCCGGGAGCTGGTGAAGGATCTGGCGTCGGTTTTCCGCACCAGAATTGAGCTGCGGCAGATCGGGGTGCGGGATGAGACCAAGATTCGCGGGGGCATCGGAATCTGCGGCAGGGCATTGTGCTGCAGTACTTATTTGTCAGAATTTTCTGCGGTATCCATTCGGATGGCAAAGGAGCAGAATCTGTCCCTGAATCCTACGAAAATATCCGGTGTGTGCGGGAGGCTGATGTGCTGCCTGACCAACGAACAGGAAATTTATGAAGAGTTGAACAGCCATCTTCCGTCAGTGGGAGATTCGGTGATTACTTCGGATGGACTGAAAGGCACGGTACATTCGTTGAGCATCCTGCGGAAGCTGGTGAAAGTAGTCGTGAATCTGGAAGACGACGAAAAGGAAATCCGGGAGTACCATGTGGATGATTTGAAATTCAAGCCAAGGCGCCGGAAGCAGAAGATATCCAAAGAAGAATTGAAACGTCTGGAAGAGCTGGAGAAAGAATAGGAAATATGTTAAAAGAAGGGGAACGGCTGGATGATCTTCAGCTTAGCGGATATGAGATCATACAGAATCCGGAGAGGTTCTGCTTTGGCGTGGATGCAGTACTCCTGACGGACTTCGTAAAGGTGAAAACAGGGGAGCGTGTGCTGGATCTGGGAACAGGAACCGGAGTGATTCCTATTTTACTGGAGGCGAAGACGCAGGGCGGACATTTTACCGGACTGGAGATTCAGGAGGAAAGCGCTGACATGGCGAGACGCAGCGTGGCGCACAACCGTATTTCAGAAAAGGTCAATATTGTAACAGGAGATATCAAAGAGGCGGCGGAGATTTTCAAAACAGCCTCTTTTGATGTTATAACGACGAATCCACCGTATATGCTGAACAACCATGGACTGAAAAATACAGGGGATGCAAGGACCATTGCACGCCATGAAGTGCTGTGTACCCTGGAGGATATCCTGCGGGAAAGTGCGAAAATCCTGCCTGAGAGCAAGGGTCGATTTTATATGGTGCATAAACCTTTCCGGCTGACAGAGATTTTAAATAAAATGTGCCAGTATAAGATTGAGCCGAAACGGCTGCAGTTTGTACATCCTTATGTGGATAAAGAACCCACGATGGTTCTGATTGAAGGTATGAAAGGCGGAAGGCCGCGGGTGAAGATTGAGCCGCCGATTATAATGTATGAGAGGCAGGCTCGATGAAACGGCATTTGTATGCGGGGGATTTTGCGTAGGAACTGTGAATTTTCAGAATTTGTGAGGTACAAGTGAGAGGGAACGTTATGTCAGGAACGTTATATTTATGCGCAACGCCGATTGGAAATCTGGAGGATATCACATTCCGGGTGATCCGTACATTGAAAGAGGTGGATCTGATTGCCGCGGAAGATACACGCAACAGCATAAAGCTTCTCAATCATTTTGAAATCCACACGCCCATGACTAGCTACCATGAATATAATAAATTTGAAAAAGGCAGGAAGCTGGTGGAAAGGCTTTTAGCAGGACAGAATGTGGCGCTGATCACGGATGCGGGTACGCCGGGAATTTCGGATCCGGGGGAAGAATTGGTCAAAATGTGCTATGAAGCCGGGATTGTGGTGACATCCCTTCCGGGAGCCGCGGCATGTATCACAGCGCTGACCATGTCGGGGGTTGAGACAAGAAGATTTGCATTCGAAGCATTTCTTCCGACGGACAAAAAGGAGCGGGAACAGATCCTGACGGACTTGGAGCGTGAGATCCGGACGATGATATTTTACGAGGCACCCCACCGTTTGTCAAAGACGCTCCGACGTTTGGCAGAGCATCTTGGTGATGAACGGCGCGCAACGGTCTGCCGGGAAATCACCAAACGGCATGAGTCTGTATTTCTTACGACTCTGGGTGAGGCAGCGGCCTTTTATGAGACGAATGAGGCGAAAGGGGAATGTGTGCTTGTAGTTGCCGGAAAAAGCCGGGAGGAAATTGAGAGCGCGAAAAAAATGCGGTGGGAAGGCATGGACATCCAGAAGCATATGGATTTGTATCTGGAGCAGGGCATGGATAAAAAAGAAGCCATGAAAAAAGTCGCAAAGGACAGAGGAGTGCCGAAGCGGGATATTTATAACCTGCTCATACAGTAGCGGAACAGAATCCCACTTTTATTGCACAAGACGTGTGTTTGAAAATGCATTCCCACAGTCTGCCGTTCCGATTTCATATAAGATTTTATGCCGGAGTATGTCAATGCAGTCCAATACCTGCCGGGGGCTTTGGGCGGAACGTGTGATACTTTTCAGACGATCATATTGGCGAGTATGACGCTTGCGGCCAGCCCTGCAAAGGTGGAAAGCAGAGCCCCGGAAAGGGTGTAGCGGGTTTTTGTTACTTTTGCGCTCATGAAGTAGACGCTCATGGTGTAAAAAATTGTTTCAGTACAAGACATGGAAATGGATGCAATCAGGCCGGAGAGGGAATCGGTGCCGGATTCTTTGTAGATGTCCAGCAAAAGCCCGGTGGCGGCAGAGGAAGAAAACATTTTTACGATAGAAAGTGGCACGAGCTGCCCGGGAAATCCGATGTACGAGGTAAAATGTCCGATGATAGATGATATGAAGTCTAAAAAACCGGAGGCTCTCAGGATGCCGACAGCAACCATAAGCCCGATTAATGTGGGCATGATCTTGATGACGGTAAGGAATCCGCTCCGCGCGCCTTTGATAAAATTATCGTATACGTTGGTCTCCTGCAGGATGCCGTAGGATACAATGGCAAGGATCAGAAAGGGGACAATAAAATCAGAAATATATAAAAACAGCTGCATGGTCTCTCCTGTATGTACAAAGCAGTTGTTTTATTATTATGTATCTGCAACGGATATTAGAATTATATTTTCAGAAGGCCGTGTGCCGGCGGGCATGGATGCAAGTATATCCGGCCGCTGCCAAAGGAATATTTTCGGAGGGATTGTACATATATAAAATACAGTTTGTCTCTGCGGAATAACCATTTCTTCGAGGGCATAGATATGAACCAAACTAAAATCTTGGGGTTTCTATGTCTACATTTCTAAAATATAAGCATTGTCGGACAAAATTTGTCTGGGCTTTTGTTACGATGCTTATTGTACTTTGTTTTCTTTTAACTGGCTGTCAGGATCAGACAGAAGAAGGGCAGAATCGGGCATTTCAAAAATTTACAAAGGAAGTCTTTTGCCAGGAAACGTCGTCGAATACAATCAGCCTGCATTATACGTTAAAAAATCCGGAAAAATATGGAATTAAAGAGATACCGATTACATACGGGACGCTGGAAACAGGGAAGCAGGATACACTGGCTTCTATCGAGAATATCAGGAGAAACATGGATGGATTTGACCATGAAAAATTATCCTCACAGAACCGGCTGACTTACGACGTTCTGGATTATTATCTGGGATGCCTGAAGGAAGAAGCAGAATATACGTTGTACGACGAGCCTCTGGGGTTGGTCAGCGGGATTCATACACAGCTTCCGGTTGTACTTTCGGAATATCAGTTTTATGGAAAAAAGGATGTTGATATTTATCTGGAACTGCTCAAAAAAACGCCGGAGTATTTTCAATCTGTGATCGCATTTGAAAAGGCGAAGTCGGATGCCGGTTTGTTCATGTCGGAAAAGGCGGCAAAACAGGTGATGGAGCAATGCCAGACATTTATCGGTATGGGGCAGGACAACTATTTGATTTCTACATTTGTGGAACGGATCGACCAGGTGAAGGATCTGACAGAAAAGGAGAAAAGCACATATATTCAGAGAAACGCCCTGATGCTGGGCAGCTATGTGCTCCCCGCATATAACCGTCTGTCTGCCGCGGTGCAGGAACTGATAAAGACGGGACACAATGAGAAGGGGCTTTGCTATTTGCCGGAGGGAAAAGAATATTATGAGCAGTCTGTGCGTTTTGCCACCGGTTCGGATCGATCGGTATTAGAAATGAAGGAACTGACCCAAAGGCAGATTGTGAAAGATCTGGAGGCCATGGAACGGGTTCTTGGAATTGTGGGGGGAGCCGCCGGTCAGAGCCGAAATGAGGGTACGACACGTCAGGGCAACGGACAGAATGGGGAAGGGAAGAGAACACAAGCTGATGTAAATGTACCTCAGAAAGTGGCTTCATTGATTGGGAATCCAGAAGAGACACATGAGGCGGCGGCCATGGATATGGCGAACCCGGTGAGTATTTTAAGTGGATTGAAAAAAGAGATATCCAATGCGTTTCCTATGGCGCCGGATACCACAGTCAGTGTGAAATATGTGCCGGAGGCACTACAGGGGCAGTTAAGCCCTGCATTTTACATGATTCCGGCAATCGATAGCTTTCAGGAGAATGTAATCTATGTGAATCAGGCTCACATGGGAAATGCACTGACTTTGTTTACGACCCTGGCGCATGAAGGATTTCCGGGACACTTGTATCAGACAGTGTACTATGCAGGGACAAATCCGGATCCGGTGCGCAGCATGATCAGTATGGGAGGCTATATCGAAGGATGGGCGACCTATGCGGAAATGTGCAGCTATTATCTGGCGCCAATTACGAAAGAGCAGGCTACGATTCTGCAAAAAAACAGTTCTATAATTTTGGGACTGTATACATTGACAGATATCGGCATTCATTATGAGGGATGGAGCAGGGAAGATACAATGGCATTTTTGTCAAATTATGGGATTCAGGATAGGGGGACCGTCGACAGGATTTATGATCTTGTGCTTGGTTCGCCTGGAAATTATGCGAAGTATTACATTGGCTATGTGGAATTTCTGGAGTTGAAGCAGGCATATGCTGCGGAAAAAGGAACGGAATTTTCCCAGAAAGAATTTCACGAAAACGTACTGCAGGTAGGTCCGGCGCCATTTAAGCTGGTGGAAAAATATATGGGGAAGCTGAAGGGATAATACATACTCATGAGTACTAAAATCTGTCAAAACAACGCGAAACCTCAGGGAACGCGGTTTGACAGATTTGTAAACCCTACTGCCCGTGAGTATATAGGACGATAAACATGAGGTTGTGGGGTTGTGCAGGTTTTTGCTTCAATTTGAAAAAAGTAAATGAAATATTGTATGCAGTAAACACTCGTAGATCATGAGGGAGGGCTTATGAATTATCTTTGGGCAGGTATGATCATAGTAGGCATTATATTCGGCGCATTTAACGGTAAGATGCCGGAGGTTACCAATGAGGCGCTGGATTCCGCGAAGGAGGCGGTGACTCTTTGTATCACCATGATGGGAGTGATGTCCTTCTGGGTGGGTATGATGGAGATAGCAACGAAGGCAGGGATTATTGAGGCGGCTTCTAAGAAAATGAGGCCGCTGCTTAGATTTTTGTTCCCTGAGATACCAAAGGGGCATCCGGCGAGTGAGCATATTGCAGTGAACTTTATTTCTAATGTGCTGGGGCTTGGGTGGGCGGCGACGCCGGCGGGATTACGGGCAATGGAGGAATTGGGGAAGCTGGAGGAGGACAGAAGGGCGGGGCGGATCTCCGGACCGGTGAGAAAGCGGGGGATTGCCAGCAATGAGATGTGTACGTTTTTAGTACTGAATATTTCGTCGCTGCAGTTAATCCCGGTGAATGTGATCGCCTACGATTGATTTATAATAGGACTAAATAAAGACCTTGAACTATAAAGGCTTTATTTAGTCCTATTTTTTCATGTCTACAGATTTTCTATATCTGGATAAAGTGACGTTACGGATTGGAGTGGAAAATAATTTTCTGCTCGTAGAAATTATAACATGGATGTACTGGTACAGAGAAGCAAATTCGGGTTGCCAGTTAGCCGCATTTTGGGTAACTGGCAGCACGAATCCACTAGGGTTTGGGAGTGTAGCTCCCAAGAGTAGCAAGGAGATAGCAGTGATTACGGGGAGTAGCAAGAGATGAATGGGTATGAAAAGGATATTATGAAGCTGATGGATGTACATGAGAAGGCTGAAAAAAGAGAATTGATTAAAAGAATCAATTTGAAAATTGAAATGGGTGGTATTAGTCGGTATGGAAAAAATGAATGGGTGTGTAAAGTTACTGGTTCCCCGATGGGTACGGTATGTACCTGGTTTACCAATGCAAAATGTAGGTCAGTGAATAAGATACCGTTGTATGCCCTCTGCCAGATTGCGGTTGCATTGGAAATATCCGTATGGGAATTCTATAAAACTACAAATAGCGTCAAAGAGGAAAAGGAATCAGAAGTAAAGATTAACAGGAAGGACAAGCTGTACTGGCATCTTAGAAGAAATGTGGCGGAACGGTTATGGAATGAAAGTTATGGCTCTTATGGCCTATGGGAATGGCAGAGCAAGGAAGTTCAGAGAAAGTTTATTGATAAGTTATATCTGGACAAACTGGCAGAACAGCAGATAGAGAAATAAAAACTAAAACGATTAAGAATGCATGATTATAAGGAGGACAGGTTATGGCAGTAAATACAGCGAAAGGTGCAGGAAACAAAGATACTCGCACAATTACTTTCAAGAACGATGAACATAAAGATTTTTATAAAGAGTATCTGCAGAAATGCAGATACCAGGATGTGTACCATAAGGCATTAGTATACTGTCTTGGTATTGACCGGGATACCAGGGTAAATGTAAACAGGATTTATGATTTTAAAACAGGATGCGTAAAAACAGAGTGCCTGATGGAAGGGTGGCAGACCAGCGGAAGTGCAAGGATTGTTCGGATGGCGTTTAATCTCTATTGTAATAGCACACCAAGTGTCTACGATACGGAAATTGCGGAGGAACAGTTAAAAGAGTGCCAGTGTTATACGGTGGAAGATTTATTCTGCTGCGGTTATGCCAGATACTTTTGGGAGGCTGTGAAGATCCGCTATCCGGAATACTGTTTTTACGTGGATATGGAGGATTGGTATGCTTAAGATTAGGATGCAGGGGACAAAGAAAGACCTTCACTGGTTCCGGCGGCTTTTAGAGCGGCAGGAAGGCATGGATGTAAAATCTGTATCGGAACCGTTTGCGAACAAAGGGACAAATAAATTTTTTCGTGTATATGCGGAAGTGGAAAGAACAGAAAAGTAGATTAGAGAATCAGGAGGAAAGTATCTATGTGCAGAGTGATTGCAGTGGCAAACCAGAAAGGCGGAGTCGGCAAAACAACAACATGTGTGAATTTAGGGATCGGGCTTGCAAGGGCAGGCAAAAAAGTATTGTTGGTGGAGGCAGATGCACAGGGCAGTATGGCGGTGAGCCTGGGAATTGCGGAGCCGAACGAGCTGGATGTGACATTGGTGAATATCATGGAGAAGGTCATCAATGATGAAGATGTAGAGCCGGGTGAGGGTATTATCCACCATGAGGAAGGGATTGATTTTATTCCGGCAAATATTGAACTAGCAGGACTGGAAACGGCTCTGGTAAATGTTATGAGCAGGGAAATGATATTGCGCCAGTATCTGAACAGCATAAAAGGGGAGTATGACTTTGCAATCATTGATTGTATGCCCTCGCTTGGCATGATTACGATAAATGCCCTTGTAGCGGCCGACAGCGTACTAATCCCGGTAGAGGCGGCATATCTTCCGGTCAAGGGGTTACAGCAGCTTATAAAGACGATTGGAAGGGTTCACAGAAAGCTGAACCCGGCGCTTGACATTATGGGGATTCTGCTGACAAAGGTAGACCGCAGGACAAACTTCGCGAGGGACATTTCAGCGCAGATCCGGGAGGTTTATGGGAACCGGGTACATATTTTTGAGAACTGCATCCCATTGTCCGTAAAGGCTGCGGAAACCACGGCAGAAGGGAAAAGCATCTATCTCCATGACCCGAAGGGGATTGTGGCAGGCGGCTATCAATCACTGACACAGGAGGTGCTTGCGGATGAAAAGTAAGAGCGCGGAGAAGGTAAAGCTGAACAGCTTTGATGATTTATTTGGCATAGATGAAGCGGGGGAAACGGTCACTTCCGTTCCCCTAAATGAACTGCATACGTTCAAAGGCCATCCGTTCCGGGTGCTAGATGATGAAAAGATGCAGGAAACAGTGGAAAGCGTAAAGCAGTACGGCGTGTTGATGCCGGGGATTGTGCGCCCATATCCGGAAGGCGGCTATGAGGTCATTGCAGGGCATAGGCGGTGGCGGGCCTGCGAGCTTGCAGGGCTTACGGAAATGCCTGTCATTATCCGGGAAATGGATGATGATACGGCGGTAGTCCTGATGGTGGATACAAACATCCAGAGGGAAGATATCCTGCCGAGTGAGAAGGCAAAGGCATACCGGATGAAATATGAGGCAATGAGGCACCAGGGCAGCAAGGGGGAGAAATATACTGCAGACGCTATCGGGGAAACTGCCGGAGAAAGTGGTAGGACAGTACAGCGTTATATCCGATTATCGGAACTGGTGGAGGAATTACTGGATTATGTGGATGAAAATAAAATTCCGATAGTGGTTGGTGTAAAATTGTCTTATTTGAAAAAAGAAGAGCAGGTATGGGTTGTGAATGCTATCGGCAACAGCGGCATATTCCCATCGAAGGCGCAGGCAGAACAGCTAAAGGAAAGCAGTGAATCAGGGAAATTGACGGAAGGGAATGTATATGCGGTTTTAATCCGGAAAGAAAAGGAAAATGTGAATGTGACGATTTCCGCAAAGAGAATCCGCAATTATTTTCCGACGGAATATTCCAAGGAGCAGATTGAGGATGTGATCTATACACTTCTGGAGGAATGGAAGCAGAAGGAGGGAGGGACAACAGATGCAGGAATTACAGTTTGATTATTATCGGGGTATGGAAGCGGAGCAGTACACGTTTTACCGGATTCCGAAGGTTCTGTTCACTGCGGAATGCTTCAAGTCCCTCTCCTGTGAAGCAAAGGTTTTATACGGTCTTTTATTAGACCGTATGAGCCTTAGCATAAAGAACCGATGGTTTGACGAAGAGGACAAAGTATATATTATTTTCACAGTGGAAGATGTGATGGAACTGTTGAACTGCAGCAGGCAGAAAGCGATTAAGAATCTGGCAGAACTTGATTCAGAAAAAGGGATCGGATTGATTGAGAAAAAGCGCTTAGGGTTAGGAAAGCCAAATGTGATTTATGTAAAGAATTTTATCATAAAGGAAGGCCCGGAACAGGAGGAAAAAGAACCGGAAAATGCCGCAAATGCACAGAAGTATGAAAATCATACTTCAAGGAGTATGAAAAGCGAACTTCAAGAAGTTCCAAAATCATACTTGAAGGAGTATGAAAATCATACTTCTGAAAGTATGAAAAACAGACTTCAAGAAGTTCCAGAATCAAACTTCAAGAAATACGAAAATCAAACTTCAAGAAGTATGGAAAATGGACTTCAAGAAGTTCCGAAATCATACTCTAATGATACTGATATTAACAAGACTGATTTAAGTGATACTGAATTTAGTGAAACAGAGTATAGCAAGACAGATCTTAACGATACTGAATCAAGTGTGTCTGCTATCCATCCCAATCTTATCCCATCCAATCCATCTATCCCAGGCACAGCACCGGATGTAATGGATGAGATGGATGCCTATCGGGACATCATCCGGGAACACATATCTTACGAGTGTTTTCAGGACGAACGCTATCACCGGAGGGAGGACGTGGATGAGCTTGTTGAGCTGATGGTGGAAGTGATGATGCTGCCGGACAATGGCACAATGCGAATTGCAGGGGTGGAAAAGCCGGTGGCAGTTGTCAAGAACCGGCTTATGAAGCTGGAGCATGGGCATATTGAGTATATTTTAACTTGCCTGGGCGCAAATACAACGAAGGTGGGTAATATCAAGGCTTATCTTCTGACAACGCTGTATAATGCCCCGCTCACCATAAGCAATTATTATACGGCGGAGGTGAACCACGATCTGTATGGGAGTGGGTGAGAAATATAGGGAATGTTGATGATAAAATTGTTTCGGCGTTTCAGGCGTGATATACTGGATACAGATTGGAGGAAGGTATGAAAATAAATGAATTTGTAAAAAAAGTGATAATCCCGCTTGTATCGGCATTGTTTTTGGCGGCGTTGCTCCGTCCGCTGTGCATGGAGAATGGGGAGTGCAATTATTTGAACCTGTGGTGGTTCATGGGTATTCCATTTGGCATACATAGGATGTTTTTCTGGAT
>CATKXE010000091.1 GCA_949840465.1 uncultured Lachnospiraceae bacterium | reverse complement strand
TCTGCCAAAAAATTCCAGCTATTTTAAAAGGGATAGCAGATGATTTGGCGTATGCCCGTGAGTATCAATCAACGGCGGCAGGGAAAAGGGATGGAACGAGATGGAAGATTATACGAAAATTGCAAATACCGGGAATCAAATCGTGGAGCTGCTAAAGGAAGCCCTTGTTCCGGAACTGTTGAACAGTCCGGATCAGATCGGTCTGTGTTCCCCGGAGGATCACGGGGATTTTGCCGTGGGAGTGTGGCTTTATGATCTGAAGGAAGATACGGATATTCAGATGCATGATATGGTGGAGATGGGGCAGCGGACTTTGCGTTATCCGTCTGTCTATCTGGTACTGCGCTATATGATCACTTTATATCTGCAAAGTGACCTGAAATACAGGGCTGTCCAGGAGCATCAGATCATGGGCAGGATCATTCAGGTTTTGAGGGATCGGGCCGTGCTGGATGCAGAAACATTCAAACCTTTGGAGGATGCTTCGGGGATGAACATCCGTATCCAGATGCACAATCTCTCCATGGAGGAAAAAATGCGGATCTGGACATTTCCGAATACGCCTTATAAGGCCTCTCTTTTTTACACGGCCGGTCCCGTGGAAATCAGATCTGCCAGAAAGAAAGAGGTACGCAGGGTTCGGGATATCCAGTATCATTTTACGGATCAGGAGAATATCCGCAGTAACAGATAATGCGCAAAGCGCAGGGAGATGCAAACATGTTACATGACAAAAGAAACGTTTCTCTTTCAAAAGTCATTCTTCTAAAGGATGTGTTTTCAGAAGAGGCCGTGACAGAGGGGATACAGATACGGGGAATCTCTGGAGAAAAGCCGGTTTTAAAGCCAGGAGGATATGTTCTGTTCCTGAACCTTAAGCAGGAGGAACTGGAAGTGGAGATTGAGTCTTTGGTATACAGGAGGCGGAAACTCCAATTAAGGGCGGACAGAGGAGAAGAAGTGGAAGAAATCCTTCTGTATCCTTCAGAAGCCTACCCGGTTAAGGCGGGTTCTACAGAGATTTTAGGACAGGCTCCGCCTGACGCCGCTTTGTGGTTCTCTCTGGAAGAGGCGGAACGGGAATGCAGGCTGCTCTGTGACTATAAAAAAGCGGATGATCAGATCCGTATTTTTCAAAAGGGAAAGGTAAGGCCCGGAAAAAGGAACTGGTATATCCAGAACAGGGAAACAAAGGAAGGGGAATATTTTGAGGCACAGGAACTCTTTGGCGAGCCGGGAGTATATAGGCTTTTGCAGCCGCTTACGTCAGATTACCGTAAAAAGGACGCGGCGCTTTCTCCGGCTTTTATGTACAGGACGGATGAAAGCGGAAGTATGTACCTTTTGCTGAACTCTTTGAAAAAACAAGAGTATAACCTGCACTACGGGATGTGTTCTGGAGATACCCATAGGGGATTTCATGATTCATGCCACAGGATCTTCGGCACAGTAAAAATTCAGGGGCAGAAGCAGAACAGGCTGATAATCCCGTAATGTATTATCATATGAAAAAATACGGCAATCACTTGTATTTAAAAATGAATATGGCTTCCAGAGGAGGGATATGAAATGGGTTTGTGTGTAACAGGAGGGGCAATGATGACCTGTTCTTTCGGAATGGCGCCGTCCACGCTGACGGTGCTTCCAAAAGCACAGGTGATGTCTGCGATGCCGCTGGCAACCATTATGGATAATGTGCCAATGGTCAATATCCTGCCATTTGGAATGTGTTCCAGTATGGCAAACCCCACGGTGGCGGCAGCCACGTCAGCGGCCATGGGCGTACTGACCCCCATGCCCTGCGTTCCGGTTCCGTCCGGGCCATGGACTCCCGGGGTTTTGCAGGTTCTGATCGGCGGAAATCCTGCCTTGAATAACCAGTGTAAACTGACTTGTGCATACGGCGGGATGATCCAGTTTACAAATTCCGGGTGTATGACCATCCAGCTATAAAAATATGTTCTCCCAGAGCAGGAAAAAAGATTCCGGGAGTGTACAAAAGAGTAGATTGGGAGGAATCTATGAAAAAAAGAGCTTATTTTGGCATCGGTACCATATGGCTGGCCGCATTCGCAGCCATATTTGCGGTCAGCTTTTTTTACCGAAAGCTGGATTTGAATTATGTTGAGCAGATCCATTTTCAGGATGGATTTCTATATTATGTTGACCGCGGGGAAGACAACTGTTTCCGCATTATCCGCTCAGATGCCGAAGGCGCGCATGGGGAACTCATTGCCTGCTCCCGGTATGAAGAGGAAAAATACCATAAGATACGGCAGATTTTTTTCGGGGACGGGGGGGAAGTCTATGTATTGATGGAAGAAAATGAAGTGAAATCCTTCCGCGGTTCAGGAGGCAGGGTCTTTCTCTGTGATTTTGAAAACGGGGCGCTGAAAGGTACGGAATTTGATTTCTCCGGCCCTTTATGCAAAAAACAGGACATCTATATCCAGAGAATCCAGAACGGGGAACTCTTTTACTTTGCATTGCCGGGAACGGACGAGGGGGCAGGAGATGCTGAACTTTGGGCCATGGACGGGCGGGACAATGTCCGGAAACTGGACGCCATCCCTCTGGAATATCCCTTTCTCAAATCCCAGTTTTTTTTAAGCCGCAACGATAGAATCCTGTGGATGGATTATCAGGGCGAGGTCTTTGCAAAAAAAGTGGGAACGGAAAACTACCTGGAGATCGAAGGGATTACCGGGGTGAAGAGATCCTTTAAAAGCCTTTCCGACAATGACAGGAACCGTGCCTATGTGGTGGATTATAAAGAGGACTGCATCCGTGAGATCAATCTGGATGAAATGACCTCTTCCGTCCTGTGCAGGGCCGGGGACATCCGAAAACAGGATCCGGAGTTTGCTCTGCAGAATCTCCTGGAGCCGGACTGTACGCAGACTGGTTTTTGTGCGGGGCAGGAAATGGAAGAGTCCCACGATGTGGTTACAGTCTGTTCTTATCACGACGGAGTACACAGGGATATTGAGCAGATCACATTGACGGCCTCCGCCATTTTTCACAGAATGCTTCCGGCGTATGCCGTGATCATCCTGGCGGCGGTCATGCTGAGCCTTTACTGGTACATTTTGTGTATCTTTCAGGTGCAGACGATTCTGGTACGGCTGATCCTTGTATTCATCGTGGGACTGTTCATCGCAGACCACGTGCTGGAGAAGTGGATCGAGGATACGATCCGGGAACAGTTAGAGCGCAACCAGATCCTACAGCTTTCCATTATGGGGGAACAGCTGAAAGACCACATTGTGGCAAGTATTGAAAAGAATCCGGATCAATTTCCTTCGGGAGAAAAAAATCTGATCTTAGGACGCAACAAGGAGAAGGGCTCAGAAACCGAAGAGAACACGAGGGAACTGTCCATCTATGTATACAGTATCATCAAAGCGGACGATGCGCAGAACCTGCTGGTCTGCGAATCCATGTCGGAATATAGCTACGTCCCCATTGAGTGGTGCTATTCCCATGAAAGCCAGAAGGCTGTCCATGAAGCCTTTGAATCTGTAAAAAGTGTGGATCACAGTGATGAGACGGAAAACGGGAGGCAGAATAACCGGTTCATCCCTCTTGTATTAAACGACGGGACGGTATACGGGGTACTGTCCATCTCCGGGACCGGGAATGTCCTGGATTATCAGATCTGGTATTATCAGTGGAAATTAAAAGGGGTGTCCATGATCCTGCTTTTTGTACTGACACTGGTGCTGTTTCTGATCCTGATCATATTTTTAAAGCCTTTAAAAACACTGAAAGTCTCTGCCGGGAAACTGGCCGCCGGGGAACTGGGCCTGACGGTGCCGGTGCGGGGGCATGACGAGATTGCCGGTATCTCTTACGCGTTTAACCAGATGTCCCTGGGCATTGCCCGGTATGTACAGGATATTCAGGATATGTCAGACGGATATTATAAATTTATCCCGGCAAAAATTCTGGAACTGTTGGGCAAGGAATCCATCCAGCAGGTACGGCTGGGAGACGAAATTACGGAAAATATGGCCATATTGTCTGTCCACGCCGTTCCCGGCAAAGACCAGGAAGCATGGACCACAGAAAAAATATACACGGACATCAATCAGATGCTGCCTGCACTGGTGGAGCCGATCATTGCATATCACGGGGTGGTAGAGCATTTTGAGAATACCGGGCTTTCGGCTTTTTTTACAGAAAGCAGCCAGAATGCGTTAGATGCCGCCATCCGGATCCAGAAGTCGTTTGACGGCAGAATGCCGGGAAATACAAGAACCGTTGCAATCAGCTACGGGCAGGTGATGATCGGTGTGATCGGCCATGAGAACCGGATGGAAGCTGCGGCCATCTCTGCCCATTCGAATCTGGCCAAGGCGCTGCGCCTGAAAGGAGAGACTTATGGCGCAAGGATACTGATCACCCATCTGGTATACCGGCAGATCGGGGATTTTGAAAAGCAATACCACGCCCGGTATCTGGGAAACGTCTATGTCGGCGCAAATGACGCGCTGGAGCGGATCTATGACGTCTATGACGGGGATACGGAGGAAGAATTTTATTATAAAGACCTGACAAAGCCGCTATTTGAACGGGGCGTGGAGCTGTTTGTGGCCCGGAAATTCTATGAGGCCCGGCTGGTGTTTGTGGAGGTGTTAAAGCAGCACCGGAAGGATCGTGCGGCGAAGGAATATCTGTACCGGTGCGACAGATATTATAAGCTGGCGGATCAAGAAGAGACGGATACATGCATCGAGAGGTTTTAGGAGAGGATCATGACGGAGGTGAAAAGACATGGGAGCGGAAAAGGAAGTTCTTAAAAAGCCAGATCAGACAGCAGATCAGAATATACCGGAAACAATGCCTGCCGACACGACGTCGGAAAAACCGTCCGCCGACACCATGACGGAAGGTCCGCCTGCGGACACTTCCATACAGGGAAATGGGGAGCCGTCCAATACGCAGCTTCCGGGCGTTCCCGGCAATGCGGTACAAAGCCTGCAGCTGGGAGTGGACGAGGTCAATCAGGAGACCGCCCGTCTGGCGCAGAGAACCGGCGCCCTGCAGAATGTCACGGATACAGAGCCAGAAGGGAACGGCGCGTTTGATACGCTTCCGGTAGAGTGGGATGAAGAAAGCAACGGTGGGAAAAAGCCCGACAAGTTCCCGGACGATCTGTGGGAACTGAAAAAAAAGATCGGAAAGCTGAGAGAGGGAAACCTGTATCAGGCTGTCCTGGTGGCAAGAGAACTGCAAAACGGGCGCGGCAACCCCATGGCAATGGGCAGGACCCGCCGTTATCTTTCCAGGGCGGGCAGGATCAGTTCCGTAGCTTTGGATACCGCGTCAGATGCAAATAAAGCCTTCGCCAGCACCGTAGCGATCGCGAGCACGCTTGACAGAAAAGGGAACTATAAAACTGCGCTGCAGGGGGCTGCCCTTGTATCAAACTTTATTTCGCTGGTAACTACAAGCCGCGACATTTTCCTGAAGATTAAAAATTTCAAAGGCGGAAGCGGGGTTGACAAATTATTTAAGGCTATCGCATTGTGCGGTGATTTTGCAATGTTAATGTCCAAGGCGTGCAGCATCGCGAAGACGATCACAAATTATTTCGGGGCGGGGAACCGGTTGCCGGGACTGAAGGAAGCCACAAAATGGATCATTCTTGCCCTGAATATGGGCAACCAGCTTGCAGGGATCTCCAACGCTTCCAGGGCAGTCCATGTGGGGCGCCAGAAACTTAAGAAACTCCGGGAAAACGAAAACCGACTGTGGGATAAGGAAATCAAACAGATCCTGAAAGAGAACGAATGCTTAGAAGAGGCTTCCGAGGAAAACGATCAGGAAACAGCCGGACAAAAAGAACCGGACAGGGAAACCGGACACACAGAGGAAACGGCGGCAGATGCTTCTCAACCGGAGGAGACGAAGGGCGTCGAACCCCACAGCGGGGCATCAGAAGAGCTGAGCAGGTCGGCGCGTGCGAAGGCGGTGGAACGGCTGCTGTCGAACCCGAACCATTTAAAGGAGGAAGAGAAAGACAAACTGATCCAATATCTGGCGGTGACCCAAAGGGCGGACAAACTGAATACCTCGCTGATCGCCACCTCCTCCGGCCTGGTCACCAGCGTTATCGGACTTTGCTCCAGCCTTTTTACCGCAACGGTCTACGGGGCGTCTTATTCCAAAGAAGCGGCGTCAAAAATGCCGGGAGTCGGCACGGCGGGGATGAGCATTGTCACAAACGGCGCGGCGCTTGGAAACCTTGCGGTAAAGACAGGCGTAAAAATCAAATCCGGTATGGGAGACACGCGGACAGATCTGATCCGGGACAGGCTTTGGAGTAAACTGGACACATTGGGGGACGACGCATATGGCCTGAAGGGGCTGGAAGAAGATCTTGTGGCCGGACCGGGCCGCGGCCAGGATATGAGCGGGAAAAAAGCCGCGGCAGAGAAGACGGCTGACATGTATAAATCAACCGATACACAGTTTCAGGCTATGGGAGCGGATTACGGCGCACTTTTAAGGGCGCATGATCAGGATACGTTTAAAAAGATACTGGCTGCGGGAGTATAAAAGGACATGCAACAGGAACAATATTTTGAAACGCTGGTGGAGTTAGTAAAAAAGGAACTGGCGCTCTATGTAAAGTATGCCGTGCGCTTGAGGGAAGACGGGGGAATCCGGCATATCTTCCAGACAAAGATATTTAAGGAAGAACTCGTAAACATCCTGGAGGATGATTTCCGGCACATGGACAGGAATGCGTATGAACGGGAGCGGGGGCTTCTTTTTGATGAATGGGAGCTGTTCCACGAAGAGGCTTACCAGTCTGTCAAATGCGGGATCATGCTTCCTTTCGAGTATATGCTTCGAAGGCTTGGGCTGAATGATTTTGAAAAATACTGTGCCTGCCTCGCGGCAGCGCCGGAGCTGAACCGGGAATTTGAGAGGATGTACTGCTATCTTCAGGATGATTATACAATGAAATATCCTACCATGGACTTATGTATCAAAATGTTCTCCATGGATTCCCGGGTACAGAAAAGACAGATCCGTCAGGTGTTTGAGAGAAAGGATCTGCTCCAGTGTATTTTCCTGGCAAAGCCCCGGGCGCTGGAAAGTGAATTGTCCTGGAAACTCAAATTGCGCACAGATCTGATCGAATATATGTTCTTTTATGAATCTGACTTGCACAAACAGAAGGCAGAATACAGCTTGTGGCTCCCGTCAGGAAACACCGTCTGTGGACTGAATGTCAACGAGCATATCGGAGCGCTTATAAAACAGCGGCTAAGGGAAGATGGAAAAGGGCCTGTAAACACAAAAAAGGTTTTTTTTCTGCTGGGCGCGGAGGGAATCGGAAAAAAGCTGCAGATCCGGCTTGCCGCAGAAGAACAGCAGAGGACGGTACTTTTTTTTGACCTGCGTAAAATCGTACAGAAAAATGACGAGCAGAAAAAAGAGGTTCTTCTCAATACGGTCGTAAGGGCTGTTTTGGACAGGGCGTGTCTCTGCTTTTGCCATTGGGAAGCCTTAAAGGCAGGCGGTACATGGGACAGCAGCCTGATCCATGAGATTTTTAAGACTGCAGGGCTGTTTTTCCAGACCCTCTTCCTGACAATGCCAGAAGACGGATGGCAGGAGGAAGGAAAGCCGGAAGGTTTTCATGTGGAGCGGCTTCAGATGCGTATGCCTGCGCTTTGGCAGAGGATCCGGCTGTGGAAGGAAGCGCTGTCGTTCCAGGGAATGGGGGACGACACCGCAATCGAGGCGCTTGCCCTGCAATTTGACTTCACGCCGGGAATGATAGAGGATGCGGCCGTCTCCGCAATGAAAAAAGCGCATATAGAGGGCCGGAATGCTGTGGAACTCTGCGATATTTATGAAGCATGCCAGGGAAAGATTTCACACCGCTTAGGCGATCGGGCCGGCAGGGTCAACGCAGTCTGTACATGGGATGACCTGGTTCTGGAGGAAGAGCCGAAAGGCCTTCTTATGCAGGCGTGCGCACAGATTACCTACCGATATCGTGTATATGAGGAGTGGGGATTCCGAAAGAAACTGTCCTATGGCCGGGGCGTGGCCATGCTTTTTGCGGGTCCCCCCGGGACGGGCAAGACCATGGCGGCTCAGGCGCTTGCGAAGGAATTGAATCTGGAGCTTTACAGAGTGGATTTGTCAGGCATACTCTCCAAATATATCGGGGAAACCCAGAAAAACCTGAAAGAAATCTTCGATGAAGCACAGAAGAGCAAAGGGATCCTGTTTTTTGACGAGGCAGACGCCCTGTTTGGAAAACGGGTCAATGTGACCGACGCGAGAGATATCAGCGCAAACGCACAGACTGCCTATCTGCTGCAGAAAATGGAAGAATATGACGGGGTCACAATCCTTGCCACAAATCTGCTGCAGAATTTTGACGACGCCTATAAAAGACGGATGAAATACATTATTTCCTTTCGCTTTCCGCAGGAAGGCCAAAGGCTCGCGCTCTGGAAAAAAGTATTTCCAAAGGAAATGCCCTTGGAAGAAGACATTGACAGAGAATATCTGGCATCCACTTTTGAACTGTCCGGGGCCGCGATTAAAAATATTGCATTGAACGCGGCTTTCCTGGCGGCGTCCCTGCAGGAGGTTACCGGGATGAAGCATGTGATGGCGTCCCTGCAGCAGGAATATAAAAAATCGGGAAAAACTCTTGGAAGAGAAGAATTAAAAGAGTATTCTGTTTATAAAATCTGATGAATAGAGAGACAGAAAGAGAGGCGCAAAGAAAGGTATGGATCATGGACAGTTGCGGGAAGGACTGAAAAAGCTGCATTCTTATGTGCAGCGATTGGACTTCCAGAGTACATTTTTTGAGGAAGGATCGGAAGTCCCCTTAGATTCACTGGTAATCCCCCTGCATGTGGGAGACGATCTGAGTATGGACATATCCTGCAATTTTATTGATATACAGGATGTGGGATCTCTCCTGCAGTTTTACGGGCAGATTCTGCTGGATGAACTGATAAAAGAAGCAGACCCCCCAGTATCAAAAGAGCGGATTCTGGATTTTGTCAACCGCATAAACCTCATACTGCCTGCGGGGCAGATCCTTTATCTGCCGGATGAAGGGGACGGGCAGAAAATTCTGGGAATCCGATATACATTTCCTACAAAGCTGGAAAACGACTCTGAATTAAAAAAATGTGTGGAAATATTGATGCTTTTGACGCAGTCCTATGAACTTTTATGCAGCTGCCTGCTTTTGTTCGTGAATGGAGATTCTATGGACAGCATATTGGATACCATCCGCGATGTGCTGGAACCATAAAACACAATTCTTTCCATTCAGCCCGAAAATAGAAAAATTAAAATGGGAAATACTTGCAACTTCATAAAAAATATGGTAGGATATTATCGTTGTGAAAAAAGCGATGGTCCTCTGGCACCGGGGAACAAGGGTGATTCCCTATATCAGAAGTGTTAAGAACGTCAAAGAATCAGGAGGTCACACAATGAATGATATTATCAAAAGCATTGAGGCAGAACAATTAAAAGAGAATGCCCCGGTATTCCATGTAGGCGATACCGTAAGGGTATATGCCAAGATCAAGGAAGGCAACCGTGAAAGGATTCAGGTATTTGAGGGAACCGTATTAAAGCGTCAGGGAGGCGGCGTAAGAGAGACGTTTACAGTCAGGAAAAACTCCAACGGCGTCGGCGTGGAAAAGACGTGGCCAGTTCATTCTCCTCATGTAGAGAAGGTAGAGGTTGTCCGCAGAGGTAAAGTAAGGAGAGCAAAACTGAACTATCTGAGAGAGCGTGTCGGCAAGCGGGCGAAAGTAAAAGAATTAGTAAAATAATGGTCATGAGAGAGGGACAATTACAGATTTTGTAGTTTGTCCCTTTTCTGATACCGGACAGAGTATCAGAAATGACGAGGAAATCTGGATGAACGAAAAGAATATCCGAAAACGAAGCAAAAAAAAGAATAAGAAGATATCCTCCCGGACATCCGGCAATGTCCGTCTCCCTGATGAGAAGCCGTATTCTTCCAGGGTGAGGAAGAGGCGGAGAAAACGCAAAGGGAGAAAAGCGACAATCCAAAAGTTGTCGGAGATGAAACTGCTTTTTTCAAAAAAGAGGCTGAATTTTGATAAACAGCGTGCTGCAAAATTTCTATTTCTGGCGGCAGAGATTGGATTGGCCGGAGTTCTGGCATATGCTCTGGTGCTGTTTTATGGGCAGAGAGTGAGCAATGCGGGAGATTCCATGAGCCCTCTGTTAAAAAACGGGGACGTCGTTCTGGTGGATAGACTGATCTATAATGCAACCAAGCCAAAGCGGGGAGATGTGATTGTATTTAAACCGGGGGGAGTGGAAAATGCCCATTACCTGATCAAGAGAGTTGCGGGCCTTCCCGGGGAGACTATCCAGATCTCGGACGGCAAGATCTATATTGATGAAAAAGTATGCACGGAAGGAATCTATGTATCTGATATCCAATCCCCCGGAATCGCCGCCGAACCCGTGAAACTCGGGGAAGGGGAGTATTTTGTGATCGGGGATAACCATGCGGGGAGCGACGACAGCCGTACCGCGGATGTGGGAAATGTAAAGCGCCGGGATATTTTGGGAAAGGCCTGGTTCGTGGCTACCTTTGGAGACAATTTTGGAAGGATCAAAGATTGAAAAGCGGGGGCGCTATTATAATTCAGGAGGAAGACAAATGCATTTTCAGTGGTATCCAGGCCATATGACGAAAGCAAAACGAATGATGCAGGAGAATATCAGGCTGATTGACCTGATCATTGAGCTGGTAGACGCCCGAATTCCTTTGAGCAGCAGGAATCCGGATATTGATGAACTGGGAAAGAATAAAGCCAGGCTGATCCTGCTCAATAAGGCGGATCTGGCGGAAGAACAGTGGAATAATGCCTGGGTCGATTATTTTGAGGAGAAAGGCTTTGCCGCAGTAAAGATGAATTCCAGAAAGAGCGGGGGCATGAAGGCGATTCAGGAGGTGATCCAGAAGGCTTGCAGGGAGAAGACGGCAAGAGACAGAAAAAAAGGGATTTTAAACCGTCCGGTGCGTGCCATGGTGGTAGGAATCCCGAATGTCGGGAAATCTACCTTTATCAATACACTGGCCGGAAAAGCCTGTACAAAGACCGGGAACAAACCAGGCGTGACAAAAGGGAAACAGTGGATCCGCCTGAATAAAAATGTGGAGCTTCTGGACACACCGGGAATTCTCTGGCCTAAATTTGAGGATCAGACTGTAGGGCTTCGGCTTGGATTTATTGGCTCTATCAAAGATGAGCTTCTGCAGACAGAAGAGTTGGCCGCGGAGCTTACCATGTTTCTGGCAGAAAAGTATTCCGGCATTCTGGCAGAGAAATACAGGATCGAAGAATCTGAAGACGGGTTTGAAAATCTACGGGGCATTGCCAAAAGCAGGAATTGCCTTCTGCGGGGCAATGAACTGGATTTGGAAAAAGCGGCCAGGCTGATGCTGGACGATTTCAGAAACGGGCGTATCGGAAGAATTACGCTGGAATATCCCCAGGATTTTGCATCATAAGATAAAACAGGGCTTTTGGATGTCCAGGCCGCGGAACAAGTATTCCCAGAAAACCAGATATACAAAAAGCTTCTGAGCGTATGGAACGTAGGAGAGGAAACATAGAACATGAACGAGGAAAAAAGTATTTTGCGCGAACTGGGAAGCTGGCTTTTATATTTATTGTTTGTCGTTGTCTTTTCTTTTTTGATTATTACCTATGTGGGACAGCGCACCCGGGTAGACGGCCAGTCCATGGAAACGACACTTCACAATCATGATAATCTGATTGTGGATAAGATTTCTTACCGCTTCCGTGATCCAAAGCGGTTTGAAATCATTGTATTTCCTTATCAATACAGAGAAAATACTTATTATATCAAAAGAATCATCGGCCTGCCCGGGGAGACGGTGCAGGTGATTGACGGTTATGTTTATATTGACGGACAGCAGCTGGAAGAACACTATGGGAACGAACCGATGGAATCTCCCGGGATTGCGGAGGATCCCATCCTGTTAGGAGAGGACGAATATTTTGTGCTGGGAGACAACCGCAATCACAGTTCAGACAGCCGGGACGCAAGCGTGGGGGTACTTAAGCGGGAGAACCTGCTGGGAAGGGCGTGGATCCGGATCTGGCCGTTGAACAAGTTTGGGGCGATCAGGCATGAATAAGAGTATACGGGAAATCAAGGAAGAACTGGGATCAGCCGTTTGGGAAGAGATTCCCGGGCTGCTGGAGAACTATGCGTCTGATACAAGGTCAGGGGTACGCCTGCTCCTGCAAAAATACCATAAGCAGGAGGAAAATCTCCGTAAAGAGAAGGAACGCCTGGATCAGATGCGGGAATATGAACGGCAGTATGGGGACTGTACTTATATCTGCGGGATTGACGAGGCGGGAAGAGGCCCTTTGGCAGGTCCTGTTGTCGCAGGCGCGGTGATTTTGCCGAAAGACTGTGAGATCCTTTACCTGAATGATTCCAAGAAGCTGTCTGCCGCGCGGAGGGAGAAGTTATTTGAGGAAATCGGGAAAAAAGCTGTTGCAGTCGGCGTGGGGGTGGTTTCTCCGGAACGGATTGACACCATCAATATCCTGCAGGCTACTTATGAAGCCATGCGCATGGCAGTCAATGCACTGGGGGTAGAACCTCAGGTGCTATTGAACGACGCAGTGACTATTCCGGGAATTTCAATTTCCCAAGTGCCGATTATCCAGGGAGACGCCAAAAGCGTATCCATTGCGGCTGCCAGTATTGTGGCAAAAGTCTCCAGGGATCGGATGATGGTGGAATATGATGCAGAGTATCCCCAGTATGGATTCGCGAAGCATAAGGGCTATGGTTCAGCGGCCCATATTGAAGCCATACAGAAGTATGGACCGTCCCCCATCCACAGGCAGTCCTTTATTCGGAAATTTGTTAACCACTGAAAAATGGCAGGCAATTAAAAATATGAATCAGAACAAACGGAAAAAAGGGACTGACTATGAGCAGGCCGCAGGTTATTATCTGGAACAGCATGGATATGAAATTTTGGAATATAATTACCGCTGCCGTATCGGTGAGATTGATTTGATAGCCAGAGACGGCCCTTATCTTGTATTCTGTGAAGTGAAATACCGGAAAAGCGCTCAGAAAGGGAATCCTCTGGAGGCAGTAGACCGCAGGAAACAGTACAGGATCGTCAGGTGCGCCCAATATTATATGATGGTAAACCAACTGGGAGAGATTCCATGCCGGTATGATGTGATGGGGATTGAAGGCAGCCGCATTACCTTAATCAAGAATGCATTTCAGGACGGATGAACCGCTTTGGGGTATGAAATGCCGTGTCTTGTCCGGTCGTGTAAAGGATTGTGTAAAAGGCTGCATTCCTCAGGCAATCCATTTGCGCAGCAAACCGGTTACAAATCAAAGCAGGAAAACGGAAAGAAAGAGAAAGGAAGGCAGGATGGGTTTAGGAATCAAATATAACAATCAGGAATATATTTTCAGAGAAGTGGAAGGCAGGACGCCATTTCTGGAATATCCTATGCTGACGGAGACAGGAATGGTACGGCATGGCTTTTCCACCCGCCTGGGCGGTGTCAGCGGGGGCTGCTATTCTACATTGAATCTGGGATTTGGCCGGGGGGATA
>CATKXE010000090.1 GCA_949840465.1 uncultured Lachnospiraceae bacterium | reverse complement strand
ATCAGGGAGCAGGTTATTATCAATACGGTGTTAGAAGAAAGCATTGTAGCGTTTTATTCGGTTTTAGCAGAGCGAAATATTTTGCCTGAGATACAAATATCTGAAGCAAACGTAATACGAATGCTTGACCATTCCGCCTTATCCCGTGTGTTCTCTAATTTAATCAGTAATGTTATAAAATACAGTGATGGAGATTTGAAGATTGTTCTGTCAGAGAATGGGGAGATTACCTTTTCCAATACGGCTTCTGGATTAGATGAGATACAGGTGGGGAAACTATTTGACCGTTTTTATACAGTGGACGCTGCCAGAAGGTCAACAGGTTTAGGATTAGCAATTTCTAAAACACTTATTGAACAAATGAAAGGAACTATATCCGCAACATACGAAAACAGCAGATTAAGCATCCATATCTTTTTCCCGGATATCAAAGAATGAAAGGATTGTCCTATGCAAAACATAGATCTGAACAGATAAAAAGAAGAAAGGCAAGCCGGGAAATGAAAGATATTCAATATAAGATTGTAAAGGAAATCATCGTGTTGTCGGCAAGCGGCAGCGGCTATACAAAGGAAATCAACTTGATTTCATGGAATGGGAAAAGGCCGAAGTATGATATCCGTAACTTTCCCCTGATCGTGAAAAGCGCGGAAAAGGCATTACTCTCACGGAAACGTAAGCGATTGATTCTATCTGATTGGCAGGGCGGGGACGTTTCGCTGACCTTTCTGGAAAGGAAGATTAGAGTATGGGAGAGCATAAGAAAGCGAACAAAAAGAGAAAGCGTATTATGGAAAAACAGTTAGGGCAGATATGGAGATTCTACAATATGGCGGTAATCAAAGAAGAAAAGAAAATCTATTTAGTCGGCATTTACTGCCGCTTGTCAAAGGACAATGGCACGGAAAACGAGAGTGCGAGCATTGCAACGCAGAAATCCATCCTTACGGATTATGTGAAAAAGCAGGGCTGGCATCTGGCAAAAACGTATGTGGAAATGTAAACCGTTTATTTGATACAAAGGGCATGAACAGAATATTGGAAAAACCGCTGAAAACAAGGGATTCCGGCACATTGGGTGTTGCCGGAATCTCTTGCCTGGTTTTGGGACTGTGCCAAGGTAGTAGCATGGGAGCGGCGGTTAGGGGGGTCACAGTGGTCACAAATCTGACCCCTCTGTGGCTGTTTTGCCACCCTCTCCGTGTCCAATGTGCCCCCTCTGCGTTCTGAAGAACCGGTTTGGATACGCTTGAAAAAAAGAAGTGTTTTGAGTATAATGAAATCGTGGCAGGGGAGAGGATTTAGCGAAACGCCTGCTATACATTTATGCAGAAAGGCGGGTAAGAGCCTTTGAGATTGCGGATTGGTTTATTGACAATGAACTTGGAAAAGATATTCGTGATAATTGATTACAGGCATGGGAAGAGGTGGGGGCATTGAACGGCAGAGTGTATGAGTATGAGTCACTGCTCTATGAAGCGGGGGAGACAGGGGGCGCGTATGTCATTTTTCCCTATGATATCAGGAAAGAATTTGGGCGGGGAAGGGTGAAGGTACACGCCACGTTTGACGGGGAGCCCTATGATGGCAGTGTTGTAAATATGGGGGTAAAGAACGCTGACGGGAGTGTGTGTTATATTATCGGCGTGCGTAAGAATATCCGTTCCCGGATAGGGAAACAGCCGGGGGACAGGGTTCTGGTGACGGTCAGGGAATTTGAATGAGGCAGGAGGGATAAAGATGTGGACGTGTCCGAAGTACGGGCGTACTTTTAAGCGGCAGGAGCAGAGCCATTACTGCGGGAAAGCGTCGGAAACGGTGGATGAATACATTGCGGGACAGCCGGAGACTGTCCGGGGGTTTTCGGAACGTCTAAAAGGATATAAGACCGGCAAAGGGATCATACAATTTCCTTACAGAGGGTCGGTTCAGGCGGAATTGGTTTCTGATATTGCCGGGCGGTGTTATGAGACGGAGAACCATCCGCAGGATTGAAAAGTATTTGATGGGGCAGAGAATGGATTAGCTTACCAGAGGGAAGGCCATGGATAAGATACCGCATAGATAAAGAGGCAGCATAAGGGGCTGTTATGGGGTATCTCTTCGGAGGTGCTTTTTCTGTTTGAGTTTTTGTATGCGGGAGGGGCTGTGAAAACGGCGCTTGACAATTTTTGTGTTATCCTGTAGAATCTATTTTCAACTGGAATTTGTACTGCAGGTTTGAGTCAGGAGGACATGATGAATATTGAGTATTTGAAGGATAACGGGATAGATATTGCAGTCGTTTCCGGTGACGAGGTGGTAATTGTTGATACGCAGTCGGCTCTGGATCTGGCGATGACTGTGAGGTATGAGACGGGCGCGGAGCGGATTGTCATTGATAAAGATGTGATATGCGGGGATTTTTTCATCCTTAGTACGGGTATGGCGGGTGAGATTCTCCAGAAGTTTATGAATTATCATGTGAAGGTGGCTGTTTATGGGGATTATTCGCATTATACCAGCAAGCCGCTGAAAGATTTTATTTATGAGTCGAACCATGGGAAGGACTTTTTCTTTGTGTCAACGAAGGAAGAGGCTGTGCAGAGGTTGACAGGGATACAATAACAGACGGGTACAGATTCCAGTTTTTCTGTGGACTGATTCTGTATGGGAAGGCATCTCTTCGGGTGTGTTTTTCTTTTGTGCATTTTTAGAAAGTGTGTACTATCTAAAAGGGCTTGTCCATCGATGAACTATCCCAGGTCTACACTTTTTGGACCATCTGTGCCGTATATCCAAGAGGCAGGAAATCAGCCCGAAAAACTCGCTATTTCTACGCTCCCGGATTTGTGGTATAATGGGAAAAATAAAAAGATAAGTGGGAGATTTGGAAACAATATGATTGTTTTGATAACAGGAGCATCACACACAGGCAAAACTGTGCTTGCCCAGAAACTACTTGAAAAATATAAGTACCCCTATTTGTCAATAGACCACTTGAAAATGGGTTTCATTCGTAGCGGTTACACCAGACTTACCCCAGAAGAAGATGATGAACTCGTAGATTATTTATGGCCGATTATACGTGAAATGATAAAAACTGCCATAGAGAACAAACAAAATCTTATTATTGAAGGATGTTATATTCCTTTCGATTGGGCAAAAGACTTTGAAAAGAAATATCTTGAACATATTAAGTATTACTGCCTTGTGATGAGCGAGGATTATATAAAAAACCATTTTTCCGACATCAAAGAATATGCAAGCGTAGTAGAAAGCCGGTTAAGTGATGAATGGTGTACTATGGAAAATGTTTTAGAAGATAATGCACGGTTTTTAAAACTTGCTATAAAACACAATGTGAATTATATGCTTATTGATAATGAATATAAAATCAATATTGATTTATAAGATCCGTTTCTCATTTGTCGAATAAATGAAGGAGGGGAACATGACATTAACAATCCGGGAACGCTTGAAAGTCCTGCGTTTGAATGACGGGATGATTGACCTGCTGAAAAGCGGGAGATATATTGTCATTCTATCTGATACAGCTCAGGTATCCTACGGAATGAATTTTTGGAGTCCGCCTTTTTTTCATTTTGCGAGATAAAAAAATACCGGAATCCCTTCTAAATAAAGGTTCCGGCATTTTCCGTCCAATGCGGATGGTGGGACTTTTATACAGCTATAGTATTTATGCATATTGTTCGGAAAGCCTTATATTTTAAGGCTTTCCGAATATGTGGATTCCATAATATATATGTGTTTTATCGAAAAGTTTGCCCCTCATTTGCCCCTCTGTTTGGGGGGGCTGTTGGATTAATTCCTTATAGTCAAATGATTTTTACATTTTTTAACCGATCATTATCCTTTTCTTTCAGCTTTTCTGTCACATGGAGGTATATCTCACGTGTGACTTGGCTGTTTTCATGGCCGAGCCGTCTGGAAATCACATCAATAGGTACGCCCTGTTCCAATAGCAGGGATGCATGTGTATGACGGAGGGCATGAGCAGTGATCCCCCTTTCAAGAATCTTAAGGGAATTCTCCTTCAGATATTTGTTGTATGCATAGTATTCGATATAGTCCCCTGATTCGGTAGAAAACAATATCTGGCTGTCCGGATGCCCAAATAATAGATTTTGCTGCAAGGTATAGAGCTTTATCTGTTTGCAAAGGGCTTTCAATTCATCCTGCATGTATATGTCACGGATGGAACAGAGGGTTTTCGGCGTGGTCACCACCAGATTTACCGGATCAAAAGTTTTGGTGACATGGATCACCCGTTCTTTTAGATCCATGTCTGAAATCAGGAGGGCAGCAGCTTCGCCAAATCTCAGGCCGGATAAAGCCAGAAACTTTGTGAGCAGTTTCCATTTTTCAATTTTCATTCCAGCCAGAAGTTTTTTCAATTCTTCTGCTTCCAGATATTTATCCTGGATTTTTTCTTTATGTGGAGTGTCCTTAAATGGTTCCAGTTTGTCCAGATAAGAGATATCGGAAATCAGGTCATTGTGGTATCCCCATCGGATCAGCGCCTTGAACCGGGTCATATGTTCGTTCAGTGTTCCGGGAGCCTTTCCAGTGGTCAGGAACCTGTCGCGTACATATTTGGCAGACAGGCGGTTTACAAGGGTGTTTTCCCCAAGGATGCCTTTTAAGGTATTGCAAGCGAAGTAATTGCGCTTGTAGGTGGACATTTTGACTGTCAGCTCCTGGTCTTTCCGGTACTCTTCTACCAGGTCTGCAAAGGTCAGCTTCTTTTCTTCCTTTTTTTCAGAATATGCCTGCTGGATTTTTTCCTGTAAGGCGATTTGGGCCACTTTTCTGGCCTGTGCGGTGTTTTTCTCCATGATGACAGAAACACGCTTTGTTTTGCCTGTGAGATAGTCTGTATAGCGTTCTACAGCCTTGTACTTTCCGTTTCTGGTTTCTTCAATCCACATGATCATCTTCCTTTCTTGAAAAAGAGTATAAAAATAACAGCCTGTCTCTTGCAGGCCGTCACCAAAGATGATACAATACGTTTGGGGATTTTATTGAACATCTTTGGGTGCATCTGAAAGCCGTTCGGTGCTGGTAACATCGGGCGGTTTTCACTATATTAAATCAGAAATCTTGATAGTTAAACCATCAAATATATAAACAGGTATCTCATCATCGAAAGAATACACGTTTGCATCTTCTTCGCCTTCAAATACATAGGTCTGAACAACTTTCTTCATTGGGTTCACAATCCAGTATTCCCGGACTCCGGCAGTACGGTATTTGAACAGTTTTACGGAATAGTCCATCCGGGAACTGCTGGGGGAAACAACCTCTATAATCCAGTCCGGTGCGCCTTCGCATCCTCGATTGGACAGCTTGTCTTTATCACAGATAACGGAGATATCAGGTTCCAACCATATCTTACCATTTGCATTCAGATTGACGGCGAATGGTGCGGGAATAACTTCGCACATTCCTTTTTTAGACTTCACATAGTTCAGGATAGCATAGTGGAGTTCGCTCAGTATTTTTTGATGGATAAAATTTGGCGGAGCCATGGCATATAGTTGGCCGTCGATCAGCTCCGCGCGCTGGCCGTCCGGAAGGTTCCAGTAGTCTTCGGATGTGTAAATCCGTTGTTTTGGTAATGGCATGTGATCACGTCCTTTCTTAAATACAGTCTATTATTAGTCCATTCTATTGAAATTTGATTTTTACTTCAATGGCACTTTGAACAGCGGCCATATCCATTTGCCTGTGCATCGGACAGGGACATCTGATATGCATTTGCCGGATCCATACGTCCACAGTCTGGTACACTGTGATACTTACTTCCTGTTGCGGAAATCCATACCATTTGTTGTTGAGCCTGTTGAGCGGCCTGTTCTTGAGCAATACGTTGAGCTTCAGCTTGTTCGGCGGCGATACGCTCTGCTTCTGCTTGTTCAGCAGCAATACACTCTGCTTCCGCCTGCTCTTGTGCAATACGTTCCATTTCGGCCTGTTCAGCGGCTAACCCCTCTTGTTCTGCTTGTTCGTCAGTAATTTCTGGTTGAGATACATCCTTTTCGGATGTCTGTTCTACTTGCTGCTGACTTGATTCTTTTGGCGATTCTTTTTTATCTCCAGATGGGATTATCATTAACAATATAAATAATATCCCAAATACAGCTAAAAAAGAGGTTAAACATCCTGCGCATCCGTTTTTCTTTTTAGGCTTTGTATTTTTAGATACAGCAGAACTTTTAGATTCCCTGGATGATTTTTTGTTGCCGCCGCCTGATGTAGAGCTATAAGATAATCCTGTTCCGGGAATGACTACTGTTGTAGTTGTCTTACCCTTGGAGTTTACAGTATAGTGTTTCCCTTTTGTGCCGACTGAAACACTTGTGCTGTTCTTATTTAGATTCACCTTAACTCCAGGAGCGATTTTGATACTTTTTCTAAAACGTAATCCCATGCTTTCTCCTTTATCTTCAGTTATCTGTACGGAAAGCGCCACATTTATAATCAGTAAAGATATTATCTTTTCATTAGCCCCTGCCTGAACAGGGGCTGAATTCATTTGGTCGGTTTCGGAGCATGTTTTTTGATATGTACACGCTCTAATTCCAGAGTCAGGCTGACAAAATCCAGAGACTCCCGGATCTTATCAATATTGCCTTTGGTGACCTTTACCTGTTTTGCGTCCATCTGCCCTGCCTCCTTTCCAGTAATTCCCGGTAGTTTTGTACCAATATAGGAATTACAATTAAATTATGAAAATCTTACTTTCAAAACTAATGCACGAAAGAGATTTATCAGTTCGGCAGGTAGCTATCATGACCGGATTATCTAAATCAACAGTACAAAAGATTATGAATGAATGTTCAAACCCGACGATGGCTACAATGGAAAAACTGGCAGCAGGTCTAAAAGTCAGTATTGAAAGCCTATATGAATCAGATTTCAAATAAGTGTCCACTATAGTGGTCGATTGCTCGTTTTTGCATAAGATTATCTTAATCCGCTTGTCTACTTAGTAAGTATGTGAATAAATGGGTTCTTCACATCAAAAACATAAAGTACGAACAAATGTTTGCAATTCCCTATTGATATTTTATATATTTAGTAGTATTATATCAATAAAGGATACCGAACGTGTGTTTGTTAAATGAGCGGAGGTCATACATATGAGTAGCGAAGAATGCAAAAATCAAATTATCGAAATGGTAAAACAAATGCAAGGAGAATCTGAAATACGTAGATTGTATTTGATTCTTGCGGTGATAATGGGAGAGGCGGATTAGCCTCTCTCATTTATTTTATACCTAGCCACTGCTTCATAAAATCTTCGAGTATTTTTAGTTTTTCTGGTTCAGTTTCAGCAAGAATATTGACACCATTTTTCACAAACTCATTTTCTGTAATACTTAATCTTCCTAAATTGAGGGAATATCTATCATCTTCGGAGACTTTTGTAAGCATGTTATCGTCTCCGCCTTCACCGGTTCTTAACCAGACCTCATTTACTCCAAATTCCCGACATATTGATAAAATCACTGAATTTGAGGGATTGCGATTGCCATTTTCGTAATTAGCTATAGTATTTCTGGCTGAACCAATTCTTTTACCGAATTCATCTTGCGTTAAATTGAAACGTTCTCGTATTTTTTTTATGCGTTTATTCACTCATTTCACCTGCCTTTACAGAGATAATACTATAAAATGTTCTCAAAGTCAACAAAAAACAACTTGACAAATGTTGCTATGAGAAATATAATGTTCTCATAGAGAACGAAAGGAGGGAAAAGTATGAGAGCATTAACGGATGTAATTAAACTCTCGGAAGATGATACATTAAAAAACATTCTTATTATGGCTCCATTGTTGGACGAAGCTGGTCAGAACAGGGTATTCGGTCTGATGTGTGGTCTGATCTCAAACAGCACTGGCAAGGTTAAGGGTGAAGATGGAAGAAGCAGGGAAAAGGAGATGGTGTAGAGGTGGGGCAAATGACAGACGAGAAAATAAAGTTAATTATTGAGGCAATGCAGGGGATTACATATTTGGAATGGGAAAAATTGAAACATGTGATTGAGCGGAAATTTGACAGCGAGGCTTCCATGCAGAGGAATAAAATTAAGATGGCAAGCCCCGAAGTCATAATTGATTCATACAAAGAACTATTCTGAAACTATTTGTATGAATATTGGGTTGATTCTGTAATCCTTGCCGTGATAGAAGATTTTGATGTAGTCCAACTGATAGTAGGTATCTTTTTCCTCACGGTGAATGGGAGCCCATATCACGGCATTTTCTTCGTACCATTGATGAGGATTAACATGATTTTCCCCCATTACACATTCGGGATCATCGTTCAGGCAGACCCAATTTCCAGTGAGGCATGCGTAAACTTTTTCCATGGATATTCTCCTTTCTTTCGTACTCGGCATTGGTAGATACCTGTACTTAGATTATAGGAGAGTAGGAAGAAAAATACAAGTGAAAGGGAAGGAGATGAAAACATGGCAGAGATCATCAAAATGATGCCGGACAAGCTGCTGCTGAATGCAAACCAGGTGGCGGGGGTATTCGGCGATAAGCGGTCAATGTTTTACCAGAAAGTCCATGAAATAAAGGAACAGATTAAGGCCGGGCGGTATAACAGATATGCTCTGGTGGAAGAAAAGGGAATCAAAGTGAATTTTTATGTCTATTATGATTATTCCGTCCACCGCAAGCAGTTGGCGGACAAGAATGCGGCAAAGTATACGCCGGAATTCTCGCCGGCAGAAATAGCAGATCTGTTCCCGATAGTGGAGCGGACTATAGTGATTCCAGAAAACGCATTGATGTGAAAAGGAGGCTGACCGGAAATGGATAAATACATCCGGGAATCTGCCCGGAACCAAAAGAAACGGCGGGACAGGCGTCGCATGCCATAGTGTAACACTAAAGGAGTGGAGAAAGGAAGGGAATATATGATATACAGAATAGAATATTATGGCGGACAGTGCCGCAATTATGCACACAGCTGGGTGGATCTGCTTGATTGGCTGAAGCTGCTCAAAGATGAAACCATAACGGATATCAGGAAAATATATAAATCAGGCGAATCAGTATCCGTCATGGGGAAATACACGAAATATATCAGGAAAGGGGCCGTGGCATGAGGATGCAAATGGAGGGCTTACCGCTTTTGCGGCTAGTAGAAGTGGCCATTAAAGCCCATAAGAAGGCTTTTCAAAACAGGAAAATGCGCTGGGATAAGGGGGACGTGATCGGAATCTGGCGGGATTCGGACGGCTCTGTCAGGATCAGCTATGAGAACGGCCAGTGGTTCCATTACCGGGAAGAGGACGGGCAACTTGTTTGGTATTAAAAACGAGCGCCTAGGAACGGCGGCAACCGTTGGGCGCTCTGCAAAACAACCAATTCTATTTTAAATGAAAGTGGGGGATTTGTAAATGGTAAAAATCAATGAAAATGAAGCACTCATATCCAGGCATGAACTGTTTGTTTTAGTAGGGGCAGCTGGTGCCCATTGGGTTAGGGAAAACCGGCTTGAAAAATGCGGCCGCGCATTGATGGATTTTGCAATGCATATCTACCGCCATATAGCACGGCATATATGGGAAGGTAAAAAACTGCCGGAACAATCCACGGAATTCCTGATGGGTGCAATCACGCCTGATGGGACGGGGAGAAAGGGACAGGGGCTGGGGCCAGAAGAAGACAAGCAATTAATCTGTACGCTCCTTCTGGCAGAGCTGCAGAAGACAAAGACGTTCCAGAACCTTATAAGTTTGAGGTATATTCCTGATTCTACAGTGGAAGTCGAATTTGCCAGCGGAAACAAACGCCTGATCAATGTGGAGGCAGACTCTGGGATCGCAATGGCCAGGGACATTCTGGTACATCTGTAGGCGGGGGGGGGTAAACAGTGCATGCAAGGACACAGTATACGCCCCTCACGGTGGAAGAACAGCGTTTTGCGGAAGAGAACCATCAGGTCATTTTCCAGTACCTGCGGAGCCGGAAACTGGACCCGGAGGAATGGTATGACGTAGTGATCCTGCGCTACCTCCTGTCTGTAAAGAAATGGTTCCAGAGGCCGGAGCTGCATAGCTGGAGGTTTTCCACGATTGCCCGGCAGGACATGAGGTCAGCGATCGGGAGCCATTTGAAGAAAGAAGCCAGGAGGATCCAGACGGTCAGCCTGGATGAAGCCATCCCCGGGTTCGAGGGCATGACCTATATGGATACCGTGACGGCTGACAACCTGCATTATATCAATTATGGAGAAGAGGATATGAATATAAGCTATAACGTCAAAATCCCGGAGAGGGCCAGAAAAAATAAAAGTGATGAAGCGAAAGCCCTGGAGAACTTCCTTGAAATGAAGGATATGAAGAACATGTGCATTGAATATGCGGATGCGGATGAAGCAAAGAAAACGGCCTCAAATTTCTACAACTACCGGAAAAAGCATGGCCAGCAGGAACTGTACGAAGTGTTCCGGGTCAAGCAGAGCGTATATGTTGTAAAAGCGGAGGCTAAGGCAGAGCCAAAGGAGCCTGGGGTTAAGAGAGGCAGGCTACAGGCAAGCAGGACAAAGAAAGACTCCAAAAAGGTTGGCTGCATTAAGGCAGCCAGCTGATAAGGATAAAATCATAGAAGGGAGATAAAAATGGAAAGCATCAAGATTAACAAACTGGAAATTGAGAACGTGAAAAGAATTAAGGCCGTAAAAATAGAACCGACAGCTAACGGGCTGACAATTATTGGGGGAAATAACAACCAGGGCAAGACTTCTGTCCTGGATTCCATTGCATGGGCTCTGGGCGGTGACAATTTCAGGCCATCGAAGGCACAGCGTGAGGGATCTACAATCCCTCCGAACCTGCATTTCGTTATGAGCAACGGCCTGATCGTGGAGCGGAAAGGGAAGAACAGCAGCCTAAAAGTTACGGATCCAGACGGAAATAAAGGCGGGCAGCAGCTTCTAAATGAATTTGTGGAGCAGCTGGCATTGAACCTTCCGAAATTCATGGAGTCACCCAGCAGGGAAAAAGCAAAGACCCTCTTAAAGATTATCGGGATTGGCGACAGGCTCACAGTACTGGAAAAGGAAGAAAAGGATTTATACAATGAGCGCCTTGCAATCGGAAGGATTGCGGACCAGAAAAAGAAATTTGCAAAAGAGCAGCCTTATTTCCCAGACGCGCCAAAAGAACTGGTATCACCTACGGAACTGATCAGGCAGCAGCAGGAGATCCTTGCAAGAAACGGGGAAAACCAGAAGAAGAGGGAGCGCGCCGATTCCTACAGAAAGTCAGTCGCATTCCTCAGCCAGGAAGTGGAAGCCATGAGGGCAAAGCTCCAGAAGAAGGAGCAGGAGCTGTCTGATGCAAAAACCTCCCTGAACGTGGCCATGATGGATGCCCAGGAGCTCCATGACGAATCTACTGCGGAACTGGAGCAGAGCATTATGAATATCGAAGAAATCAACCGCAGGGTACGGGCAAATATGGACAAGGATAAAGCGGAAGAGGATGCGCTTACCTATGAAGAACAGTATAACAGCCTGACAGCCAGGATCAATGGTGTCCAGACATCAAAAATAAATCTGTTAAAAAATGCAGACCTCCCACTGCCAGAGTTATCTGTGGAAAATGGGGAACTCGTCTATAAAGGACAGAAATGGGACAATATGTCCGGGTCAGACCGTTTGAGGGTAGGAACTGCCATTGTCAGGAAGCTGAACCCGAAATGTGGTTTTGTACTTCTGGATAAACTGGAGCAGATGGATCTCCATACGCTGAATGAGTTTGGGGCATGGCTGGAACAGGAAGGGCTCCAGGCAATCGCTACCAGGGTCAGCACCGGGGACGAGTGCTCAATTCTGATTGAAGATGGGTATGTGGCAGGCCAGAATATCCCGGAAGAACAGCCAACAGAGCAGAAAGAATGGAAAGCAGGTGACTTTTAGTGAAGATTACAAGAGGCGTGATCCAGAAAGCGAAGAAAGTCGTAGTGTACGGCCCGGAAGGTATTGGGAAATCCACCTTTGCGTCAAAATTTCCAAACCCGGTATTTATTGACACAGAGGGGAGTACGGGAAGCATGGACGTAGCAAGGCTGCCACGCCCTACCAGTTGGGAAATGTTGTTGCAGGAGATTGACTATGTAAAGAACAATCCCCATGTATGCAGTACGCTCGTGATTGATACAGTTGACTGGGCAGAGCAGCTCTGCATTGAGTTTATCTGTACGAAGCACCAGAAGGACGGGATTGAAAGTTTTGGATACGGCAAAGGTTATATTTATACAAAGGAAGAGTTTGGCCGTTTTCTAAACCGGCTGTCGGATTTGATTGAAACAGGGATCAATGTGGTGCTGACAGCCCATGCACAGATGCGTAAATTTGAGCAGCCGGACGAAATGGGGGCCTATGACCGTTACGAACTGAAGCTGGGAACGAAGACTTCTTCCCAGACGGCACCCCTGGTAAAGGAATGGTCGGATATGCTCCTGTTTGCAAACTACAAGACGTATTCCATCGCTGTAGATGACAAGGGAAAAAAGCATAAGGCTCAGGGCGGGAAGCGTGTTATGTATACGAGCCACCATCCCTGCTGGGATGCAAAGAACCGTTATGGGCTGAAAGAGGAAATCCCATTTGATTATGTGGAGATCGCGCATATCCTTGAAAAGGATTTAGGGCAGCAGGATATTCGGCATGTGGAAAACAAAGTTCCGGAAACGAAATCGGAATCCAAGGACGCTGCATCTGCACAAGAAGAAAAGGCAGATTATTCCTTCGTGAATATCCCGGAGGGAACCCCGGAGCAGATGGAGTTTGATACTGGCTCTGCAAAAAATATGGAGCCGGATACTACGGTGGGCAAAGAAGATACACATGTGCGCGAAAACACGGCTGCCCCAGATCCACAGAGCCCCATTAAAGCCAATCAGGCACCGCATGGGGGCGGGACAGCGAAAGGGGCAAAGCCGCCGGAGCCGGATATGTCCAAAAGCGCGTTCCGGCTGAACAGCTATATACCAAAGGCGCTGCAGGATCTGATGTACCAAAAACTGGTATCTGAAGAGGAGATTATGGAAGCAGTGTATAAACGTGGGTTCTTCCCGCGCGGCACGCCTTTCCAGAACCTGCCGAAGGAATTTGTTGACGGCTGCCTGATCGCTGCATGGCCAAAAGTCCTGGCAGTTGTTGAAGACATCAGAAGCAGCTATGAAATCCCATTTGAATAAATTGAAGAGGTGACAAATTATGAGTGAAGATATCAGAGGAAGAGAAATGGACTGGGATGATGAGGTAGCGGTCAGTAAATATACGCTCCTTCCAGAAGGTGATTATGATTTTGTTGTAGAGAGCTTTGAAAGGGGAAGGTATGAAGGGAGTGACAAAGTTCCTCCCTGTAAACGCGCGCTGCTGAAGATCCGCATAGATGCCCCGGAGGGTACAACAGTTATAACGGAAAGCCTGTTTTTATATAAAGGGATGGAATGGAAATTAGCGGAGTTCTTTCTATCCCTTGGAGCGGAAGAGGTGGGCGGACATGTAAAAATGAACTGGCAGATGGTCCCCCAGGCAACGGGACGGGCGACAATCGAAGTGACATCTGACAGGAAAGACCCGGAAAAGAAATATAATCACGTGAAAAGTTATCTGCCAAAACCGAAGAAACAATTTAAGGCAGGTGA
>CATKXE010000089.1 GCA_949840465.1 uncultured Lachnospiraceae bacterium | reverse complement strand
CGGCAGGCCCTATCCGATCCAGCGGATTAAAGCGCCATACACTGGACAAGCTCAGCGTGGCAAGTATCTTCAACCATACGCAGGACAGCTTTTTCCATCCGCAGGGAATCATTATCGGACGCAACATGAGTACGGGAATGCCGGTGGCTTTCGATGTGTATGAAAAGAAACACAACGGCTATAATATGGTTTTTGCGGGAATGACCGGCACTGGGAAATCGGCTTGTATGAAGATACTGGCATCCAGATACATCACGAAGAACCGATACCGCTTTGTATGTATTGATTCCCAGGCAAAAGGAAACCGGGGAGAGTATGCAATGCTTGCAGATATCATGTGCGGCACGAATTACGAGATAAAAAATAATGCGGGGAATGTTATAAACCTGTTTGATATCGACAAGGAGGAAGAGTGGTCGGAGATCAGCGGCACTTATGAAGTGCTGCGGCTTCAGGATAAGATTGCAAATGCAAAATCGGATCTGATGACATTAATCCAGGGAGGAAAAGAGCCGGCGGAGTTTTCGCTTGTTACTCACATAGAGAGGATCGTAACAGACATTATTGCAGAATTATATGAGGAAAAGGGAATTTATGACAATGTGGTGGAATCCTTGTATGAGTCTGGGAAGGGATTAAAAAATGGTATTCTGACAAGTGGAAAGATAAGGAAAAAGATGCCGGTGCTCTCAGATTTTTATAAAAAGGCACTCATATATGACAAGGTAAATACAATTGCAGAACATAAGAAGGCGTACCGGATCATACTGGACAGTTTAAAGGATCGTGTGCGTGAATTGTATTATTGCCCGGAGTGCATGAGTTTTTATACCAGAGAAGAATGGAAAAAGGGCCGGGTATGCTCCTGCAAGGGGAAGGTGTTAAAGATTCACGGCTCAAAGGCTTATTATGACGGGCAGAGTACGATTAAGATCAGGGAGAATGAATGCTTTACAAACATTGATATTTCCCAGCTCCCGGAGTCTGAGCGGCCCATTGCACGGCAGATTGCATTAAGTTATCTGAATGAGCAGTTTATCAAGACAAATGCGACGAATCCGAAAAAGACCCAATGCCTGGGAGTGATTGTCGATGAGGTGCACCAAAACTTTAACATGAAATCAGCAGTTGCCAGCCTGGATTATGTGGCACGCACCTCGAGAAAAAGGCTGGTTTCCCTTTGGACGGCAACACAGGCGTTGAAGGATTATGACTGCTGCAGGGAGACGGAGGCGCTTTTAAAGCAGGCGGCAGCAAAGTTTGTTTTTAAGCAGTCATACTCGGACCGGAAATGGGTGCAGGAGGCCCTGAACCTGACAAACGGGCAGACAGACCGGGTACTGGAACTGGGCGGCGATCCGGATGATGATTCCAGCACCCGGAAAGGGGAGGTCTGCATTGTGGATAATGGGAAGGTCTGTTTTTGCAAGATAGACTATCTGCAGGAAGCCGAGGCAGTGTTTGTGGAGACAGATCCCCGGATTATACAGCAAATGTATGCATGATAGAGGGGCGTTTATGAAATATCAAAAGAAAAACAGGCAGGAAAGCGGTGTATATCGTGCTGTTCTTTCTGGTTATCCTGCTGGCTTGCGGTAATGCAGCATATGCCACTGAACTGCCGGATGACCTGACATCTGGGGAAGGCAGCCTGGAAAATGAGGTTGACCAGGCAAACGAAGACCGCTTTTCGGGAAGATCCCCGTGGCTTGATAATGCGGATGAAACCATATACTCAGACTCCGTGGATGCAGCGGATGAGGTGCAGGATATCGAGCCAGGAGAGCCGGGGATAGTGGAAAAGTATCTATCAGAGCTGATACGGAATGCGGCGAGCAGCCTGATCTCGCTCATGGAAAAAAACCTTGGAACAGGGTTGGATCATATTATTTACGGGCGTGTGGGGAGTGGGAAACCGAATTCTGTGAATATTTTTGCTTTTGAGCTGAGGTCAGGGAATCCTTATGGTGTGACCGCTTCGGTATGTTATACATTGATCCGGAGCATGTCATTTGTATTTCTGGGTATTAGCTTCGTATATCTGCTGGCAAAAAGTGCCTGGACAGGCCAGACGGCACAGAGCCGGGAAAAAGTGAAGACTGGCTTTTATTCCACGGCAATGAAATTTGCTGTGCTGACGCTAATGCCTTATATATTCGATGTTGTTCTGTATGCGCGGGATGTAGCGCTATATGGCATCAAGAGTGCGGCTGGGGAAATGATAACCGGAGGGGCGACCCTCTCTTTGGCGAAGGCGTTTTTGATCAATGCGGAGAGAACAGGGAGATTTATTGATTCCCTGATGTATCTTGGAACGGTGCTGCTTACCCTTTACTTTGCGATTCTGTATGTAGCGCTGGCGATTGATCTGCTGATCTGCTTTGTTGTATTCCCCATTATGTGCCTGTTACATTTCCCCAAAAGGGATCTGCTGGGGAACTGGATGATGAATGTATTGTCAGATATTCTTACTCCTGTGCTGGATGCGGTGCTTTTAATGGTGCCGCTCCTGACAAGCATGATGCTTGCTGATGTGATTAAGGGAATTGCAATCATTCAGATGATTATGTGTATGCTCATTATTCCTTCACGGAACCGCATTAAGGTTCTGCTTGGCGTCCAGAGTAATGAGCGCGGCGGATTATTTGGGATTATGGCGCTGGCAACGCTTGGACGAGCGCTTACAAATAAGGCGAAGAGCGCTTTTGGCCGTGTTTCCGATATTCATTCTGATCTGCAGAAGAGCAAAATGCATAAGGAGCTGGCAGAGAGCGATGAAGAGGAGAGAGAGTCGCTGCTTGGGGGATACAGCCAGAATGGGGAATCTGCGAAAGGATATTCCCAGGACAGATATGAAGGTAGGCGTCCGGATCAGGGCGGCCTTCCGGAAGAAGCAGATTCCTCCGACTTGGAACGTGCCGGAGGACGCTATGATGGAACAGCCCTGGATGATGGAGCTTCCATTCCGGATTATGAGGCTGGGCCTTTAGAGGATGAAGGCTTTGATGCAGAAACTGCCGGAGTCCAGGGCATGGAGGAAGGTTTGGAAATAGAGGGCCCGGAAGATGCTGTGGATACGGAAGGAAACGATACCGTGGGAACAGAAAGAGACTATATAGTAAAAGAAGAGAAACCAGATGGCGGGGAAAGTTCCTTGTCAGAAACTTCTTTTACCGGAGAAATGGACAGTGAAGGTAATGTGCCCATAGGGCCGGAAGAAATACATACGAAGAACGAGGCTCTCAGGAAGCTTGACCTGGCCATGGAACAAAAGCAGGATACCATTGACGGACTGCGGGCGCAGAAGGCGCATTTCCAGAGTGAAGAAAAGAGATTTGCTAAGGAAAAATTAGAGTATGAGCAAGGCTCTGAAGAGAAACAGGCACTGGAAAAGAGGCGGGCGGACGCAGCGCTCCGGGCAGCACAGACCGATCAGAAAATTGCAGGGCAGATGCGGGATATGAATATGCTCCGGAATCAGGCAAAAGCGTTCCGGGGCGGACAGAACGGCGCGGTGCCCAGTGCCTTTGATGACGCAAGGTCTGAGATTATCTGTAAACGCGCGAATATCAATAACTTTGAACAGCCGGAGTTTAGAAATGCACTTTCAAATGAACAGCTTAAGAAACTGTACAGGCAGAGGGCGGTGTCAGGTATCGTGAAAGGAACGGCTTCTGTGGCAGGAGGCATGGCAGGCGCAGCCTTTTTTGGAGGCGGGAGCATGTTCCTGCAGCCATCAACGGCGGCGATGTCGGCAGCGGCGGGTGCGCTGGGAGGCGCAGCGGCCGGAAACGGAGCGGCAGTTGCCGCCATGGCAGGTGCAAAGGCAGCCAGAAATACAGCGGGTACTGTAGTAATGGCAGGTGCGAAGACGGCCGGAAGTGCAGCGGATATTGCAGTGCGTTCTGCCGGGGCTGTGGTCAGGAACGGGAGGGCTGTGTATAGCGGCATTTACCAGGAACCTGCGGTAAGAGCCGCGGCCAGTACCGATTTTGAAGCGGCTTATGGCGAGGCAGATGCTTCGCCGGTTCTTCCGGTAACTGCAGGCGCACCCGGACAGAACAACCATAGTGCCGTACAGGAGATTGTATTGCCTGGAAACCGCAGGGGGAGGATGCCGGACGTAATGCATGAAACGGTTTCAGCACAAAACGAAGCGGTCCTCCGGCAGATTCATGCGGAAATAGAACGGGACAGTACAGAGGCGCTAAAGAAGATTATTACATCCTCCGGAGAACTGCGTAACAGCGCGGCGCTACTCGCCCTGAAAAATGCGAACATTGAGACGGAAAAGTACAGGGCAACGGTCTGGGAGACACAGGGGATTAAGCTTACCCAGCGGCAGGAGCGCACAAAACGCATTGAACTACAGACAGAATATATGACGGAGGAGGTCATGAAGAAACTTAGCCTACAGCCAGATTATGAGAAAGGAACAGAAAGATACCATTCTGCAAAAAAATCAATTCAGGAGAAGATACGGGCCATTATTGAGAAGCAGAATAAGGATATTTTCTAAGAGAAATGGTGAATATGGGGAAGAAAAAAAGTATCATAGCCCTTTTTCTGGTACTGGCGGTGCTATTGCAGCTGTCAGGATGTGAATTTCCAGGAGATGATAGTATGTACGGAACGGCCAACGTATCTCCGCTTGTGGAGCGGTGGAGGCCGTATGTCCAGGAATATGCGCAGAAATACGGGGTGGGTGAATATGTTGAAATCCTGCTTGCCATGATTGCGCAGGAATCAGGCGGGGATTCTGACAGGTATCCTGACATCATGCAGTGCTCAGAGAGCGCTGGCATGGCACCGAACAGCATTACAGACCCATTGGTGAGCCTGGAACAGGGGATACGGTATTTTGCGGCCTTGGCGGAATCCGGAAAAAAGGCAGGGGTGGATATGGATACGGTCATCCAGTCTTATAATTTCGGGGGCGGGTATATAGGCTATGTCCGTGATCATTATGGAGGGAAGCATTCGGAAGAAGCAGCCCGCAGTTTTTCGGGCATGATGGCAGCCAGAGCCGGTTGGAGCGGCTATGGGGATGTAAAATATGTAGAACATGTCCGTTCCCATATACATACGTCCCCTGCAGGCGGCGCTATGGAAAACTACGAAGCAATGTATGCGGTAATGAAGGAGTATGAAAATGTGCCGTATGTATTTGGAGGAACCTCAAAATCAGGGATTGACTGTTCTGCCATGTCACAGAAGCTCTATCAGTCTGTAGGAATATCCCTTCCAAGGACGGCGCAGGAACAATACGATGCCGTATCCCATATCAGCGAATCCCAGGCACGTCCCGGCGATCTGGTCTTTTTTACTGCTACATATAATGCAGGGACATTAATTACGCATGTAGGGGTCTATACCGGAAACGGGCAGTTTTTCCATGCTGGCGGAAGCCGATGTCAGTTTTCTGCATTGTCGGGATATTACAGGGAGAAGCTCGTGTGTTTTGGAAGAAAATAGATAAAAGGAAGACGATATGAGAAGAAAAAAGATAGTTTTAATGTTTATCATGATGCTAAGCCTGCTGGCATGTATGGCAGCTGCGCTCTTAATCGGTATGCCGGGAGGGCAGGTGCAAAAAGAGGATATAGGGATAAAAGCAGAAGAGAGGAAAGAAGTGGAGCCGTCTGCGGAAGAAACCGTCCGCAAATTTGCAGAGGTATTATACACATATGATACGTCGAAGCGTATGTTTTATGAAGGCGCAAAGGAATATATGACGCAAGAGGCATATGAATCTATTGTTCCGATGTCTGGTGAAGCCGAGGAAGAGTATCCGGCGAACAGGATGGTTTCAGAACTAATGGAGCTGACTTGTTATTTCCGTACTGTAGAGAAAGGGCATGTGGAGTCAATTGCGGTGGTATGGTACAGGCTGTCCGGCTCTGGAAGTTTTGGAATCCGGCAGATCGTGGAATTATCGCTGGTTCAGGAGAACGGCTGGAAGATTGATAGATGTACGGTACTTGACACGATGGAACAATAAAGGAGGACAGATATGCAGGAACAGATGGAAAAGCTGTACATATTATGCGGGCTGTCCAGTGAAGCCAGTGATGACATCTGCGGAGCGCTTCAGGAGACGGCCCGCGGAAAAGGGTACGAAACTGTGTGTGTCAGCAGATACCGAAAGGAGGGAATTCGGCAGTATGTAAGTGAACATCCGGAATTCCGTCTGCTGGTGCTGCAGGAAGCAATGCAGAGCAGCTATCCGTATACGGCGGAGGAGCTGGCAGAGCTGACGGATGATTATAACCTGAATATTGTCATTTCCCTGCGCAAGTCCCACCGGGCAAATACATACATGAAAGTGCTCTATACGGCGGGCATATTAAATGCACTGTACGAGGAGGATGCCACTGCGGAGAATATCATGGAGCGCATCCTTTATCCAAGAACACGGCGCGAATGCAGGGAGTATTACCAGATATCCACTGCGGCGGATGCCATGCGTTCACTGGAAATTGTGGATAAGGATCGTATGGAGAGATACATTACCTATGTGGAAGAGACAAAAGATGAAGAAGAAATCATAAAAAAATATCATTACGTTGCAAATTCTCTAAAAATCATAGAAAATATATACTTAGTTGAGCATTTTTCCGAGAGAGTAAAGAAGACGCTTGGTTCTGATGAAATATATCAGCAAGTAACAGGATTTAAAGAAAAAAAGAGGCGGCACTGGCCTTTTAAGAAGAAACAGGAACTGACTTTCAATCTGGAAGTTCTCAGGCAGCCAGAAAAAGAGATTTACCCAAGGGCGCCGTCTGCAGCAGAGGAAAAGGAGATCCCGCGTGCAAAAGAGCACGAGGTGGTGGAAATGATTGATGAGGATATTTCTGATTTACTTGGATTTTGCGCGGATGAAAAAGATTTCCCGACAGGGGTTCTTGATGCACTGCCAAAAGAGGAGGGCGTAGAAGAGAAAGGCGCCCTCGGACAGGCAGAAAAGAGAAGCCTGCCGTTCCGTGCGATTGCATTTGGTATAACACTGATCTTTATTGCAGCTGTTATCTTGTTTGGATTTTTCCTGTATTCCGAGCACCAATTGAGGGAAACTGGCATACCGGTGATTTCCAGCTATTCGGAAGAAAGCGATAAAAAGGATATGAAAGCTGTTGGTGCAGATGAAACAGAGCATGTGGCAGATGAGACAGCGAAGAAGAGGGAGAAACAAAAGAAAAAACAAGATACAAAAACTGCTGACCGTAATTTCAAGGATACTATTACAGAAAAAACGGACAAAGGACATGAAACACAGGAACAGACAGCATTGACAGCAACAGCGGCAGGCGAGGCGGGGCAGGTGCCGGTTTTGGCAGAAACATACAATCCGGTGTCAGACCAGCAGGAGGCTGTAACGCCGTCGGCCGCCGCTGCAGAAGAACAGACATATAGCGTAGACATTGCAGAAAACGGGGAACCATCTGTGCCGGCACAGCAGGAGCCGCCGACAGTTTCTTATCAGGGAAAGATTGTTACCGGAGTAGAAGCGATTCGGATTGCTTATGCCAAAGAGGCAGAGGGAGTAAGCCTGTACCTGCAGACAAGGGAAGACGGGGAAGGAATATTCTGTGCAGATGTTATTGCCCAGATGGTGGATGGAACGTGCAGCTACCTGATACAGGAAAGCGGCACGGAACAGATATCTTTTATTCAACAATAGGGAATTTGGAGGGCAGTGGTACGAAAGGAGCAAGTCATATGACAGAAATGCCGTCAATTGAAATGATTTTAAAAGACCTGGAGAGGCTTAGGGAGCATGTAAAAATATATAATACCGGGGCTTATCCCGCTTTTTTTCTTCAACTGCACACAGTGCTTCGAATTCAGGACATTTTAGATATGCAGCTTAGCGATTTATATTTTTGGGAAGACGGCAGTATAAAGCTTCTCCCGGAGATCATGTATGCAGGAGAGAGCATAGAGTTGGATGATGATGGGCGCAGGGAGCTTGCATGGTATGCGCTGCAGCGGATCGCTGTGTGTCAGGCGCAGGAGGAGGCATTGGATGACTGGCTGTGCGTCAATAAGCAGGGAAAGCAGCTCCAGCTGCAGGCATACCGGAAAATGCTGGAGCGTACCAGTGCGGAGCTTGGGTTTGGGGAAAATTATAATGTCGGTTACCTGCACAGCCTGTATGGATATCTGGCAATCGCCTGTGGGAAGAAGACCATAGACGAAATTGCAAAAGAATACCATGTAGCACGTTATTATCTGTTGAACCGGATATTTAAAGGAAGAAAGATACAATATCTGGAGGATGTAATCCAACAGGTAGCAAATATCGAGGAGACACAAGAATGACATTGGAGAAAATATATAGTGAATTAATGGATTTGTATAATACCAGCGGAAAAGAGTTTTTCACAGAAGTAAGCGCCTTTCTTGCAGACTGCCTGCCAGGAAAGGAGCATACAATCCTTGGCCGGAGTGAGGAAGATGGATGGAAACTGGTATCCTCAACGATCCTAGATGCGGATGAAACAGAATTTTTAAGGAGATCTGCCGGGAAAGAATATAAAAATAACGGTAAAGAGTTTTTCTGTTTTACTTCGCAGAGGCAGGGAATAAGCAGCCATATGGCGGTGCCGCTTTCTATACGAAGGCGTGGAACTGCAGGGTTATGGATTATAGAGAGCAGGGCGGGAGAAAAACTGAACCCGGACAAGTCTATATGGAGAATAGGACAGATGATGGCTTTTTTCCTACAGGTCTCACAAGACGAGAGGATGCGCATTTTTAACAGATATCTGGATGCCGGAACGGGTTTGCCTGGCAGGATGTATTTCAGACAGGTGGTCGGAAGAATCCAGGAGCAAGGGTATCAGGTGATCCTCTGTGGATTCCGCTGGGATAAATATCGGGAAGGGGTTCGCCTAAAGGGTTCAGAAGAGATGGAGGAAAGGGTCCGGCAGCTTGTGTCAAGAGTCGCGTCCCTTGAACTGGGGAATATGTATGCATTATCCGAGGACACCATTGCGGTCATTTCCATAGCGGAAAGACAGGAGGTGTATGCACGGATGGAAAGCATCCTGGAGGAAGAGGGCATGGGGAGTGTAATAAAAGCAGTCATGATGCGCCTGGAGCAAAAACAGGAGATCCTTACGGAGATGGAGGAGCTGTTCAGCATGTGCAGTCCGGGGATTATCTGGTACAGGACGCAGGAAAAGGAGAGTGTGTTTACACCATTTCTGGAGGCGGTTTCCTCACATAAGAAAGAGGAAATCGCAGAAATAAAAAAAACAGGGGCAGGTGAAAAAGAGAGCCTGATGGAGGAATTTTTTAGGACTCTATGAAGAAACAAGGAGGGGTTATGAGGCGTTGGAGATGGGCAGGGCTGCTCATGGTCTGGATTCTTATGGCAATGATTCCTTTAAGCGTAGTATATGCGGCAGATGGCGGGGACAGGCAGGAGGACATCTATGATTCCCTGCAGGAGAGCATAGAGAAGAACTGGACAGACGGATTTGAACATTTGGAAACAACAGATGAGATAGAGGTGAAGGGACCTCTGATGGAACGGATTTTGCGCAGCATTGCAAATGTCTTTTACAGGCATTTGGTGGGGATCAAAGCGTGGTCTTTGTTTATCGGTGTGATTTCGTTTTTAGTCGGGGTATTTATTGCAGTGACTGCAAAACTTAATAAAAAACTGAGGAGATTTGCGATTACTTTTTTTGTGGTAACAGTACCGTTACTGCTGATTATTTTTACATTTGGCATTACAAAGCTGATCAGTATATTTATATAGGAAGAAAGGGGTTATTTATGAATACATTGCAGAATATCAGTGACCTGTTCCTGGGGAATCAGGGGAACCGGCCGGGTGTGTCGGAAAGAAGAGGGCATTTGAAGAAATATGAGTCGGCATTCCAGAGCGGGGAATATATGATGCTGTCATTTTCGAGGGTTGATTCCATAACAGGGGATCTTTCCCAGGTGGATGAGGATATTACAGTTATCATGCCGGCGGACCAGATTAACGGGAAACCTTACGATCTGCGCTACCGGGCGCAAAAGCTGGAGGATGTGTACTGTGTCAAAGTGACAGGCATTGGTCCGGCGAGAAAAGCCGTCTATGTAAGCCATCAGGCAGCAAGGCTGGAAAAGCGTCCGGAGATAGAGACGGAGCTGCAGAAATATCTTTCAAGAAAAGAGAAGACGCCGATTGTTGTGAAGGGCAAAGTGCTGAAGATACAGACAAAGATGGTTAAGGGCGAGCCGGTAGATACCGGGGTGTGGCTTGACCTGTGCGGCGTGGGGATTCCGGCTTTTATCTATGTGGGGAACTGGAAAAGGACATTTACCGAGACCCTGCGCGGGAAAGCGTCTTACGGGGACATTCTGGATGTTATAGTTCTGGAGAGGGTGGAAAGGAAGGGGATGTATTAATATTCCTGTTCGCGTAAAGAGCTGGTACAGGACCCGTGGGACAGCAAGGAGCTGGAGGAAAAGTACCATAAAGGCGATATTGTGAAAATCCGGTGCCTTTCCAAAAGGGAAAACCATTGGTTTGGGGAGATCAACGGGCTGGATGACATTCAGGTGTTTGCAGAATATCCTTCCCAGAGGCATGATTTTGCGATTGTACCGGGGATGGAATATATGGGGACAATCTATTACATCAATGCCAGTGAACGTTCTTTGAAGGCCAGGGTATTTCAGGCCCTTTCGTTGGAACAGATCGCAAGCGAGAACGAAATCCCTGCAGAGGAGCCAGGGGATGAAGGTACGGCGTATGCAGGTGATGAATCAGTGAATCAAGGTAGTGGGGCAGAGGAGGTATAAGAGTGGAAGGAATGGAAAACCGTGCCGCGCGGGATATTGTGGCAACAATGGGAGATAAGGTACTGTTTGCTTATATTCCGGAAATGGAGATCAGTGTACCGGAATCGGACAGAAGGAACTCTCTGGATAAGATTGCATGCTATTACCATGCAGAGCAGTTTGTGTTGTCGGATCTATACATCGGCTATGCAGTCTCGCTGTACCGCTTTACGATTCCAAAGGTGGTTGCTGCGACGGTGAAAGTACTGGGGAATTTCTGGCCGAAGAAGAATGTGCCTAAGAATATAGACCGGGAGGCGCTGCTTAGCCGGATTAAAAAAATGTGTGGAATGGGGATGCTGCGCAGGTTTGTCTATCAGCTGAACGGCAATAATATTGTCCTGTATTCTACGACGCCGGAATTTTCAAAGGTCATTTATCAGGCGTTAAAGATGAATACGGATGCAAGGCCGGAAAAAGATATGATACCGCCGATTGAGATCGTGGAGAGGGCGGCGGCATCGCTGGTTAGCTCGGAGCTTCTAAAAAGTCCTTATCTGAAAGCGTTTGATTTTATGCCTGACTATAGGGATCAGGAGGGACGGATTACATTTAATTCCAAGCTGACGCATGAAGTGGGGGATGAGCGGTTTGTGACGATTATAGAGCCGTTTTTCACCAGGGTTGACAGCAAGCGCTTTACAAAAGAGGAGTGGGAGCGGTACCTATCGAGGAAGGTATACGGGCTTCGTGCCTATATGGATCAGATTGCCGGGAAGGAGTCCTGCAAGGTGCAGCTAGTTGTGGTCTGTGAGGATATGGAGGATTTCAAAAAGATTGCGACGGTTATCTGCAATGTATTCCCGGAGCATGCGTTGGAACAGATCTATTATACGGCAGAAGGGGCGTTAAAGTGCGTCAATTATGACATCCGGCAGAGTATGGTGCGTATTACATCCTTGAAGCAGGGGAGCGATTCCATGAAGCTGCCCGGAAGTGTTTCATCACAGCTTGCGTATTCGTTTTTCTGATTATGGGGAAGAAAGAGAAGATGTTTCTGGCGGGATGCATCGTGCTTGTGTTCTTGGAGCTGGTGAAGTACGGGTGGGCCGTCAAGGTAGTAATTTTTGGGTTTATTGGATATCAGGTGTATATGCGGTGGAGGAATAGATAATATTAGCCCTGCAATAAAGAGAGTTTTGAGTGTTTGAAATACATTTGTAATACGTTGTAGTGTATTACAGATAATGAATTTTGCAAGAGAAAAATAAAAACCGTGGGATGTTGTACGTACCATACAGAGTGGCCTGAGAAATTTTTAAGATATAAGAATGCTCAGGCCTCTTTGCTTAAAACTCTCAGATTCATGCCGGAATAAAAGGGATATGCTTTTCTAATGCTGTCGTAAACGAAGATGAATCGGACGCAAAACTGTATTCTGTTTTTCGGGATATCAAGAACGAAAAGAGTGCGGCTATTGCAGCAGATATTTTTGAATCTTACGGAACAATCCGCTTTATCAATATGTTTCCATTGGTTATAAAAGCAATTCAAACTGGAGGAACACTTATAGTTGATGAGTTTGATGCGTCTATTCACCCAATGGCGCTAATGAGTATTATCAATGTTTTTCATAACGATGACATTAATATCCAGCATGCACAGTTGATTTTCAATACACACAATCCAATCTTTTTGAACTCTAATCTGTTCAGAAGAGATGAGATTAAATTTGTAGAGCGTGATGATGACAGTCATCAGAGTATTTTGTATTCGCTGTCTGATTTTGGAACGACGGGAGATAAAGGTGTTCGTAAGCATGAGGATTATATGGGAAAATACTTTATCAGCCAATATGGTGCGATTAAGGATATTGATTTTACACCAATCTTTGAAGAGATTTTGGCTGAAGAAGGTGAGGTGTAGTTATGGTAAAGAGAAAAAAACAGCAGAAAGAGAAATCTTCTCTGCTGTTTGTTTATGATTCGTGAATGATTTGATTGGGGTATAGACACATGTAAAAATATCTATTATAATCTATATATCTATTTGAATTGTTTTGCAGTGTACAACGTTTGTTTGGTATACAGAAGAAAAATCCCCAGAAATGGGTTTATATAGATAATACGGGTAAAATGCGTCTGGTTTCGGCCGGATGTTTTTTTATGGGAAAAGGAGGGAAATTAAGAAGTTATTGCATCTAAATCAAAGAATGCGGATTTTTGAAGGAGAATCATGGTCCGGGTAACTGTTGAAACGGGAGATATATGGAGCGTATAAACCATATATTTCCCATTTTTTTATTTAAAAGGCTGGAGATTAAGATAATCCGGCATCAGATGGAAAGACGGGTAACTGTCTATATGAAGAAAATGGAGGAAATAAGATGGGGCTATTTACATTAGAAGATACGATTGCAATCCCATTGCTGCAGCAGATGGAGTCCCTCATTGTAAGAGGGGCTGACGAGAAAAAATTTGACATGCAGACGGGGTGGAAAAGTCTGTTCGGAGCGGGGTGCTTGAAAAATTCGATGGAAGAGGTATTCGGCTTAAATTATCCGGGAGAAGTCCTGGAACGGTACGAAGAACGCTGCGGAGGCGGTATTGAGCAGGAAAGAGCGCTTGGATTGGCTCTGGCAGAGAAGAAGATGCTTTTAGAGGAATCTATGTTTGTTGGGGCACAGTATCCGGATTTTATCCGGAAAATAAAAAATCATGCGGAACAGGATTTTTATCTGACCTGCATTTTGTACCTGCTTTCAGAGAAGGCGGAAGAACAGGGGAAATTATATCAGAAGATTTTGCTGCATGATTATAAGGAAACGAGAGAAGCTGTATTTGCAGCGTTTGTCCTGCAGGAGCATCCAAAGACATGGGACTTTGTAAAACCTCTTTTTAGCTGTTTTTTCGGAAATGGACGGACATTAAAAGCATATGAAAATCAGGGGATCTATGCATGGGTGCTGCAGATGTATGAAGATAAGATACAGAAATGCAGAACAAGGGACATGTATGTATTAAAGGCGCTGCTGGAATTGCGCAATAAATTCGTGAAAGAGGGAACACCGGCGTGGAAACATCTTGAGAACGCAGGGTATTCCAGACAGGAGATTATTTATCTGAATCTGATTTTGCGAGGG
>CATKXE010000088.1 GCA_949840465.1 uncultured Lachnospiraceae bacterium | reverse complement strand
AAAACGACTCTCGGAAGCCGCATAAAATAGGGCTTTGAGATTCCGAGAGCCTATTAAAATAAAAAGGAGGACTAGAAAATGGCAGAAAGCAGATTGATTGGAGGACAGCCGGTAATTGGTATCCGCCCGACGATTGACGGGAGAAGAGGAGCGCTGAAGGTGCGTGAATCTTTGGAAGACCAGACGATGGGTATGGCTCAGGCAGCCAAAAAGCTGTTTGAGGAAAATATCAGGTATTCCAATGGGGATCCGGTAAAGGTTGTGATCTCGGATACCACCATCGGACGTGTAGGTGAAACCGCTGCATGTGCGGAAAAGTTCCGCAAAGAGGGGGTAGATATTACGCTGACTGTAACTCCATGCTGGTGCTATGGCTCTGAGACCATGGATATGGATCCGAATACCATCAAAGGTGTGTGGGGACTCAACGCTACAGAAAGGCCGGGCGCAGTCTATCTTGCATCCGTGCTTGCAACACATGCACAGAAAGGGCTTCCGGCATTCGGCATTTATGGACATGACGTTCAGGATGCTGATGACGCCAATATTCCCGAAGATGTAAAAGAAAAGTTGTTAAGGTTCGGGCGCGCGGCAGTTGCGGCGGCTTCCATGAGAGGGACATCCTACCTGCAGATCGGTTCTATCTGTATGGGGATCGGCGGCTCCATCATTGATTCTGATTTCATGGAATCTTATCTGGGGATGCGCGTAGAGTCTGTAGACGAGGTGGAAATCATCCGCCGCATGACAGAAGGAATTTATGACGAGGCAGAATTCCAGAAAGCGCTCGCATGGGCAAAAGAAAAATGCACCATCGGTTTTGACAAGAATCCGGACTGGCTGCAGAAATCAGACAAGGAAAAGGAAGAGCAGTTTGAGTTTGTAGTAAAGATGGCTGTCATCATCAAAGACCTCATGGGCGGCAACAAGAACCTGCCGGAAGGGCGCGAGGAAGAGATGGTAGGCCACAATGCGATCGCGGCAGGATTCCAGGGCCAGAGGCAGTGGACAGACTTCTATCCCAACGGAGATTTTGCAGAGGCAGTGCTCAATAGCTCCTTTGACTGGAACGGTGCAAGAGAGCCTTATATCCTTGCTACGGAAAATGACGTGCTGAACGGACTTGGCATGCTGTTCATGAAGCTTTTGACAAACCGCGCGCAGATATTCGCTGATGTGCGTACATACTGGAGCGGGGACGCTGTTAAGAGGGTGACCGGATACGAGATTGAAGGAAAAGCAAAAGACGCTGACGGATTCATCCATTTGATCAACTCCGGGGCTGCCTGCCTGGATGCGTGCGGCGAGGCGAAGGATGCGGATGGCAACGGCGTCATGAAAGAATGGTACAACGTGACGGAAGAAGACCAGGATGCGATCCTCAAAGCAACTACATGGAACGCGGCTGATAACGGATATTTCCGCGGAGGCGGATTCTCATCCCGTTTCCTGACACAGGCTGAGATGCCGGCGACCATGATCCGATTGAACCTTGTAAAAGGTTTAGGTCCGGTTCTCCAGATTGCGGAAGGCTGGACGATCAAACTTCCGTTTGAGGTATCCGATGCATTGTGGAAGAGGACAGACTACACATGGCCGTGTACATGGTTTGCACCAAGATGTACCGGGGAAGGCCCCTTCAGGACAGCATATGACGTGATGAACAACTGGGGAGCAAACCACGGTGCGATTTCCTACGGGCACATCGGCGCTGACCTGATCACCATGGCTTCGATTCTCAGAATCCCGGTTTGCATGCACAATGTACCGGAAAAAGATATCTTCCGTCCGGCGGCATGGAATGCATTCGGAGCAGATAAGGAAGGACAGGACTACAGGGCATGCGCAGTATACGGCCCGATGTATAAATAAGAAGGAGACAGGAATATGTTAAAGGGGATACCGAAAATCTTATCACCGGAACTGCTGAAAGTGTTATGTGAGATGGGGCACAGCGACAGGCTGGTAATCTCCGACGGCAATTTCCCGGCGGAATCCATGGGGAAAAACGCAATCGTGATCCGCTGCGACGGACACGGGGTGCCGGAAATTTTAGAGGCAATCCTGAAAGTCTTTCCACTGGATACCTACGTGGAAAAGCCAATGAACCTGATGGAAGTGATGCCCGGGGATGACGTGGAGACGCCCATCTGGGACACTTATAAAGAAATCGTTGCAAAATACGACCAGCGCGGCGCGAAAGCGGTCGGGAACATTGAGCGCTTTGCATTTTATGAAGAGGCAAATACAGCCTATGCGATCATTGCCACGAGTGAATCCGCCCTGTATGCAAATGTGATGCTGCAGAAAGGCGTAGTTGTAGAATAAATTTTCATATGTAAGGAAAGAGGGCCGCACACATGCACTCAGCGTGCGCGGCCCTCTTTTTTCGTTTCGAAAACAGGGGAAAGACTTTTTTGGACTATCCTCCATACTCAGGTTTCAGCTCTTTTTTTCTTCTACCTGCGGTATCAAAGAGGCGGCAAGCTTTCCGCGCCCTCTCTGCTTTAAATATAAGATACCGACAATGGAAAATACAACGGCCCCTATAAAATTCACCATCAGATCTTTCATCGTGTCTACAATGCCTATGTCCAGATATCCGCCAAGGTTCCATTCCTGCCCGTTGACCATCAAAGAATCCACCACGACTTTTACCGGTACATTTTCACCGTTTGGATTGAGTTTGACAGAACTGATTGCCGGAAGAATCCAATCTTTCTGCATATCTGTCTGGAAAAACCAGTCCATGCCAAATTCAAAAAATTCCCACAGGACTCCGATCGTCATAGAAAAGCAAAATGCAACAAACGCGACAAAGTATGGAGACATTTTAATCGAAAATTTTTCGCTCCGGTTAAAAATATCAATCAGGGCAAACCCGATCGCCGCCATCAGAAATCCGTTCGTTGTGTGCAGGATGGTATCCCAGACCGGAATACGCACATAAAATGCATTGATCTCCCCCAAAATCTCAGCCGAGAAAATAAAGATCAGAATCACTGTCTCCAGTCCGGCGGGAATGTTTACGCCCAGTTTCTTTTCGATTACTTTCGGTATCGAAAAAAGGATCAGTGTCAGAATTCCCAGAAACATATTATGGTAACTTCCGAGAAAAAACTGGCGTACAATCGATAGTACCACCAAAGCTAATAACACGATCTCAACCTTCGTCCTTTTCTTTCCTTTTGCCATTTTTCTTTTTGCTGCCCTGAAGCGTGTCTGAAAAGGTATTCCGACAACCTGCTTAAGTTATTTTCCGGCGGTTCTTTATTCGTGCGGATATCCGGCGGGGCAGCACACTCCTTTCCCTTTTAGTCTCAAACACCGGCGCTTCTCTGCTGGTGTTTCGGCTCTTCATTATACCATAGATGGAATCTTTTTGCAAAAATGTAAAATTGCGTAAACCGGAGTGTTTGATGGAAGCTTAAAACAGCATTTGTAGATAAACGATGTATTGGGAATGACAGTCCGGCATATTCCGGCATATTTCTCCTGTTTTTCTTGACATTTCCCTGAACGTATATTATAATAATCACAAAACCGAAACGTTTCGGTTTAATAACCAGTATATTGTCAGATTCGGTCAGGAGGTAAAGAATTATGCCATTAGTAACATCAGAAAAAATGCTTTTAGACGCACAGAAAGGCGGTTATGCCGTAGGCGCATTCAACGTAGAGAATATGGAGATGGTGAAAGCCGTAATCGCAGCGGCAGAGGAATTGAAGGCTCCGGTAATGCTGCAGACGACGCCGTCCACCATCAAGTACGGCACGCTGGAGACTTATGCGGCAATCGTGGCGGCGGAGGCAAAGAAAGCATCCGTTCCGGTATGCCTTCATTTAGACCATGGGAACAGTTATGAACTGGCTGCGGACGCAATCGAGGCAGGATATACCTCTGTTATGATCGACGGCTCTCATGAAAGTTTTGAAGATAATATTGCAGTCAGTAAAAAGGTAGTAGAAAAAGCAAAGGCACAGGGGATTCCGGTAGAGGCAGAGTTGGGAAAAGTAGGCGGAAAAGAAGACGATCTGGAAGCCGACACAGATACCAACACTGACCCGGATGAAGCAAAGGAGTTTGTGGAAAGGACAGGCATTTCTTCCCTGGCAATCGCAATCGGGACCGCACACGGATTTTATGTGGGAACGCCTGTATTGGATAAAGAGAGGGTGACGGAGATTAAAAAGCTGGTTTCCATCCCGCTTGTGCTTCATGGAGCGTCCGGACTGACAGATGAAGACGTCCGGGAATGCGTGCAGAGGGGAATCTGCAAAGTGAATTTCGCCACGGAACTGAGGGCTGCTTATACGGCGGCGGTGAAGAAGCTTCTGGAAGAAAAACCGGAGACGTTTGACCCGAAGAAGCTGGGCGTGGTGGGAATGGAAAGCGTAAAGGAACTGGTCAGGGGGCGGATGAAAGTCTGCGGATGCGACGGCAAAGCGGAGTAAAAAAGAAGGAAAAAGGCAATGGGGGCCAGTACGTCTTGCCGGAATTGTTCAGGTAATTCTTCTGTAACCCTTAGCAGACACACCATGTAAAAGGCAGGTAGTAAACAGTGGCGGCGACGATCAAGGATATTGCAAAGGAAACAGGGCTTGGGCTTGCAACAATTTCCTCCTATCTGAACGGCGGAAATGTACGGGAAAAAAACAGGCTGAAAATCGAGGCGGCGATTGAAAAGCTGCATTTTGAAGTGAATGAAGTGGCCCGCGGCCTTAAGACAAACAAGACAAAGATGGCAGGGATCATCATCCCGGAACTGAATAATATTTTCTGCGCGGAGATCATCACGGAGGTGGAGGATATATTGAGGGCTCATGGGTATGCCACCATGATCTGTGACTGCCGTACCGATGCAAGAAGGGAAGAGGAAGCGGTGGATTTCCTGAACAAAAGAAGGGTGGACGGTTTAATCCTGATGCCGTCGTCCCATTCCGGCCGTTTTCTTCGTCCTTTTATGAGTAAAAAGAAACCGGTCATCCTGCTTGACCGGAAGTTTCAGGATCTGGAATGTGACAGTGTTCTGGTTGACAATTCCGGCGCCGCAAAGAGGGCGGTACAGAGGATGATTCGGGCGGGACATGAAAACATCGGCATTATCGCGGGGCCGGAAGGCATGTTTACCGCAGAGGAGCGTCTGGCAGGGTACAGGGAGGCGCTGAAAGAAGCCGGCATAAAACAGCAGGAAAGCCTGGTCATACGCAAGAGCTATACCATAGCCGGAGGCGCCGCAGGTATGAGGGATCTGACAGAGAGGAATCCCCATATGACCGCGGTGCTGGCATCCAATTATGAATTGACGATGGGAGCCGTAATCGAAGCAAATGAACTTGGCATCCGCATTCCCGATCAGCTTTCATTTATCGGATTTGATAATGTGGAATTTGCCAAAGCATGCGTGCCGGAACTGAGCATTGTGACACAGCCGACGAAGGAAATCGGACGGCAGGTGGCTGAGACCATGCTGCAGAAGCTGGAGGGAACGGTTCCCCTGGAGGAACATGTGAGTATCAAGCTGGAAACAGGTTTTGTAGAAGGCAGGACAGTAAGAAATACAGGAAACCAGAAGGGGTAGAGATGAAACCATACTTATTAGGGATTGATATCGGGACAAGCGCCTGTAAAATCGCCGTATTTGACCGGCAGGGACAGGTGAGGGCAGCTTCCAGCGGAGAGTATCCGGTATATTATCCGAAAGAAGGACAGGCTGAGCAGAATCCGGAGGAATGGTGGGGCGCAGTCTGCGGCGCAGTGAAGAATGCGTTAACACAGGGGAATATAAAACCGGAGGAGATCGCAGGGATTGGGATTGACGGACAGAGCTGGTCGGCCATTGCAGTGGACAAAGAAGGAAATGCCCTTGCAAATACGCCGATCTGGATGGATACAAGGGCGGCGGATATCTGTGAGGAATTGAACCTGAAAATCGGGACGGACAAGATTTTCGGTTTATCCGGTAATTCACTGCAGCCCTCTTATACAACGGCAAAAATCATCTGGTATCAGCGCAACAGGCCGGAGGTATATGAGAAAACGCATAAGATTTTGCAGTCCAACAGCTATATCGCATTCCGGCTGACCGGAGAGATGACGCAGGATCTGTCTCAGGGATATGGGCTGCACTGTTTTGATATGCATACAGGCACATGGAACGAGGAAATGTGTGAGGAGCTGGGGATTCCAGGGTTCATACTTCCGGACATTTATCCGTGCCATGAGATTATCGGCACGGTTACGGAAAAAGCCGCCGGGGAATGCGGGCTGATCAAAGGAATCCCGGTTGCGGCGGGGGGACTTGACGCCGCGTGCGGAACGCTGGGGGCGGGCGTGATCCATCCCGGCGAATGTCAGGAGCAGGGCGGGCAGGCAGGCGGAATGAGCATCTGTCTGGATACCTGTAAAGCCGATGAAAGGCTGATTTTGGGATTCCATGTAATTCCGGGACACTGGCTCCTGCAGGGCGGCACCACCGGAGGAGGCGGTGTGATGCGGTGGCTGGAAAGAGAGTTCGGCGATTATGAGAGGGAAGAAGGGAAACGGGTCGGGAAAAGTTCTCTGGAACTGTTCAATGCAGAGGCAGAAGCAGTGCCGGCCGGAAGCGACGGAGTGATTTTTCTGCCCTATATGTCAGGGGAACGCTCTCCCATCTGGAACCCAAAGGCCAAAGGGGTATATTATGGACTGGATTTCAGTAAGACAAAAGGGCATTTTATCAGGTCTGCCATGGAAGGAGTGGCATTTTCCCTGCGCCATAATCTGGAAGTGGCGGAAAAAGCCGGGGCACATGTAGAAAGCATGAGAGCAATGGGCGGTTCGGCAAATTCCCTTCTCTGGACACAGATCAAATCCGATGTGACCGGAAAGCCCATCGTAGTGCCCGCCTCTGATACGGCGACTACTCTGGGGGCCGCAATGCTTGCAGGAGTGGGCGTGGGGATGTATGAAGATTTTGAAGAGGCGGTAAGGCTGACAGTCCAGAGCAGGCGCGCCCACGAGCCGGGGGAGGAGAACCGGGCAGTCTATGACGAAGCTTATCAAAAGTACCTGCAGGTATACGAAAATTTAAAAGGCATGATGAAGTAATTTTGGGATTTTTGAAAAGTACACTCCAGGGGCATTTTGCAATGTTTGCCCCGCTGGGCGGATGAACTTCGTCCGATAGAGTTTCTTTCAATTACGTTTCATGAAAAAAGGAGACATATGTTATGAAAGCAGCAGTTGTATGTGCAAATGAAGATGTACAGTATTTGGATTATGAAGAACCAAAGGTCAGCGCCGGTATGGTCAAGATCAAAGTCAAAGCCTCCGGCATCTGCGGCTCAGATATTCCGAGAGTCCTGCACAATGGAGTCCATTTTTACCCCATTGTCTTAGGGCATGAATTTTCCGGGGACGTTACAGAGGTCGGGGAAGGAGTTACAAAAGTAAAGGTTGGCGACCGGGTTTCCGGCGCGCCCTTAGTCCCGTGCATGAAATGTGGAGACTGCCAGAACGGAAATTTTTCGCTCTGCAAGCATTACACATTTATCGGTTCCAGACAGCAGGGGAGCAATGCGGATTACGTTGTAATCCCCGAGCAGAATGCGGTTCCTTTTGACAAAAGCATTTCCTATGAGCAGGGAGCCATGTTCGAACCGTCCACCGTGGCGCTTCACGGCCTGCTGCAAAACGACTATCAGGGCGGGGAGTATGTGGCGGTGCTTGGCGGAGGCACCATCGGGATGTTCACCATGCAGTGGGCAAAGATATTTGGCTCAAAGAAGGTGGTTGTATTTGACATCAGCGAAGAACGGCTGGCTCTTGCAAAAAGGCTGGGCGCAGACGAAGTGGTGAATACAACAAAGGAACAGTTTATGGAAGAGGCAAAGGCAATCACGGGTGGAAACGGTTACGGATATGTTTTTGAGACGGCCGGGCAGGCGCCGACCATGCAGATGGCCTTTGAGCTTGCGGCAAATAAAGCGCATGTATGCTTTATCGGAACACCGCACGTGGATCTTACCTTTACACCAGAGATGTGGGAAAATATGAACCGCAGGGAATTTAAGCTGACCGGTTCGTGGATGTCTTACAGCGCGCCGTTTCCGGGAAAAGAATGGGAATTGACCGCCCATTATTTTGCAACAGGACAGCTAAAATTCGATCCGGGATTTGTTTTCAAAAAAATGCCTATGAGCCAGGCGCAGGAGGCCTTCCAGATGTTTAAGAAACCGGGATTCGTGCAGGGCAAGATACTGTTGGTAAATGAAGAGTAGTGGAGGAGTCGTTATGATTTTAACGGTTACACTGAATGCGGCCATTGACAAGCGGTATGTGGTGGAAGGCGCTAAGATGGGCGAGGTAAACCGGGTAAAGGAGTGTGCCTATACGCCGGGCGGAAAAGGGCTGAACGTGTCCAAACCCGCGGCGATTGCCGGCGCAAGGGTGGTTGCCACAGGGTTTGTAGGAGGGCATGCGGGGGCATACATTGAGGACTCGCTGAAGCCCTTTGGGATTGAGCCTGCTTTTTACCATATGAGAGAGGAGAGCAGATCCTGCATCAATATCTGGGATACCGTGAACAAAGTGCAGACGGAATATCTGGAGCCTGGATTTACGGTGTCAGAGGAGGATTTTCAGGGATTTTTGACCCGGTTTCAGGAATTGGTAAAAGAAGCGTCCGTGGTGACCATGTCGGGAAGCGTCCCGAAAGGGCTGGATGCGACCGCCTACCAGCGGCTTGTGGGAATTGTGAAGGACGCAGGGAAAAAGGTGATTCTGGATACAAGCGGAAAATTGCTTTCCGAAGGAATCAAGTCTAAGCCTACCATGGTCAAGCCGAATATAGACGAGATCCGTATGCTGACGGGCAGCCGCTGTGAACAGGAACGGGAGATCATAGAAGCAGCGGAAAAAATCCACGCAGGCGGCGTAGAAGCCGTAGCCGTATCTCTGGGGGCGGAAGGCTCCGTTGTGGCGAGCAAAGAAGGAACCTTCCGGGCGCATGTGCCGAAGATTGACGCGGTCAACACGGTGGGATGCGGAGATTCCATGATTGCCGGATTCGCGCTTGGATTCAGTGAAGGGCTGCCAATCGAGGAGTCGCTAAAGAAGGCCAGCGCGATTTCGGCTGCGGCTGCGCTGCGCAAGGAGACAGGATTTTTTGTGAAGGAAGATATGGAGCGGATTCTGCCGCAGATTGAAATTACCAGGCTGTGACAGAAACATATCTTCCGGCAGGGAAGCAGGAGTGGTTTGGCTTGCAGAAATAGCTGCATGGGCAGATATGTGAATATAGATACGTATGTATCATCAGAGGCTTTTGGATATTTCTGCATTGTGATTGGAAAGGATTCCTATAATAAGAGAGGAGGAGCATTATGCAATTCGTTGACCCGGCAATCGTGCCGAAGAAAAAATTATATACAGGTGTGGAGATGCCCTGCGTGGGGATGGGGACATTTGGCTCAGACCGCGTAAGCCCCAGGGAGGTGTCAGAAGCCGCGGCAGGGGCAATCCGCTGCGGATACCGCCTGTTCGACTGCGCGGCGTGTTATGGAAATGAGGCGGAGATTGGACAGGTATTTCAAGATGCATTTGTGGAAGGCGTGGTAGAGCGCAAAGACCTTTTTATCATGTCTAAGGTATGGAATGACATGCACCGGGATGTGGAAAAAGCCTGCAAAAAAAGTATTGAAGATTTGAAATGTGATTATCTGGATCTGTATTTTATCCACTGGCCGTTTCCCAATTATCATGCGCCGGGATGTGATGTGGATTCCAGAAATCCGGATTCAAGGCCGTTCAGCGTGGACGAGTTTATGGATACATACCGCCAGTGCGAAAGTCTGGTGGAAAAAGGGCTGATCCGCCACATCGGGATTTCCAATATGACGATCCCGAAGATGGATGCCGCACTCCCTTTGATGAAGACGAAACCTGCGGCGGCGGAAATTGAGATGCATCCGGCATTCCAGCAGCGGGAGCTTCAGGAATATCTGGAGGCACGGGATATCCTTCCGATCGGCTATATGCCCATCGGTTCCCCGAGAAGGCCCCAGAGGGACATCATGGAAGAGGATATTGTAGATCTGGAGATGCCTCAGGTACAGGCGATTGCAAAGAATCATGGCATCAGCCCTGCGCTTGTGGCGCTGAAATGGGCGCATCAGAACGGACAGGTTCCCATTCCTTTTTCCATCCATCATTATTACGAAAACTTAAAGTGTATGACAGAGGATATGCTGACGGAGGAAGAGATGGCTTCTATGGCCACGCTGGAGCGCGGGAACCGGCTGGTGAAAGGGCATGTATTTTTGTGGGAGGGAGCCAGGGACTGGCATGACCTCTGGGATGAAGACGGTGTGATTGTGGAATAAAAAAATGTGAGCGGCTTCAGGCGCGGAAAGCGCCGGAGCCGCTTATTGTTTTTCGGGCAGATAGGATAAGGCCTGCTGTCAGCAGATAAGGTTTGGCGGGATATCTAAGTTCGTTCATGCGTTGAGCTTTTCCACAAAATAACCGACGATTTTTTCACTGTGCGGCAGGAAGAAGTCTGCCACCGGACCCACCAGAAATGCGCTGATGATCGTCCCGATTCCCACGGCGCCGCCAAGGAAAAACCCAATAATTACAAAGCAGAAATCTACGGCAATCCGGGTAGGCCCGAATGGTTTTGAAAGTTTGTCGCTGAGTACGATCGCAACCAGGTCATTTGGGCCGGTTCCGGCGTCGGATTTGATTACGATCGTCATGCCGAAGGCCAGAATGACACAGCCTGCGGCCAAAGTTGCCAGCCGCATGACAAACGGGTTGCCGGCGTGGATGGTTCCCTCAAACAGCCGTGTAAAAAAGTCGATGATCGGTCCGCCGAACGCCATGCACACCACGGTTCCGATCTTGATATAGCTCTTATCCACGATCAGAAGAACCAGAATGATGATGATACAGACGGTGATATGCGTGTAGCCGTGGGTCAGTATGTTGACAGAGCCGCGGAGCGTGCGGAAAAGTCCCTGTACAAACACATTAAAAGGGTCGGCGCCCAGATTGGTCAGTAAAAATAAAGTGACTCCCAGATGCGCAATCACCAGTCCGGCCAATAATAAGATCAGGCGCAGGATGGTTTCTTTTACCGTTCTTTTCATGTTATGTAATCCTCCATTTCAGACTTCAATATAATATAAACAGATATCCTCGTACCGCCCGTCTTTCAGGCGGAATCCCTGCGGAACCGTGCCAAGCAGCCTGAAACCGACCCTTTCATATAAATGCCGGGCGTGTATATTGGAGACGACCACCGCGTTAAACTGTAAGATTTTAAATCCGATATTGTGTGCCTGCCGGATACAATCCAGAACCAGCTTTTCCCCGATATGTAATCCCCTGCTTCCTGAAGGTACGGCATAGCTTGCATTGCAGATATGGCCGCATCTTCCTACATTGTTAGGGTGCAGTATATAGAGCCCCGCAATGTCTCCGCTGGCTGTATCCTCTGCAACACCGCAGTAACTTTGGCTTTCGAAAAAATCCGCCCTGTCTGCCTCTGTCAGGTAATCTTCCTGTGGAAATGCAATTCCTTCTTCCACGACTTCATTCCAAATGGCAGCCATGGCAGGAAGGTCTTTTGGTTCGTATTTTCTTATGAGGATATCTGGATTCATCAGGTGTTTCTCCTTTTAAAACAAACAAATTCTGGTTTTGCCGCGCAATCTGCACAAGTGATTTCCCTGCAGTCCTTTCCAATTCACGGTCCCGACGGCTGCGAATCGGAACTTTCTGACTCAAGTATATCCTGTCTTGTCAGACGAGTCAATGATTTCATAAAATATGCCGGATTCTTTTAAGAAGTTTTTCTTTTAACTGTGCTTTACACAATTTAAGGAAGCTCAAAGAGTAAAAAAACCCGGAAAGGGCGGCGTTCCATAAGGAAATAAAAACCAAAAGACTTTGTAAACAGCCAGCATGATTAGATTGTAGGCAAATTCAAATCATACGGAAGAATTGCAAAATGGCAAAATCAATTTTTGAGAAATTAGGCGGCAAATATGAACAGCAAGGGGATTACTCAACTTAAAGATAGTATATACATACAGCCTGCTGATACATTGCTTACAGATACCCCTCAGAAAATACCAATCAACTTATTAAAAAGTACTTTTACAAATGCCTTTTAGTAAGCTGGTTGATATTTATTATTGTATTATGTATAATAGAATAGAGATGTTTTTCTGGTTCAATAAAGAGTGCAAATTGTAAATAGAAAAGATGATAAAGTTTGTGTATTGGTGCATAATCATCCAACAGATTCTGCTTTTTCCCTTGAAGATTATTCAGAATTTTAAATCGTTCAGAATCCGTGCAGGCTGCATAGGAATTTGAACGAGTGGCATATGTATTTGGAATAAGAATTGAGTAAGGAAGATGTGAATATGACGAAACCTACATTTTCAATTTTGGTTGATACAGAAGAAAATACGAACCTTGCGATTCAGCAATTAACACAGATAGCTTCGGAAGAGGGAATTATAACACAAGAAGATTTAGAAAGAATGGATGAGAAGAAGAGGGAGTTAGTGAATGTGCAGTAAAAAATGGACGATTATTATTTCGTTTATTATAATTCTTGTCATGGGAGGCATATACACTTTTTTACAGTTAAGGCTTTATACGCCTGAAATGAAAGAATTTGCAAAGAATATTATTCCGACTTCCAATGATATAAAGGAATTTTTCAAGAATATTTCACTTTAGAAATTTTAGTATATTATATATATTAGAACCTTTAGAATTAATACAAAAATATTATGGTGAAATTGAACATAATAGAATGTTTTTACAAAATAATTGTCAATCCAGGAAGTTGATACTTGCATGGATTGAAAGCCATAAGGAAAACTATGCGCAATTAGAAATGGAATGTGACTCTTTTTCAGCTGAAACGAAATTAAATGAAATTATTACAAAGTATGATAAAGTTATTGATACTATTATGCAGGAATATAGGGAATGCGAGAAAATAGATAGTGCTAAGATGCGAAAAACATATTCTGCCATAGATTTTCTGTTTGCGAATAGAAGGATTAAGAAAAAATTTATTTATAATCAGATATTTGATAAGCAACTCCAATTATGTAATGAAATAAAAACTTTGGGAAACGAAAGTGATGGAATGCCACGCAGTATGCAAATAGACCGAATATTACAAATACAAGAAAAAATTGCAGAAGAACAAAATAAAGATATTTCAATCTGTTATTATAATAGATTTTATTATGAAATTTCAAGTTGTTTATATAAAATAAGAAAATTAACTTATGGATTCAAGTATAAAGACAAAAAACCTGAATTATCTATGTTTCTTATTGGAAAACCTATATTAAAATTGAAAGACATGAATGCATGGCATAAGTGCAAAAATAAGTAAGTTAAGAACTTATAAGTTGTGTTTAGGACAGGAATATGGATGAGGTGTCTTAGTTGTTGGAAACAGATAATTAAAACGTTATATAAATAGTCAAGCGATACATATAACAAAGAAACGGCTATCTTATTCCAGATTTAAGATGATCTGTTAGAGAGGTATGAAACCAGATAAGGACAAAACTCAAAAAATTGTGTTTAAGACAGCAGACACAAGTATGTGGAGTGAATATCTTACCTGGAGGAAATAGATAATGGCAAAATCATTATTTGAACAATTTGGCGACACATATCACGGGGAAAGTAGATATTTTATTTCAGATTATGATTACCCGCCGAAGAAGAACAACCGATAGGCACTTGGGGACAGCGACATTAGATTATCTGAAAAATGGGTGGGACAGCTAGGTAACATAAGAGCTTGTACAAGGAAGATTGCAAAAAAAGTAATTATATATATTTAAGAAACAAGGGGGCTGTCGGGAAATAGATAGTCCAAGAGTGGTCTCGGAAAGTAAACAAGTAAAACGGGAAATTGAGACGGTTGAGTGGA
>CATKXE010000087.1 GCA_949840465.1 uncultured Lachnospiraceae bacterium | reverse complement strand
ATCATCTCAATAAAGCGCACATCCACGGGTATCTGTCTGGTCAGATCCGCCAGTTCTTTCCACTCTCCGTCATTGACTCCTTTCAGAAGCACGGTATTGATTTTAACTTTCAATCTCGTGTCTGCTGCCGCTCTTATGGCTTTCAGCACGCCGGGCAGCTCATCCTTTCCGGTAATAGACTGATATCTTTCCTGTTTTAACGTATCCAGGCTGATATTCACCGCGTCCAGCCCATTTTCCAAAAGTAAGGGAAGGGATTGCCGCAGCAGAACGCCGTTTGTGGTCATGGTAACCTGCCGTATGCCGGGAATCTGTTTCAGTCGGCCCGCAAGCTTTGCGCAGCCCAGGCGTACCAGTGGTTCGCCGCCGGTAATTTTCAGCTTTGTGATCCCTTCCTTTGCCGCCGCCCGGCAGACCGTCTCAATCTCCTCATAGGTCAGGATCTCCCTCATGGAAACCAGTCTGGTTCCGTCCGGCATACAGTAACGGCACCTCAGATTGCATCTGTCTGTGACGGAAATACGCATATAATCAATCTTTCTTCCATATCTGTCAATCATAGTATCTCCAGCAGTACGTCGATTGTTCCGCCGCACACCATCCCTTCCTCTTCCGCGTCGCTTCCGTTCATATCCACATGGCAGATACGGATTCCTGTTTCTCCCCCTCTCAAAAGCAGAAGCGCTTTTTTGAGGATGTCGGATTCCGCACAGCCGCCCCCGATGGTCCCAATGCATCCGCCGTCCGGCAGGATCAGCATCTTTGCGCCGGCCTCACGGGGCGCGGAGCCTTTCCGACGGATAATCGTTGCAAGTACTTTGGGCTGCCGTCTTGTTTTTTCATCTAAAATCACATCCAGAATTTCTTTGGGGAAACATCCGCAGTTCTTTTCATTTTTTACCTGAATGACCTCCGCCATGATCGCCACCGCGATCTCCTCCGGAGTCTTTGCGCCGATGTCCAGGCCGATGGGGGTATGGACGCTCTGGATAACGTCCCTGTCCGCCCCATGCTCCACGGCCGTCTGCTTTACCATGGCCGCCCTTTTCCTGCTGCCCATCATCCCGATATAGGCATGTTCTTTTTCTGCAATCTGCTCCAGGCAGATCTGGTCATATCGGTGGCCCCTTGTCACAACAATAAAAAAGGTATCCTTATCCCCCTCGATTCTTGCAAGCCCCTCTCCAAAGGGCTCGCAGAATACTTCCGAAGCCCCTGCCCGCCTCGCATTGTCCGCGAATTTGGGACGGTCTTCAAGGACAGACACATGGAATCCAAGCATCCTCCCTATCTGGATGACCGGGATGGACACATGGCCGCCTCCGCAGACCACCATTTTCTTTTCTCCGCCTAACAGCTCGCAAAACACCCTGCTGCTTCCGGCTGTACAGATGCCGCTGTCTGTGATATGTTCCAGTTCTTCCTGAAAGCCTGAGCCGCATTGTTTGGACTGCCATATGATTTTCTGATCTGACAGCAGGAACTTCTCCCCGGAAAACTCTCCCTCTGTCACTGTCGCCGCCAAATTCCGGCGTGTCATGTCCGCTTCCCGGACCGCCTGATAAAATTCCAGCATGGATTCAAAACCACCTTTCTTTAACGCAGAACACCCCGAAGTCCAGACTTCTGCTCTGTCCGTTCGGGGTGTTTTCCAACGCTTTCGTCCAATGATGCTGTTCCTGATTGACCGGCAAAAATTTCTTTCAGATTATTTTACCGTTACAGATGTGATATGCGGATTCACTCCCTCATACCAGTATAAGAATCCTTCCATATCAACCGTATCGCCGATGTTCAGTTCCTTCACTGCCTGATATACGTCGGTGGTATTGTCACATAAATAGGATTCTACAACAAATGTGTAGGTCTCTCCATCAAGGGAAACATTGAAATACAAATCATCCCCATCCTGGCCGGAACCGTCCCATGAATACAGGAACGGAACGTCATTACCGGCGTCGTCCTTTCCTGCCGCCTCAACGGTCATGCCTTTAAAGGATACGAATTTGTTCTGATGGTCAATGAGCTCGTCCTTGCCAAGGAGGGACGTCACATCCTCTGCCTCAGCAATATAGCTGCCGTCAAGAATCTCAAACTCTGCGTCAATGATCTCAAACTCGCCGGACCACTCGGCCTTATAACCGGTCACCTTGATTTTTGTTCCCGGAACCAGCTTCTCATAGTCTTCCTCCGTGCAGGGCATATCATAGATAAAGTAAGCCCCGTCCCTGTCCTGTGTGTACAGGGTCGCCTTGTCCTCCCACCATGACTGCTTTGCCTGCACATAGGTCTCTACTGTGACCTGAGAATCCACTTCCGCTGCGGCATACTCCTCATAAGTCATGACGCCCTCTGATTTTTCATCCGCGCCGGCCTCCTCCTGAGCCGCATCCTCTTCTTCTGTATCCGCGTCTGATTCCGCAGAAGCGTTGGACGCATCCGGCGCGTCGCTGCCGCCGTCTCCGGAATTGCCGCATCCTGCACAGCCCAGTACCAGTGCACACGTTACAAGTAATACTGCCAACTTTTTCATAAAAATTCCACCTTTCGCTTTTTCTCTGCTGAGGAACCGTATGGAAAGTATGTTCCTGCGGTTCCTGACGCCTGCTGCTTTGCAGGCATCGAGTTGATTGTACTCGTAATTTCCGATAAAATCAATAGTATTATTGCGAATTTCATCTTTTCCTTCCCGCCGAGGCAAGGAAATACACGGCCATCAAAAACCATACGCCTGCCAGAGAGGACAAAAGGAACACCGAAGTCCGGGGCAGTTCCCCTAAGTCTTCCTTTGCCGATCCTTCCGGCATGCCGGAAGCTCCCGGCTGGTCTAATCGGTAAAGAGACGTGATATCGCCGAAAAGCGCCTCCATATAAGCCTCGTCCACTGTCTCCCCCCTGCGCACGGATTTTACCGTGTTCTCCACAAGCTGGCCTGATGCGTTCCGAAGGGAAGCAGAGCCGTTAAACACAGGCGTCACAAAGGTATGCCCTGTATTTTCCAGAAGAAGCCGCGCTGCTTTTATCTTCACGTCATAATAGGTAGAATTATCCTCCCCGCATCTGGACAAATACTCCTGATACGCTTCTGATTCCTGTGCTTTGGATGTGACCGGCACGTACCCTTCTGTCTCCGAATAGGCTGTCTGGACCTCATTGCTTAAAAGGTACTGCACAAACAGCCAGGAAGCCAGGACTTCCTGGTGATCGGGTTTGTTAAAGATACACACCGAAGGCCCCTGGGAAATCATCTGCGGGTTTTCAGGGTCAAACTGCGGAATCGGCATGACGGCTGTCTCAAATTCCACGACCTTGTCTTTGCTCATATCGGACAGCGGCGCATGGGTTCCCATCCATGTGGCCCCGGCCGTGGAGTCAATGGCAAAAATACATTGCCCTGCATTCAGGAAATTGGCCGGATAGCTGGAAATCTTGAAGGTGGAAAACGCCCCGCTCCCCCCATGCTCCGCGATGGTATAGAGCAGTTCCTTTGTAGTGTCATTAAACAGGAGTATTTCCCCTTCCTCCGTGGAATAGCCCGCGTCCTTTTGCTTTAGCATCTGTATCATCATGTTGTCCGTTGATTTGTAGATAAAGGGGATCATCACCTTCTGGCCGTTCACCAGAAAATTTTCTTCCTCATCCTGCGCCAGCGCCGCCTCCGAAACCTCCCATACAAAATCCCATGTGAGGGTTTCCGGCAGGGTATATCCCAGTTTTTCCACAAATGTTTTGTTGATATAGCAGGCTTCCGTGGAACGCATGTAAGGCAGGGCGTAATAGTGCCCGCCGAACCGGCATTCCTCCAGAAACTTTGGGATAATCTCCTCTAAAGACGGGGAATCAAAGCGCACTTCACTGCCCCCCAGCCCGTAAGCCTCATCCTCAAAAAGCTCCTCCAGAGGAACCACCAGATTGGCGCCCGTCAGATAGGTAGCGATATGATCCGGATAGGTAATGCACACGTTGGGAGTCGTATTGGTAGCAATATTGGTAATCACGTCATTATAAATCTTTCCATAATCCGTATACAGGCGCAGGTTCACTTTGATATTCGGATACGCCTGTTCAAACTCCGAAATGGCCTGTTCATAGATGGCAGTCTGGGTCTTGTTTGTATCGTTTTTTGCCCAGAAGGTAATCTCATAGTCCCTGGAGCCGTCCAATTCCTCCGGCACTTCAAAAGGCGAAAGCCCCTTTGACCCGTGGCAGCCGCAAAAACCCAGCACGCAGCCCGCAGCCAGAAACAAAAGCAGCAGGGAAGGCCCTGTTTTTTTCCATATCCTTCTCATCCCTTTGTCCCTCCCCTTGACACTCCTGACATGATTTTTTTGCGGAAAATCAAAAACAGCACCACCAAAGGAACCGAGACGACCACCACCGCCGCCATCATGGCCGGGATATTTTCCCGTCCGAACCCATTTTCCCGGATTTCCTGAATCCCGTTGGAAACGAGGAAATAGTTCTCGTCATCCGTAATCAGCCTCGGCCAGATATACGAATTCCAGCACTCGATCACTTTCAGGATGGTAATTGTGATGATGGTCGGCCTTGACATGGGGATCATGACCTTCCACAGATATTTCCAGTCGCCTGTGCCGTCCACCCTGGCCGCATAGTACAGGCTGTCGGGAATCTGCTCAAAGTTCTCTTTCAGCAGATAGATGTAGAACACCGACGTCACGGAAGGCAGGATCAGCCCCGGAAATGTATTGCGCATATCCAGATTCGTGACGGTCACGAAATTTGTGATCACCACCAGTTCATTGGGAATCATCATCAGGGAAAGGAACAGGAGGAACGCCGTATGTTTCCCCTGAAACTCCAATCTGGCAAACGCAAATGCCGCCAGCGTAATCACAACCATCATAAGCGCCGTGGTCAGGACGGTAAAAATAATCGTATTGACAAAATATTTCCCCAGCGGAACGGCGGTAAATGCGTCCGCATAGTTCTGTAAAGTCGGCGACAGGGTAAAAAACTTCGGAATATATTCCGAGTTGTACGCGCCATAGCTCTTCAGGGAAGTCAGCACCATCCAGTAGAACGGAAATAGCACCACGACCGCCCAGAAAACCAGAAGCACACAGGTGACCGCGCTGACGGCTTTTTTCCGGGTTCTGGCGTTTTTCTCCAATCGGATATAATCTGTATTGCTCTTCATAAATTGATCATTCCTTTCCGGCAGTCCTTTAATAATGTACCTTCTTTTTACCGATCAATAAATTGATACATGTGATCGTAAGCACAATAGCAAACAGAATCACCGCCGCCGCAGACGCATAGGAAGGATAACCGCCGCTGTCCCCATAAAGCATGTCATAGACATAGCCCACGATGGTATTCATCTTAGCCGCGTTCAGATCCGTCCCGAACAGGGCCACCGCATCGCTGTATGCCTTGAACGCCCCGATAAATCCTGTAATCACAAGGTAAAAGATCATGGGCGAAATCATGGGCAGGGTAATCTTCCTGAAAATACGGAATTGGGACGTGCCGTCCACGCGCGCCGCATTGTAATAATCCTGATTGATGGAGGACAGCGCGCTTGTCAGGATCAGGATTTTAAAGGGCATAACGATCCAGATGGTATAAAAGCAGAGAACAAACATCTTTGCCCAGTAAGGTCCTTCGATAAAATCAACGGAGCTTCCGCCGAACCAGTTGATCAGAAGGTTAATCAGGCCGTCCGAGTAGGCCGTTTTTTTGAACAGGATCATAAACACCAGCCCCACCGCCAGTGTGTTGGTCACATAGGGAAGGAAATAAATGGTCTGCAGGAAATTACGCAGCGCCGTGATGGAATTTAAGCCCACCGAGATAAGCAGCGCAATCCCCGTGGACAGTGGAACCGTGACCGCCACCAGGATAAAGGTATTCTTCACCGCCTGCAGGAAATAGGGGTCGTGCAGAATATATGAATAATTGTAAATCCCCGTGCCGAAATAGGTCTGTGAGGCAAAATTGTACCCTTCCTCAAAGGAGTAAATAAACACGTCAATGAGCGGGTATACCATAAAAAATCCAAGGAAAAGAATCGCAGGCAAGAGGTAGAGCCAGCCCTTTAAGCTGCTTTCACGCAATTTTTTTTTCATTATCCCACCGCCCCCGCATCAAAATATATCCGTTCTTCTGTTTCCTTGTCAAAGAGGAACACTTTGTGGGACAGAAGCGTAAAACCTGCCTTCGTACCGCCCATATCCGCCATGTTTTCCGTGCTGACGATGGCGCGGACCGTAGGCGACAGGGACGCTTTGTTTGCAGAAACCACGCTGATATCGCGCCCCATGACCTCCACTCCCTTAAGCTCACAGAAAAAGGGGCCGTCCGCTTTGGGCACGAACCCTTCCGGGCGGATGCCGGCGTAGACCTCCTTTACGGGAGCGTCCCATCCTGTCAGCGCATCATCCAAACGGGCCGCATCTGAGGTATCCTTCCGGAGATCATTCTTCTCCAAAGCATTCTTCCCGGAACCATCTTTCCTGAAAACATCCTCCTGTGAAATACGGCGGATATTCAAAACCGCATCCTCCCCGATATAGAGCCTGCGCCCTTTGATCTTCGCGTGGAATACATTGATCTGAGGATTTCCAAGAAATTTTGCCACGAACAGGTTCCGGGGATTGTCATAAACCTCCTGCGGTTTCCCTGTCTGCTGCACTACCCCTTCCTTCATCACAACGATCTGGTCGGAAATGCTCATCGCCTCTTCCTGGTCATGGGTGACAAAAATCGTAGTGATCCCCGTTTCCTGCTGGATCCGCCGGATTTCCTCCCTCGTCTGGAGCCTTAATCGTGCATCCAGATTAGAAAGCGGTTCGTCCAGAAGAAGAACCCGGGGCATTTTTACCAGCGCGCGCGCAATCGCCACGCGCTGCTGCTGCCCGCCGGAGAGTTCCCCGGGTTTGCGCTCCATCAGCCCGTCAATCTGGACAAGCTTCGCCGCCTCGCGGACTTTTTCCAGCATCTTCTGCCTGGGCAGCCTGTCCTTTCCTTTTAAGTTCTCCAAGGGGAACAGGATATTCTGTTTCACGGTGAGATGGGGATACAGCGCATAGTTTTGGAATACCAGCCCGATTCCTCTGTTCTCCGGCGGCAGCTCCGTCACGTCGTCTTCCCCGAAAAAGATTTTGCCGCCGGTGGGTTTCATCAATCCGCTGATCAAATGGAGCGTCGTACTTTTTCCGCATCCAGAAGGCCCTAAAAGGCCGATCAGGCTCCCGTCCGGTATTTCAAAATTAAAGTCATTGACCGCAACCACCTCTTCACGGTTTTTCCTGCCGCGGCCCGGAAATTTTTTTGTAAGGTTTTGTAAGATTACTTCCATTGGGTTCCTCCCTCGTGTTTCATAACCGTCCTGTTCCTTTGGAACTGCAGGAACATAACATTTCATTTTCCTGCCTGTCCTTATTTTGCGGCAGTTCCTTATGAAAAATTCAGTTCATACATGGAAAAAAGCGGTATTTCAGGAATCCCCCGCTCCAGATCCACATCGCTTCTCCTATTATACTCCAAAAATAACCAAGCTACAAGCACCTGACTGTTTATTCATAGCAGGGGGCATGTCGGCGGAAGGCATTTAAAGAAATGCTTTGCATTTGCCTTCCGCCTTTTTACAAGGTTGCGCCCACTCTCCTTCGTTCGTGGGCATGTCGGCGGAAGGCATTTAAAGAAATGCTTCGCATTTGCCTTCCGCCTCATTTAACGCATTGATTACTGCTTCATACAGGGGGCGGGCTTCCGGCGCTGCCCCGAGCATCTCTGCGAAGGTCATCTGATAAGCGAACTGGATCATAGGCCCTTCCAGCATGCCCGGCGCCATCTTATTGAACATCTCAACCGCAAGGGGCTGTGCCAGCACTTCCGAGAGCGTACTGTCCAGACTGAATCGTTTGACTTCCAGGCTGGTATCTGTATCGTATTCATATTCATAAATTCCGGATCCAAGCGTAATCCGGCCTTCTTTTTCCGGCAGGACCAGCACAGCGGAGGTATTGGCCGGCACCTGCACATATATGCGGATCTTTCCGCTTTTACAGGATGCCTTTACTTCAATTTTCCCATATACAGATTCAAAGCTGACGTGTGTTTCCTCGATTCCTTTCACAAACATCGGCCTCACCAGAAATTTTTTATATCCCGGCTCAAGCTGTGATAAGCCCGCCACCTTCCTGTACAGCCAGTCTCCCACGGAGCCATAGGCATAGTGGTTCAGCGAGTTCATTCCTGACTCGTCAAAAGAACCATCCTGTTTGATGGAATCCCACCGTTCCCATATCGTCGTTGCCCCTTTATTTACAGCGTACAGCCAGGAGGGATAATCCTCTTTCATAAATAAAGTCCCTGCCATCTGATGCGCTCCGTTTTCTGACAGGGCATGGCATATATACGGCGTCCCCACAAACCCTGTAGCCAAATGATTTTTGTGGTTTTCAATATTGGTCAGCAGGTTCTTTAAAATCCGTGGCCTGTCTTTCTCCCGCGCCAGCTGAAAATACAATGACAATACCGCGCCGGTCTGCGTTTCACTTACAATCCGGCCGGTCTGTGTATAATATTCTCTCTGGAACGCCTCCAGCGTCTGCTCATAAAGCTGCGCGTATCTTTGTACTTCCTCCTTTTTGCCAAGAACCTCCGCACTTCTCTTTACCAGATCAGTGACATAAAGATAATAGGCATTGGCAATCATATATTTATCCGTAGCTCCTGTACGATCCGCGCTCTCTTCTTTATCCAGGGCAAGCCAGTCCCCATACTGGAAGCCGGACTGCCACAGAGCGTTTTCCCCGCAATGGTTCTGGATATAATCCACCCATTCATGCATACATTTCCAGTTTTCCGCAAGAACCCGTCTGTCACCATACACCTGGTAGACCACCCAGGGAAGGATCACCGCCACGTCGCTCCATGCCGCGGCGCTGTACTGTTCCAGAATATCGGGCACAACATGGGGCACTCCCTTTTCAAGGGACGATTCTGCCGCTACGTCCCGCATCCATTTACTGAAAAACAACGCCGTGTTTCTGTTAAATGCCGCTGTCCACGAAAAGATCTGCGCATCCCCAGTCCATCCAAGACGTTCATCCCTCTGCGGGCAGTCTGTCGGAATATCCAGAAAATTATCCCTCTGGCTCCACTCGATGTTGCTCTGAAGCTGATTTACTTTTGGATTCGACGTTTTAAAACTTCCGGTTTTTTCCATATCCGAATGAAGTACGCATGCGGTAAACTGCCCTGGCTCCATTGACTCCATGCCTTCTACACAAATGTACCGGAATCCATGAAACGTAAAATGCGGGTGGAAGATCTGATCCTGCCCATTGCAGATATAGGTGTCAACAGATTTCGCCTGCCGCAGTGTTTCCGGATAGAAGTTCCCTTCTTTATCCAATGTTTCCGCATGCCGGATCACAATTTTCTGCCCTTTTTTTCCATGTACACGGATTTCCGCAAAGCCTGTGATATTCTGCCCAAAGTCAATTAGCCTCTCTCCTTTTGGAGTAACGAGCCATTCTCTGGCAGGGATTTTTTCGGTAACCCGAACCGGTTCATTCTCCTGAGCCGTCAGAACCGTTTTGTCAAACTCCCTGACCGCTACCTGTCCTGTCTTAATCTCCGGGGAATCTGTATCAACTGTTTCTCCCATATAAATCTCACTGTAACGGATTGACCCGGTTTTTACGCCCCAGCTGTCATCCGTTACGATAGTCTCCCTGCTCCCGTCCTCATAAACAATATGCAGTTCCAGAAATGCGGACACCCTGTCCCCATACTGGTCAGGCTGACAATAAAATCCCAATATTCCTTTATACCAGCCATTGCCCACTGTCATTTCAATCCGGTTTTCCCTGGAAAGCTGTTCTGTAACATCATAGATCTGGTACTGGAGCCTATGGTGATAGCTCGTCCAGCCGGGAGCCATATAATCATCTTCCACCTGTTTTCCGTTCAGGCTGACTTCATAAACGCCAAAAGCCGTAGCATATAATCTTGCGCAGGCAACCTTTTTGTGGATGGCAAACTCTTTCCAGAATACAGGGCATGCTGTTTCCTCTTTTTCAAAATTATGGGTAATCATTTCCGCACGGAAGCAATGGTTGTCAAAAATCCCCGTCTCAAATGTTGTTTCTCCAGATGCAGTATTCCCATGGTTATCTTCTGCCTGAATCTGAACCAAATAAAAACTCTCTGGTTCCAGTTTTGCTCCTTCATACTCCAGAAGGACAGATTCATCCGACTCTATATCACCAGTATCCCAGACGGTTTCTCCTTCTGACGGCAGGGATTTTAAATTCGAAGTACATTTTTTTACAATAATCTGATAACTCTTCTGCACCGTATCTTTCTCATCCGATTCCATTTTCCATGAAAAGCGTGGTTTTTCTACGGCAAGGCCAATGGGGTTTTTCCGGTATTCCACTCGTATGTCTCTTAATTTCATTGTTTATGCTCCTTTTCCCTTTGTGCAGTTACTGTTTTCTATCAGTATAAAGGGATTTACAGGAAAAGTATTGTAGATTTGAGCCTTATTTTATAAATTTATGCCCTTACCAGGATTTAGGAGAATGCAATCTGCCCGTATCCGAAATCTTGTTTTGGCTAATAGAACTGCGGATCCGTCCAGCCACAATGATTACGCCCGCTTTTTACTGCAATGCACCCTGATAGCCTGTTTGACAACATCAGCAGTTCCATCCCCGCCCGCTTTGTCAAGGTTGTTCTTAAAGCGTTCATCACATACATTGCGCCCAATCCACTAAAAATTTCATATGTACACACATAGAGGATATCGGTTTAAATTTCTGTAATAAAGAGATTTTCATTTGTACTACATCGGCGTCAGGAATGAAATGTTACTCTCTCCCCGCCGCCTTGCGAACATTGAAACCAGGGGCAGCAGTCCGTTTTTTTTGCTTTCTTCTTATAACTCACACACCATAATATATTCTTCATCATTTTCATTCACAGCCTTAAAACCAACGTTCTCGTACATCTTCACGGCATAATTGGCTTTCTGGACCGCAAGCGATACCTTCTTATATCCATACCTTCCAAGCAAATCCAGCATTCCAAGCATCAAGGCCGTTCCGATTCCCTTATTCCGGTATTCCGGCAAAACCGATATGGCAAGTGAGGGTGTCTCATCATCCACATGCCCATAATCATCCATTATCCTTGCCCACACCGCGCCTGCAATCCTGCCCTCTGCCTCAGCAACAAGGCCGTGGTCTGCCTTACCTGTGCCAAACCCGTCAACGTAGACCTGAAGCCTGGGCAGCTTGATGATTTCCCGTTCAGGCGGCTGCGTCCCCTCCGGTATGAATATCGCCTCGTACAGAAAATCTTCCAGCATGGGAATTTCCTCTTCTGCTATGGAACGCACGGCGTATTCCACATCAGAGACCCTTATCCTGTAAACACGGCTGTTCTCACCGCCTGCATCCTTCATGGCCTTCCAAAATCTATAACCATACTTTTCATATAAACCGGTTTCTCCTGTGGAGATATAGATGTATGGATGTTTGTCATTGCGCGCCAGACAATGCGCATATTGCAGAAGCATCCCCACATACCTATGTCCCCGGCGCTGCGGAAAAGTATATACAAAACCCACCCATGGCGTCAGCGACGGTTCCCGGATATCGTCCTGCTCTGCGTAAGTACAGAAAGAAACCAGTTCTTCGCCATCAATAAGAAGCAGGACTCTGGTGCTGCTGCCGCACAACTCCCTGAGCTCCCCTTTTTGGATAAGCTCATACAAATACTGGCCTGCTTTCCAGTCGCTCTCTTTTATTTTTTCCAGCCAATGTTCCTGATTCTCACTGGCAAAGTAATCCATGATCTTCAAAACAACCTCCCCGTACCCGTAAAATCGGTATATATCCTTTTAGCCCTCTCTCCTGCCTGTCCATGTCCTCCACAATCATATCATAACTTCCCGGAATCTTAATCCCTTATTTTCTAAGGCTTTGAGGCTCCATTTCAAAAAAATCACCCACTTTTTTACAATAACCAGGGCGGGTAATGGGATTCATACCTGCCCTGACTTTTTATAAGACGTAAAATATGGGGATTATGATACGGAAAAGCGTCGCTGTCAAGAAAAGGGGTTATCTGCCGATTATAGCCCTTGATTTTGGAATAACTGTTTCATTTCTTCTGCGGATTCCTGCATTCCCCTTTGAAACCATACCTCAATCCATCCATACAGACTGTATGCCGCAAATGCTTTCGCATAAGCTTCGCCCTTCGGCAAATCTGGTTTTAATTCCATAGTGTCCAAAATGACGTCTTTTAACAGATAAATAAGATGCCGTTCATTCAAGAGATGGTAAAAGGCTCTATGCTGTTCAAAATGTTCAAATATCATTCCGATAGCCGAACTGAGGGGAATGCTGTTATTTTTCTCCCAATCGCTTTTCCATCCATTAAACAGTTTATTGATATATCCCTTTAAAATATCTTCCTTGCTGTTGTAATTGCGATAAAAAGAAGCCCGCCCAATGCCTGCATTGTCACATAGTTCGCTGATGGAAATATCCTCAATCGCCTTATCTTCCAATAGTGTCAGGAGAGAGTCCGTTATATGCTCTATCACATAAATATTTCTTCCTTCATTGCTCATCGGTGATACAGTTTCCTTGTTTTGTCTCATTTTTTCTCCTCCTATTGACATTTCACAAATCGCTGATACAATTATAACGACAATACAAATGTCTTACAGAATAATACCACACCATATTCAAAAAATCAAGTAGGAAGAAAGGAAAGACAACATGACACTTACACAAAAGCGTATTCTTATTTTATTTATAATCATTGTCGTAGCGGCAGTTTTGGGGCGGCTGGCTTTTCGGGCGGTTCTGAATTTCTTGCTGGGCGGCACCATGTTCGGAGGTAACTTTCTATGAGAAAAGAGAAAAAAGCAAAAAGGAAAGGCAGGGTTATGTGGGGATTTATCTATGTTACAGTATTTGTTGCCGCTTTTGGAGGGTCTATCGCATTTAAAATGAAACATGACCCATTTGGCGGCGAATTTAAAGCGAATTGGGATGATTCGGTCGGCAGGGCGTATACTGACATCGCCTACGGCGAAGGCGAAGCCAATAAGTTTGACCTCTATGTTCCAGCCGATGATTCCAGAAACAGTTACGGTCTGGTTGTATACCTCCATGCGGGCGGTTTTACAGGCGGGGATAAATCAGGCGATTCCGAGATTTTGGAATGGCTCTGCTCTAAGGGATATGTGACCACAGGCATCAACTATACACTGGTTAGCGATGACCATCCCGATGCAAGCGTGTACTCCCAGTCAAGGGAGATAAAAGAAAGTATTCCCCATGTAATTGCCGAGGCGGAAAAACTGGGGTATCCTATTGATGAAATGTCTGTTTCGGGCGGTTCCGCCGGCTGTTGTCTTGCCCTGCTGTATGCCTACCGAGACGCAGAAGATTCGCCTGTGCCTGTAAAAATGGTCTTTGGAGCGGTAGGCCCGTCCTCTTTCTACCCTGAGGACTGGAAATGCTATGGGTTCGATATTGGAAGCGAGGAAAGCGACGCTGCCGCACGGGAGATGTTTGGGGCAATGGCAGGCAGGGAAATCAAATCGGAATTCGGCACGCCTGAGTATGATGAGGAAATAAAAGATATTTCCGCCCTGCTTTGGATAAATGAAAACAGCGTCCCTACTCTCGTGGCATATGGGAAATATGATAAAGTCCAGCCCTTTGAAGGCTCGCAAAGGCTTCTGAAAGCGTTAAAAGATAACCATGTCCCGCATGACTATTATTTATGTGAGCATTCGGGACATGGGCTGCAGAATGACAATAAAGTATATGGGGAATATATGAGGAAGATACTGGAATACCTTGACGCTTATATGCCCGTAAAATAAAAAAGAAAACACTTTATGATTGGAGGCATTCAAAAACAGTGAAAAAAGCATGAACATAATCATCATTTTGTTAATAGCAGTCCTGCTCCTGCAACTGTCTGAGCCTGTTTTTGACGCTCTCTTTTTCGGGCGGTCTGCGCCCTGTTTTTTAGGCTT
>CATKXE010000086.1 GCA_949840465.1 uncultured Lachnospiraceae bacterium | reverse complement strand
GCCCATGACTATCCCGGGCATTATGTGCCCCAGCAATACCTGCCGGATGAGATCAAAAACGCCAGATTTTATGAACCGGGTGCGTTGGGATATGAAAAGCAGATCAGGGAACGCCTTTCGGAAATCCGCAGCCGCTCATAAAAGCCTGGCCAGCAGCGCGGTATAGATTTCCTGGCCCTGATCCATCCAGTTATTCGCAATGGATTCCGCCTCTTTTTTGGTGGGAACCGTCAATCGCAGGTCAATCAGGCTTTGTTTTCCGTCCAGAAGCCGGCATCTTGCCTCATACTCCTGATTGGTATTCAGATAGTATTTTGCCCTCACCGCAATATCCTCGCTCAGGTCGTATTCCTTTTCTTTTAAAAAGGCATCGATATCCCTGCGGATCTCCGGGCTGATATTGCCTGTAAGAACATGAATCGTCCTTGCGCCCTCCGGGGTCAGATGGTACAGCGTCTTACGGTGGTTTTCCTCGGTCTCCACCAGATTGGATTCCACAAGCTGGCCTAAGGATTCCTGCAATTTAAAATAGGTAGTGTAGCCTTTCCCCAGAATGAAGTCCGTGAACTGAGCCATGGACAGAGGAAAATTGACTCGTTTGAGCATATATAAGATCATCAGTTTATATAAGGTCAGTGCTTCAGCCATGGAACTCCTTTCCCTGCCAGATATCTTCGGCTTTCAGATAGCGGTGCAGCATATTCAATACAGTACGTTTATTGCTGGTCCAAAGCGGCGCTTCTAACAGTTCCCTCGGTCCGTCCCCGGTCAGCCGGTGGATGGCCATGCCGGGACGGAGCCTTAAAATGCACTTCCCCAGCATGGCAATATATTCTTGCATGGAAGGGACAAAAAAAGGATGTGTTTCATATTCGGCGGCCAGATCCGTACCTTTTAGAATATGGAGAAGCTGCAGCTTGATCCCCTGTACGTCCGTTCGGTTGAGATAGTCCAGAGTCTCGAACATCTGCGGTTCGGTCTCCCCGGGCAGATACAGGATTGTGTGGACAATGACTGTGATCCCCAGTCTTCTTAAGTCCTTTACCGCCTGTTCGAACACCGGCAGGCCATATCCGCGCCGGATATAAGCGGCAGTGGCCGGGTGGATGGTCTGTAAACCCAATTCTATCCAGACCGGCTTGATACGGTTGATCCTCCCTAACAGTTCCAGTACGGCTTCCCCTAAGCAGTCCGGTCTGGTGGCAATGGAAAGAATCTTTACCTCCGGGTCACGGACGGCTTCCATATAAATCCGCTCCAGATACGAAACAGGGGCATAGGTATTGGTAAATGCCTGAAAATAGGCGATATAAGCGTGAACAGGCCGCTTGCCCAGCAGAGCCTTTTTTCCCTGCCTGAGCTGTTCTGTTATGGACAATGCCGCAGAGCCTGCAAAATCGCCGGAACCCGCGGGGCTACAGAAAATACATCCGCCTTTCCCCACTGTGCCGTCCCGGTTTGGACAGGTCATTCTGCCGTTCAGGATGATTTTATATACTTTTTCGCCATAGGCAAGTTTCAAATCGTAATCCATGGAGTGGTAGCGCTTTTCGCCCCATCTGCGGGGGGCTGGTGTGTTGATGTATTCTGCCATATCCGTACCATTCCTTTCGAAGAACCATATTTACAGGCTTTTTTCAGCCTGTAACCGGGTAGCTTTCGATGAACTACAGCCGGAAATTATCATAGCATGCTTTTCCACTCTGCGCAATAGGCTGTAAGATTTTTAAAATATACCTTCACGTTGAAAAATAGGCCGATTTAAAAAAAAAGGTTTGCATTTTTCAGAAGTTCGTGTATAATACAAACAGGTTTTAGTTCATTTGTGTCAATTCAGACTAAGATTCCCGAAGACATAGAATATTAATGACAGCCTGTATATAGTATGGATGCAGGTCTCATATGTCATTTATGTGTTTTGTAAGATTTCAGAAAATCAGAATCGCCGCGGGCGGCTTTATAAGGGACGGATTTATTGGCCTGCCAGTCAAAGACCCTGCAGCAACCTGACGGGGCGTTAAATTTCCAGCGCAGCAAGCTGCCGGGTATTTGGTCTGCACTCTGTTTCGGCCGTTGCCAAACAAGTGCCGCTGGCATTTGGCAACCCTTGCGGCAGCCGCCAAACAGACATACAAAAACATGTCCACTTGACTCGTTGCCTCGCGGGAATAACGGCGTATTTCTATATATTTGAATTTTTTCCGATAAAATATCAGCAACAGAATAGAAAGGAAGGGGATTTTTATGACGAGAGAAAAATATGAATCACTGCCTCTTACTACGTTAAAAGAACTTGCAAAGGCAAGGAATATGAGAGGCATTTCTACGATGAAAAAAAGCGACCTGATCAACGCCATGCTTGCCCAGGACGAGAAGGACAATCAGGACGCCGCTCAGGAAGAAGCCAAAGAAGAAGTAAAGGAAGAGATGAAGGAAAAAAAGGAACCCACGGATATCGAGCAGCTTGACAGCGGCAAGACTGCCAACGGAATCTTAGAGGTGCTGCCGGACGGGTTCGGTTTCATTCGAAGCGACAATTACCTTCCCGGAGAAAACGACGTATATGTCTCGCCCTCCCAGATCCGCAGATTCGGCCTGAAAACAGGGGATATCCTGATGGGCAATACCAGGATTAAAACCCAGAGCGAAAAATTCAGCGCCCTTCTCTATGTGTCCTCGATCAACGGAATGCGCCCGTCAGAAGCTATGAAGCGGCGCAATTTTGAAGATCTGACGCCGATTTTTCCGAACCAGCGCCTCCGCATGGAAACAGCAGGGTGTACAACGGCCATGCGGATTGTGGATCTGCTTTCTCCGATTGGAAAGGGACAGCGCGGCATGATCGTCTCGCCTCCCAAAGCAGGTAAGACGACCCTGTTAAAAGAGATTGCGCTTTCTGTACAGAAGACGGATCCCAATATCCACCTGCTGATCCTGCTGATCGACGAACGCCCGGAGGAGGTAACAGACATTCGGGAAGCGATTGCAGGCCCCAATGTGGAAGTCGTATACTCTACCTTTGATGAACTTCCGGAACACCACAAACGGGTATCAGAGATGGTCATCGAACGTGCGAAGCGTCTGGTGGAGCACGGAAAGGATGTTGCCATTCTTTTGGACAGCATTACACGTCTGGCCCGTGCGTACAATGTGCTGGTGCCTCCTTCCGGAAGGACGCTGTCAGGAGGCCTTGACCCGACGGCTCTGCATATGCCGAAGCGGTTTTTCGGCGCGGCCCGCAACATGCGTGAGGGCGGCAGCCTGACAATTCTGGCGACAGCTCTGGTAGAGACCGGAAGCAAGATGGACGACGTGGTCTACGAAGAATTCAAGGGGACCGGTAATATGGAACTGGTATTGGATCGGAAGCTGCAGGAGCGGAGGGTATTTCCTGCAATCGATATTCCCAAATCCGGCACCAGACGGGAAGACCTTCTTCTGACCAGGGAAGAGCAGGAGGCGGTCTATATCATCCGGAAAGCCTTAAACAGTATGAAATCAGACGAGGCCGTGGACAACCTGCTGAATATGTTTTCACATACCAAGTCCAATGAAGAACTGACCAGAATGGTCATCCGACAGAAATTTATCTAAAAACTTTATTGAAATCACATAGAATCATGGAAAACTGCTTGCAAAATAAAGGACTGTATGATACAATAACACCGTTGTTTCGAGCTGATAATGAATAATTTTTAAAATAGAGAGGTGAAAGACATGAGAGAAGGAATCCATCCTAAGTACCAGCAGGCGACTGTGACATGCAACTGTGGGAATACATTTGTTACCGGTTCTACGAATGAGAGCATCCACGTAGAAATCTGTTCCAAGTGTCATCCGTTCTACACAGGCCAGCAGAAAGCTGCACAGGCTCGCGGCCGTGTTGATAAGTTCAACAAAAAGTATGGCATCAAATAAGAAGAACAAGCAGCAGGCTGAGGTGAACATATCTCAGCCTGTTATCGTATCTGAGAAACACGATGGTCACTCATCAAAAGACCATACATACGAGACAGGAGCGAAGAAAGTATGAAATCGTCAAATATAGGCGGACAAGCGGTTTTAGAGGGGATTATGATGAAAAACGGCGACCGTTACGCCGTGGCAGTCAGAAAGCCGAATAAGGAGATCGAGGTAAGCGTGCAGGATTATCACAGCTTCGTCCCTCAAATGATCCGGAAGGTTCCCTTTATACGGGGGATATTTAATTTTATAGATTCCCTGATTCTGGGGATGAAGACGCTGATGTTCTCCGCAGAGTTTTTTGAGGAGGAGGAAGGGGAAGCGCGGGAGATGACAGCGGCTGAGGCGGCAAAAGAAGAAAAAAAAGAGTCCGTTATGATGACCTTTGTCCTGATGTTTTCCGTGGTGCTGGCAATCGCAGTCTTCATGATCCTTCCTTATTTCCTGAGCGGGCTGCTTAAGAATTTCATTACATCGAGAGCCCTGCTGACCGTATTGGAAGGGGTCATACGTCTCTTGATTTTCCTTGGCTATATTGCAATGGTATCCCGCATGGAGGATATCCAGAGAACCTTTATGTATCATGGGGCGGAGCACAAATGCATCAACTGTATTGAGCACGGATTGGATCTGAACGTGGAGAATGTCAGGATAAGTTCCCGGCAGCATAAGAGGTGCGGTACGAGTTTTTTGTTTTTTGTCATGATCGTCAGTATTATATTCTGCTTTTTCATCACAGCGAAGTCCCAGGTATTGCGGGTGGCGCTTCGGATCGCACTGATGCCCTTGATCGCAGGGGTGTCCTATGAGATAATCCGTATGGCAGGAAACAGCGATAACCCGGTGGTGAACCTGTTGAGCCAGCCGGGGCTGTGGGTGCAGAGGATGACGACGAAGGAACCTGACGACAGTATGATCGAGGTGGCGATTCAGGCGGTGGAAGCAGTATTTGACTGGAAGCAATACAAGAAAGAAAATTTTAAAGCCACGTTGACACCCTGAGATCCCTGCGGAGGAAGCTTGCCATGACATTGAAAGAAGCCTGTGAACAGGGCGCGGCACAGTTGAAGGAGAGTGGGATTGATACGTCCTCATTGGATGCATGGTATCTGTTGGAACATGTGACAGGATTCAGCCGGGCGGCCTATCTTCTGGACAGCCAGAAGGAGCTGGAGGCGGGCCTGGAGGAGCGGTTTCTTTACCTTATAAAAAAAAGGGCCGGACGGATTCCGCTGCAGTATCTGACCGGGGTACAGGAGTTTATGGGGCTGGAGTTTCTGGTCAATGAACATGTGCTCATTCCCCGGCAGGATACAGAATGTCTGGTGGAGGCTGCGCTTCATATTCTCAACAGGAAACAAACTGCCTGCAGGGACGGCGCAGATCAATCCCTCATACAACCAGGAAACGGATTTTCGCTGCTTGACCTGTGTACAGGGTCAGGCTGCATTTTGTTGAGTATTCTAAAGTTTGCGGAAAAAAGCGGCCGCTTTCAGGCGGTGAAGCGTCCGAAACATATGCAATGCACAGAGCCTTCCTGCCAGTGGATGGATCCTGACGTGGTTCCCATCTATGGAACGGGCAGCGATATTTCCCAAAAGGCATTGGAAATGGCGGGAAGGAATGCAAGGAAACTTGGCATAGAGGCGGAATTTGTGCAGAGTGATCTATTGGAGCATGTGGAAGGCCGGTTTTCCATGATTGTATCCAATCCACCTTATATCCGCACTGCCGCTATTTCATCTCTGCAGGATGAAGTGAGCAAATACGAACCGGTCCTTGCATTGGACGGGGGCGGGGACGGACTGCATTTTTACCGGAAGATTATACAGGAGTGCAGACAGTATTTAATTCCGGGCGGATCTCTGCTGTTTGAGATCGGGCATGACCAGGCCGCGGATGTATGCAGGCTTATGGAAGAGGCCGGATTCAGGGAAATTGCCGTGGAAAAAGACCTGGCAGGGCTTGACCGTGTAGTATCAGGCATGTATGATTAGAAAAGAAACGTGATAAAAGACAGATTGAACGGAAGCTGTACGGAAACTCTTTTTTTCGTCTGCTTCATCCAGAGAAATTTTATGTTCAGACTGACAGAGAGGAAAGAGAACTATGTTTGACAGATTAGAGGATCTGCTGATCCGTTATGAGGAGGTCATGGGCGAGCTGCAGGAGCCGGATGTAGCCAATGACCCGGAACGTTTTAAGAAATTAATGAAGGAGCAGAGTGACCTGGCTCCGATTGTAGAAGCATATAAGGAATACAGGCAGTGTAAGCAGAGCGTGGAAGACAGCCTGGCCATGCTGGAAGAGGAATCGGATGAGGAGATGCGGGAACTGGCAAAGGAGGAACTGAATGATTCCAAAGCCCGGATTGAGGAACTGGAACGGGAAATGAGGATCCTGCTGCTTCCCAAAGACCCCAATGATGAAAAGAATGTTATTGTGGAGATCCGCGCAGGAGCAGGCGGGGACGAGGCAGCTTTGTTCGCGGCCGAGATCTACCGGATGTATGCCCACTATGCGGAAAGCAGACGTTGGAAGACGGAGATGATTTCCCTGAATGAAAACGGGATCGGCGGCTTTAAGGAATGTGTATTCATGATTTCCGGCCAGGGCGCATTCTCCCGATTAAAATATGAAAGCGGCGTGCATCGCGTACAGAGGGTGCCGGAGACAGAGAGCGGGGGCAGGATCCACACTTCTACGATCACGGTTGCGATTATGCCTGAGGCGGAAGAGGTAGATGTCGCTTTGGATATGAATGACTGCAAATTCGATGTATTCCGCGCATCCGGGAACGGCGGCCAGTGTGTCAACACGACGGATTCGGCGGTACGTCTGACGCATATTCCGACCGGGATTGTGATTTCCTGCCAGGATGAAAAATCCCAGCTTAAAAATAAGGACAAGGCATTGAAGGTATTGCGTGCCAGATTGTATGAGATGGAGCTGGCCAGGCAGCACGATGCCGAGGCAGAGGCAAGAAAGAGCCAGGTGGGGACAGGAGACCGTTCCGAGAAGATCCGGACCTACAACTTCCCGCAGGGCCGGGTGACGGATCACAGAATCAAATTGACGCTTCACAAGCTGGATGCGATTCTGGGGGGAGACTTAGACGAGGTCATTGACAGCCTGATCGCTGCAGACCAAAGTGCAAAGCTGGCAAAAATGGGTGACAAATAATAACGTACGATCAAAAAGCAGGGATGCCGCGTGAAGAATCAAAAGTTCATGCAGCATCCCTGCTTTGTCCTCTCACTCAATCGTAGCAATATCAATCAGCGTCAGCTTCTGGATGTCTGTATTTTCCAGGCTGGTGATCAGAGCACGTGCCGTATCCATGGCTGTCAGCACGTTTACCCCTGTCTCGATGGCGTTCCTGCGGATGATAAACCCGTCTCTGGAATGCTCCGCGCCCTGCGCCGGGGTATCAATGACCAGATCGATCTCATGGCCAAGGATCAGATCCAGCAGGTTCGGGGACTCCTGCTCGATCTTGCGCACCGTGATCGCTTTCACGCCTCCGGCCTTTAGAGCCTCCGAAGTCCCCCTTGTGGCAAAGATCCGATAGCCGATCTTTTCAAACCTGCGTCCGATCTCCACGGCTTCCTCCTTGTCCTCATCCCGCACGGTCATGATCATATTCCTGAACCGCGGAAGACGGATTCCGGCGCCGATAAACGCCTTGTACAGCGCTTCGTCAAAGGTTGAGGCAATGCCTAAGCATTCTCCGGTGGATTTCATCTCCGGGCCGAGGCTGATATCTGCGCCGCGGATTTTCTCAAAAGAGAAGACGGGCATCTTGACGGCAAAATAATCCGCCTCTTTTTGAAGCCCCGGCGTGTAGCCCAGTTCCCGGATCTTACTTCCCATAATGACCCGTGCGGCCAACGGCACGATGGGGATGCCTGTGACCTTGCTGATATAGGGCACGGTGCGGCTGGAGCGGGGATTTACCTCAATGACATAAACATCCGCCTCGCCGCACACGATAAACTGTATGTTGATGAGCCCGACCACATGCAAAGATTTGGCCAGCCTCCTGGTGTATTCCGCGATCTTTTCTTTGGCCGCCTCTGTCAGGCTCTGTGCCGGATAGACGGAGATACTGTCCCCGGAATGGATGCCCGCCCGTTCAATGTGTTCCATAATCCCCGGAATCAGGATCTCCTCGCCGTCGCAGACCGCATCCACCTCAATTTCTTTTCCGTTCAGATATTTATCCACCAGAATGGGATGATCCTGCGCAATCCGGTTGATGATGCCGATAAATTCGTCAATATCATGGTCATTGATGGCAATCTGCATCCCCTGGCCGCCCAGCACATAAGAGGGCCGGACAAGAACCGGATATCCAAGCCGGGCGGCAACTTCCTTTGCCTCTTCCGCGGTAAATACGGTTCCGCCTGAAGGGCGCGGAATCCGGCATTCTTCCAGAATCTCATCAAATAACTCGCGATCCTCCGCCTTATCTACATTCTCCGCTGAAGTTCCCCAGATCGGGACGCCCATCTTCATCAGGCTTTCCGTCAGCTTGATGGCAGTCTGTCCCCCAAACTGCACCACCGCGCCGTCCGGCTGTTCCAGATCCACGATGCTTTTCACATCCTCCGGCGTGAGGGGTTCAAAATACAGCTTGTCCGCAATATCAAAGTCGGTGCTGACCGTCTCCGGGTTATTGTTGACGATAATCGTCTCATAGCCTTGTTTCGCAAATGCCCAGGTACAATGTACGGAGCAGAAGTCGAATTCAATTCCCTGCCCGATACGGATAGGCCCGGAGCCTAAGACAAGTACTTTTTTACGGTCTGCCGTTTTCTCCGCTTCGTTTTCACTGCCGAACACAGAATAGTAGTAGGGGGTTTCCGCCGCAAACTCCGCCGCGCAGGTGTCCACCATCTTATAGGCTGCCACAATGTTGTTTGCATGGCGCATATCGTGGATTTCCTGTTCCTGCCTGCCGGTTAGCCTTGCGATCACTGCGTCCGGAAATTCCATCCGTTTGGCCTCTTTGAGAAGCTCCGGCGTAAGTTCTTCTGTCTGCAGGGATTGTTCCATTTCCACAAGGATAGCGATTTTATCAATAAACCATGGATCAATCATAGTCTTTTCATGAATGACATCGTAGCCGAACCCTCTGCGCAGCGCCTCCGCGATGCGCCAGATCCGCATATCATCCACAATGGAGAGCTGTTCTGTCAGGCCGTCTTCTGAAAGCCCTGAGAAATCATAGGACATAAGGCAGTCCACGTGCTGCTCCAGAGAGCGGATGGCCTTCATCAGGGCGCCTTCAAATTGTCACAGATGCTCATGACCTCCCCGGTGGCTTTCATCTGGGTGGTCAGCGTCCGCTTTGCGCTGATGAACTTATCAAAGGGGAGCCGCGGAATCTTTACCACACAATAGTCCAGCATCGGCTCAAAGCTGGCATAGGTCTTGTGGGTAATGGCATTCTTGATCTCGTCCAGCGTATAGCCCAGCGCAATCTTCGCCGCCACCTTTGCGATGGGATACCCGGTGGCTTTGGAGGCAAGGGCAGAAGAACGGCTCACCCGGGGATTGACTTCGATCACGCAGTATTCAAAGGATTTTGGGTGCAGGGCATACTGGACGTTGCATCCGCCTGTGATCTTCAGTTCGTCTATAATCTTCAAAGCAGAAGTCCGAAGCATCTGGTATTCCCTGTCGCCCAGAGTCTGGGAAGGGGCAACCACAATGCTGTCCCCGGTATGCACGCCCACCGGGTCAATATTTTCCATATTACATACAGTAATGCAGTTGCCGTTTCCGTCCCGCATCACTTCATATTCGATTTCCTTCCAGCCTGCAATGCAGCGTTCCACCAGCACCTGCCCCACACGGGAGAGGCGCAGTCCGTTCTCCAGGATCTCCATGAGCTGATGGGAATCATGGGCAATCCCGCCCCCGCTTCCTCCCAATGTATAAGCCGGGCGGAGTACCACAGGATAACCGATTTTATTTGCAAAGGCAAGGCCGTCCTCCACAGATTCCACCACCAGGGACGCAGCCACAGGCTCCCCGATCTTTTCCATGGCCGCTTTGAATTCCAGACGGTCCTCCGCCTTTTTGATGGTCTCGGAGGTGGTTCCTATGAGACGTACATGATGTTCCTGCAAAAATCCGGATTCCTCCAGTTCCATTGCCAGATTCAATCCTGCCTGGCCGCCCAAAGTGGGGAGGATGCTGTCCGGCTCTTCTTTCTGGATCAACTGCTCCACGACTTCCAGAGTCAGAGGTTCGATGTAAACCCTGTCCGCAATGTCTTTGTCCGTCATGATGGTGGCAGGGTTGGAGTTCAACAGCACCACTTCCAGGTTCTCTTCTTTCAGAGAGCGGCATGCCTGGGTTCCTGCGTAATCAAATTCCGCGGCCTGCCCGATGACAATGGGGCCGGAGCCGATGACCAGTACTTTTTTGATACTCATATCTCTTGGCATTGTGTTATCCCTCCATCATGTTTATGAATCTGTCAAACAGGTATCCCGAATCTAAAGGCCCCGGGCACGCTTCGGGGTGGAACTGAACCGTAAAGATATTCTTGCCCACATATTCCAGCCCTTCGTTGGTCCCGTCATTTACATTCACAAAGGCCGGAACCGCCACATGGGGATCCATATTTTCCGCATCCACCACATAGCCGTGGTTCTGGGAAGAGATATAGACGCGTCCGGTTTTCAGGTCTTTTACCGGATGGTTCCCGCCCCGGTGGCCGTATTTTAATTTATGGGTGGATGCGCCGTTCGCAAGAGCCATGAGCTGATGCCCAAGGCAGATTGCAAAGATCGGGATATTCGTCTCATAGAGTTTCTTGAGTTCTTCGATAATGGAAATACAATCCGCCGGGTCTCCGGGCCCGTTGGAAAGCATAATACCGTCTGGATTTGCGGAAATGATTTCGGCCGCGGTTGTGTGGGCCGGATAAATGGTAACTTTACAGCCGCGTTCGTTCAAAGATCTGGCAATATTCCTTTTTGCGCCAAGATCAAGAAGCGCTACCTTTTTTCCGTCTCCCGGCAGGATTTCTTTTTCCCGGCAGGTCGCCTTTGAGACCACGTCGCCGATATGATAAGACTTTAACAGAGGAAGGATTTCCTCAGGATTATAATGCGCATTCGTGGTGATCATTCCGTTCATGGTTCCTTTTTCACGCAGGATCCTCGTCAGGGCACGGGTATCGATCCCCATAATCCCCGGGATATCCTGTTTTTGGAGGAAGTCCTGAATTGTGCCTTCACAGCGGAAATTGCTGGGCATCCGTGACAATTCACGGACAATATACCCGTCCGGCCATGCCTTTTTGGACTCCATATCCGGGGTGATTCCATAATTGCCGATTAAAGGATAGGTCATCACAACAGCCTGCCCCGCATAGGAAGGGTCTGTCAGCACCTCTAAATAGCCTGTCATAGACGTATTGAATACGATTTCACTGATCATGTCTCGTTTGGAACCAATGCTTGTGCCTGTAAATACAGTGCCGTCTTCTAAAATGAGAAACGCTTTCATCCATTCACCTTTCCCTTCATCTGTTCTCATGTACTGGTATCGTAAATTGAGCCCGCCAAACGACAGGCAGGCGCCTTGGGGAAACTGAAGAGCATAAAGAAAGGCCCCCGCAGAAATGCCGCGGGGGATCTGTCGTCCTGTCCATGGATGCCCGCATTCCCAAATTGTAAAGATTATACTACAACTACTATGAGAATTCAACTTGTTTTTGGCTCGGGCAGAGCCGAAAGTTTAGAAAAGTTTAGAGGCTTTCTCCACAAATCTAGAACTCCTTCTTTTTCATAATCCGTAGTGAGAGCAGGAAAGAAACTGCCATCAGAACGAGCATTGCGGCGCAGATCCACATGACAGATGCCGCTGTGTTTTCTACGCGGATCAGATGGATGGCGTCGGAGATATCAACGTTCAATTTGCGTATGAGTATCCACGCCGAAAATCCAATTAAGTACGCAAATCCAAGAAACACCATCAACGTCGTCCGGCTCTTCTCCGCACCGAATTTCAGCTGTAGAGGGATCATGAATGAATTCATCAGTACCGCCGTCACCAAAGAAGACAGGGCGGCAGTGATCAACGGCCCGTTTTGAACCGTCGTATGGTCGAGAAGGAGACGCGCAGTTGTAATAAACAATGACAGAAACACAGCGAAAGCGGTGTTCAGCAGGTGCAGAAAATATTTTTCCCGGACATAGATGCTCCGGCTGACCGGCAGGGTGAGAAGATAGCTCATACCGTTGGAAGTCTGGTCAAAGGTGATGGTGCTGTATGTAATTGTGGAGAAAAGAAGCGTCAGGTATGTGACAGAAAAAGGGAGGTTCTTGCTGAACAGTATAAAAACAATGCCGATAACCAGGCCGGGAAAATACGACTGTCTTTGGTTTTTTAATAATTGCAGGTCTTTGATCAATAATCCTTTCATTGTTTTAATTCCTTTCTTTATAGTGTCTGGCCTTTGGCCATCATCAGGATCAATTCGTCAATGTTTCCTCTTTCCACGGTAATTTCCGGGTGGTTTTCCAGATAGAACTGCTTCTGGTTCGTCAGACAGCTGTATCCGTAAGGCTCTTTCCTTAAGCGGAGTATATACGCTTTGTCCAGGCTGCCGAATTGTTCTTCCGTCATTTTAAGGATCGCATAATCGCTGAGGAGTACGTCCGTGTCTTCATGGAGGATGATTTTGCCGTTATCGATCATATACAGGTCGTCACAGAACCCCTCCAGATCTCCAGAGATATGGGAACTGATCAGAATCGACCGTTCTTCCTCCTGCATATAATCCCGAAGGAGCCCTAACAGCTCGTCTCTGGCAACCACGTCTAAGCCGTTCGTCGGTTCGTCCAGTATCAGCAGCCTGGAATCATGGGAAACGGCAGCCAATACATGGAGCTTTTGTTTCATCCCGGTAGAAAACTCTTTGATTTTTTTTGTGAGCGGCAGGGAAAGCCCCCTGCATTTTTTTAAAAAGTCTTCCCGCCTGAAGGAAGGGTAGAGGCTGCATAATACCGGAACCAGATCCTGAATGGTAAGATATCCGCCAAAACCGGAATCGGACAGCACAACGCCTATCTGCTGCTTATCGGCTGCGCTAAGCTGGGCAGCCGGTTTGCCAAATACATGGATGGAGCCGCTGTCGCAGCGTATCAGCCCGAGAATGGCTTTGAAAGTAGTGCTTTTTCCGGCCCCGTTCTTGCCGATCAGACCGGTGACGCATCCCGGGGGAACCTCCATGGTGCATTCCAAATCAAATTCTTTATAGTGCTTGGCTACATGTTCTAATTTTAACATCCTACTGATCCTCCAATACAATCTGAAATAAATCTGTCATTTCCTGACTGCTCATCCCGCAGCTTCTGCCTTTGCGGATGGCCATCTCCAGATCGGCCTCCACTTCCTTTTTCTTCTCCTCCAGCATCAGCTCCTGGCTGGCCAGTGTGACGAAGCTTCCCTTTCCATGTACGGTGACGACAAAGCCTTCCGCATCCAGTGCGTCATAAGCTTTCTTGACGGTCAGCGCGCTGACTTTCAACTCTTTTGCCAGAGTGCGGACGGAAGGAAGCATCTCACCTTCCTGCAATTCTCCCCGCATAATTTCCTTTTTTACCTGAGAGACGATCTGCTCATAGATGGGCTGCATGGAAGAATTGTTGATTATCAATTTCACTTTCATCCCTCCTTCTGTACAAACAGTATATAACAGTGTTCAACTGTTGTCAACTGTTTTATACTGTTTATTTAAAAAATAAGGATGAAGCCATGAAAGAGTTGACAAAAAGCAAAACTGGTATTACATTTTAATGAGGAAATAGTACCGGGATAGATAAAAAGGAGCAGAAATGATTAAAGGAGCAATATTCGATGTAGATGGAACGCTTTTAAATTCCATGCCTGTGTGGTCGAATCTGGGCGAACTCTATCTGCGTTCACTGGGAATTGAGGCAGAGAAGGGGCTGGGGGAAGTGTTGTCCGCCATGAGCCTGCCTCAGGGAGCCGATTATCTGATTCATCATTATCATCTGGGGAAGACCCGAGGGAAAGTCTTAGAAGGTATCAATCAGGGAGTC
>CATKXE010000085.1 GCA_949840465.1 uncultured Lachnospiraceae bacterium | reverse complement strand
TGGAGAATGAGGTTTTAAAAAGCCGATAGAAATAGAAAGAGAAAATAATAATAAAAAGGGTTTGGTTTTTATTACAATTTAAATATCAGTATTGTAAAGTTTATCCAAAAAGAGTATAATAGGAATGCTTTCCGGGCTGTGCAAATTTCCTGCCCGGTTGAACAAAGTTGTATGCAAAATACCATTATGAAATGGGAGGTTAATATATGATGAAAGGCAGTATGAGTACAGATTTAGGGATCATTACAATTCATCCTGACGTGATTGCGAAGTATGCAGGCTCTGTTGCAGTAGAGTGTTTCGGCATTGTCGGCATGGCGGCTGTCAGTATGACGGACGGGCTGGTGAGGCTGCTGAAGAAGGAAAGCCTGACCCATGGTATCCAGATCGCGATTTCAGATGAGAATAACCTTACTCTGAATTTCCACGTGATTGTTTCATATGGGGTGAATATTCTGTCAGTATCTGACAATCTGGTGAATAACGTGAAGTATAAGGTAGAAGAATTTACAGGTATGACGGTAGAGAAAATCAACATCTTCGTGGAAGGTGTCAGAGTGATTGATTAAGGAGGATACTTGTCGTGGCAACGAAAACGATAAATGTGGAGCTGTTTACGAAGATGTTTCTTGCCGGAGCAGCGAATCTGGAAGCGAAAAAAGAAGTGATCAACGAACTCAATGTATTTCCTGTTCCGGATGGGGATACGGGGACAAATATGACGCTGACGATCATGTCTGCGGCGAAGGAAGTCAAGGCATTGGAGCGGGCGGATATGAAGTCTGTATCCAAGGCGATTTCTTCCGGTTCCCTGCGCGGGGCAAGAGGGAATTCGGGAGTGATCCTTTCACAGCTTCTCCGGGGATTTACGAAGGAGATCCGGGAGTATCAGGAGATCAACGTGGAGGTTCTTGCAGCGGCCTTTGAGCGTGGGACGGCCACAGCATATAAAGCTGTCATGAAGCCCAAGGAAGGGACGATCCTTACGGTGGCCAGAGGGATTGCAGAAAAGGCGCGGGAACTTTCAGGTACGACGGATGATCTGGAGGCGTTTCTTTTGGAGGTCATTACCTGTGCCAGGGATGTGTTGGAGAAGACACCGGATATGCTTCCTGTACTTAAGGAAGCAGGGGTTGTAGATTCGGGCGGCCAGGGTCTCTTGGAGGTATTGAACGGCGCCTATGAGGCTTTCCTTGGAAAAGAAGTGGACTACAGTGCGATTGAGGCAGGAGCCGGCACGAAGCTGGTAAAGCCTGAAGCGCAGGCACAGGCAGATATTAAGTTTGGCTATTGTACGGAATTTATTATCATGACAGAGAAAGAATTCGCAGAAAAGGAGGAGGATGAATTTAAGGCTTATCTGCAATCCATCGGGGATTCCATTGTCTGTGTGGCAGATGAAGATATTGTGAAAGTACATGTGCATACGAACGACCCCGGACTTGCCATTCAAAAAGCGTTGACCTACGGACAGCTATCGCGGATGAAGATTGATAATATGCGGGAGGAACATCAGGAAAAGCTGATCCGTGACGCGGAAAAAGTGGCTGCGGAACAGGCAGAGGCCTCCAGACAGAAACAGGCACGGCAGGAACAGGCAGAACCCAGAAAATCTGTGGGATTCATCTCTGTGTCCATTGGGGAAGGGATGAATTCGATTTTCCGTGACTTGGGCGTGGATTATATTATTGAGGGCGGACAGACAATGAATCCCAGTACGGAGGATATGCTGACCGCTATTGACCAGGTAAATGCCGACCACATTTTTATCCTTCCGAATAACAAAAATATTGTACTGGCGGCGAATCAGGCAAAGTCTCTTGTTAAAGACAAGGATATCATTGTGATCCCTACGAAGACAGTGCCTCAGGGCATCACTGCCGTGATCAGCTATATGCCGGAGGGAGACGTGGCTGCCAACGAAGAGGCCATGTTGGAGGAAATCAAGAATGTTAAGACGGGCCAGGTAACTTATGCGGTCCGTGACACTCATATTGATGATAAAGAAATTCATGAAGGCGACATTATGGGGATCGGCGACAACGGGATCCTTTCCGTGGGGCAGTCTGTGGAGGCGGCCGCAAAGGAGATGTTAGAAGTGATGGCCGGTGAAGACACCGAGATGATCAGCCTTTATTATGGAGAAGATATCAAGGAAGAGGATGCACAAAGGTTTGCGCAGGAGATTGCAGAACTGTATCCGGATGCAGACGTGGATGTGCAGAATGGCGGGCAGCCTATTTATTACTATGTGATCTCTGTAGAATAGAATATAAAAGTCCCATGGCGTATTTGGAAATCAGGAAAGCTTTCCAAATACGCCATGGGATTATTTCATTGGGAACTGTTTTTATACTCAGGAGCATGCTTAGTGCCAGATGATTTGTGTTCTTCCTGAAAATGAAGCTCATTTGGCAGATGGGTACAGGAAGTGGAGTAGGAGATGGATGAAAATTCAGGAATCAGGGAATTAAAGGGAATTGGTGAGAAGGCCGGGAAGACATTTGCAAAGGTGGGCGTCCATACGATTGGGGATCTGCTCCATTATTATCCCCGGGGATATGAGGTGTATGAGGATCCGGTAACGGTGGGGGAGTTAGAGGAAGGGCGTACCATGACGGTGACGGGCGCAATTTACGGAAGGGTGCAGGTGGGGGGGACCCCGAAGATGCAGATTACCACACTATATCTGAAAGATCTGACAGGCATTTTAAAGGTCGTCTGGTATCGGATGCCTTTTCTGCGCAAAATGTTTGCACGAGGCGGAGTTGTGACGCTTCGGGGGCGGATTGTGTGCAAGAGGGAAGGGCTTGTAATGGAGCATCCCGAAATCTTTTATCCCAGTATAAAATATGAAGAGAAGAGGGCTTCTCTGCAGCCGGTCTATCCCCTCACATCAGGACTTACCAATAATGCCGTGTTAAAAGCCATGAAACAGGCGGTTGAGTCCGCAGATCCCGGGGAGGGGATTCTGCCGGAGGCGATTCAAAAGAGATATGGCCTGGCAGGGTATGGGGAGGCTGTCCGTGGAATCCATTTTCCAGAGACAAAGGAAGAATTTTACCATGCCAGAGAAAGGCTTGTTTTCGAGGAATTCTTATTGTTCATCCTGTCATTGCGCATGACGAAGGAGCAGGAGGACCGCATGCTGAACCAGTACTGCTTCCGGGAACAGGAGATGATCGAAGAATTTTTAAAAAAGCTGCCTTACGAATTGACGGATGCGCAGAAATCCGTTTGGCGGGATATCCGGCAGGATATGACGGGAATCCATGTCATGTCCAGGCTGGTACAGGGAGATGTGGGCTCCGGGAAGACAGTGGTTGCGCTGCTTGCCATGTTATTTGCCGGCCTGAACGGCTTTCAGGCGGCATTGATGGCACCAACGGAGGTACTTGCCAGGCAGCATTTTGAAAATATGAAAAGAGATCTGCTGCAATATGAAATCCCACTGCACATCGGGCTCCTGACCGGTTCCATGACTGTAAAAGAAAAAAAAGAAATCTATGGGAGGATCTCCTCCGGCGAAGTGGATCTGATTATAGGAACCCACGCTTTGATTCAGGAAAAAGTTCAGTATCAAAATCTGGCTCTTGTGGTGACGGATGAGCAGCATCGTTTTGGGGTGAAGCAGCGGGAATCTCTGGCCGGGAAAGGGGCTTGCCCCCACATTCTGGTCATGAGCGCTACGCCCATTCCCCGGACGCTGGCGATCATCTTATATGGCGATCTGGATATCTCTGTGATCAACGAACTTCCAAAGAACAGGCTTCCGATCAGGAACTGCGTGGTGGATACAGGCTATCGCAATACAGCCTATCAGTTTATGAAAAAACAGATTTTTTCCGGGCGTCAGTGTTATATCATCTGCCCCATGGTGGAAGAGAGCGATTCTCTGGAAGCCGAGAATGTGACAGATTATACGGAGACCATCCGGGAAGTGATGGGACGCGGGATCACAGTGGCCTGCCTGCACGGGAAGATGAAGCAGGCAGAAAAAGACGGGATCATGGAACGGTTTTCCAGAAATGAGATTCAGGTTCTGGTATCCACCACAGTGATTGAGGTGGGTATTGACGTTCCGAACGCTTCGGTGATCATGATTGAAAATGCAGAACGCTTCGGCCTTGCCCAGCTTCACCAGCTCCGCGGCCGCGTGGGCCGGGGGCGGCACCAATCCTACTGCATTTTCATGAGTGCATCCAAATCAGAAGAAACCAGGGAACGGCTGGAGATCCTGAATCAATCCAACGATGGATTTTTTATTGCAGGCGAGGATCTGCGTTTGAGGGGGCCGGGAGATCTGTTCGGCATCCGGCAAAGCGGAATTTTAGATTTTCGTCTGGGAGATGTGTTTCAGGATTCAAAAATTCTAAAAGATGCGAGTGAAACTGCCGGCCTTCTTTTAGAGGAAGATCCTAAATTAGAAAAGCCGGAATACTGTAGATTGAGAAAAGCATTCGAACATGTAATCACAAAAAATTCGCTTGAAACGACGCTGTAAGAAGGCTCAGGAGATATTGCCCTGTACGTTAGCAAAAAAATGCAGGTGGCAGGAACTTCCAGAGTAAAACTAAAATTCCTCCATATAATATGGTTGTAACAAAAAACAACTGTTACAAAATAAAAACCGAAGAAGTAACGTAAAGTTACAAAAAGATGCAAAAGGAGGAAACTAAAATGGCAAGTCGTTCATCTAATCGAGCAGCAGTACCTGAGGCAAAGGGTGCACTTGACAAATTTAAGTATGAGGTAGCAGACGAACTGGGAGTACCGTTGACAGACGGATACAATGGTGACTTAACTTCAAGACAGAATGGTTCTGTCGGTGGTTATATGGTCAAGAAAATGATCGAGCAGCAGGAAAAACAGATGGCAGGCAGATAGCCAAAAGCTGAGAAATAGCGAAGAAAAAAGCACTTGGGATTGACCTGAGTGCTTTTTTCTGCTAAAATTCACATGATTAAGTCAAATATCCTGAAAAAAAGTAATGGAAGTCAACAGCAAAAAGGGCAATCTATAGAAAGAGGCGATTATGAGAGTCATAGCGGGAAGCGCAAGGCGGCTGCAATTAAAAACACTGGACGGATTCGATACCAGACCTACAACAGACAGGGTCAAAGAGACCTTATTTAATATGATAGCGCCTTATATCCACAGCTGTACTTTTTTGGATCTGTTCAGCGGCAGCGGAGGAATCGGTATTGAGGCATTAAGCCGCGGCGCGAAAGAGGCTGTTTTTGTGGAGAAAAATCCTAAGGCCATGTCCTGTATTAAGGAAAACTTAAAATTTACAAAGCTTGAGGATCGGGCTGTCACTATGACGCAGGATGTATTGGCAGCGCTCAGGCAGATGGAAGGGAAGCGGGAATTTGATTATATTTTTATGGATCCGCCGTATCATCAGGGACTGGAACAAAGGGCGCTTGAATATCTGTCGGGCTCATCGCTTATCCATGAGGATACAGTACTGATTGTGGAGGCTTCCAGAGAAACAGATTTTGCATATTTGAGAGAGATTGGATTCACATTGCTGAAAGAAAAAGCCTATAAGAGCAATAAGCACGTTTTTCTGGAAAAAGCAGGAAAGGAAGAGATATGTTAAAAGCAATTTATCCGGGCAGTTTTGACCCTGTCACATTCGGGCATCTGGACATCATCAGGCGAAGTTCGAAAATCGTGGATCGGTTAGTCGTGGGAGTATTGAATAATAATGCGAAAATGCCGTTGTTTTCTGTCGAAGAACGTGTTAGAATGTTAGAGGAAGTGACAAAAGATTTCAAGAATATAGCGATTGTACCGTTCGAAGGCCTGCTGGTAGATTTTGCAAGGAAATTGGATGCGGCATTTATCATCCGCGGCCTGCGTGCGATCACAGATTTTGAATATGAGCTGCAGATGTCCCAGACCAATCATAAGCTTGAACCCGGTGTGGAGACGATGTTTTTGACAACCAGTATAGAATATTCCTATCTAAGTTCTACTACAGTGAAGGAGATAGCAGCTTTTGGAGGAGATATTTCCCAGTTCGTGCCGGAAGTGATAGGAAAAGCACTGAAAGAGAAGATGAAAGTGAAAAGGAGCGTGTAAGTTATGAGCAGCCGTATTGAGCAGATTATCGAAGAGATTGAAGAGTATATTGACAGGGACTGCAAATATCAGCCACTGTCCACCACGAAGATCATCGTGAACAAAGAGCATCTGGACGAACTACTCCGGGAGCTCCGTATGAAGACGCCGGATGAGATCAAGCGGTATCAGAAGATCATCGCCAACCGCGACGCCATTCTGGCGGATGCCCAGGCCAAAGCGGATACCATGATCGAGGAGGCCCAGGTGCAGACGTCGGAGCTTGTCAGTGAGCATGAGATTATGCAGCAGGCATATGCCCAGGCCAATGAGATCGTGACCCAGGCGACTGCCCAGGCTCAGGAAATTGTGGACAATGCGACGATAGAAGCCAATGAGATCCGGGCCGGAGCCATCCAGTATACCGATGACCTGATGGCGAATGCAGAGAGTATTATCGGCCATACACTGGACAGCTATACGACGAAGTATGACGGTTTGATCAATTCTCTGCAGGAGTGCTATGATGTCGTGCGCAATAACCGTCAGGAGCTGGTGATGCCCGGTGATAATCCTGACGCATATGAACAGCAGCCCGGTGATATGTAAGACTTACCACGGCAGATATAAGTAGAGACAACCTAACAGACTGGCAGTCACAGCGGCTGCCAGTTTTTGTGCGATATAAGGCAGGAGGGGAAAACCGGCTCTTTGAACCATGCACTGTGTCTGTGCGGCGGCGCAGAATCCGCCGAAGGAGGTCAGCCCTAAAACCAAAGGATACAGCAGATTCAGGGGAAGATTCATTTCCCGTAAAAGAACCAGCCCGTTGGTAACCTCCAACAAGGGGAGCGCAGCATCCAGCAGGGGGAAAGAGAACGGAAGCGATTGGAACAGCGACAAAAGGACAGAGAACAGGATGATATATCCGCCTACCTTCACCAGAGTCTCGAAGCTGTCCATGATGCAGCCGTCAATCTCCTGAAAGGACCAGACAGTTTTGGCATAGCAGACTTCCTTTTGGTTCCGGAAAGGACCACGTCCACGGGTAAAAAAGCTGACGATCACGGGCGATACCATCAGGATGAGCAGGGTCGGCGCTAACAGGGCGTCATTTTCCAGGGTCTTCCAGACGACAAAATTCAGGATAAACACAGGACTGGAATTATTGCAGAAGGAGAGGAGATACTGTCCTTCTCTTTTTGAAATATAGCCCGATACTGTCAGATCTGCCGCTGTCTTGGCGCCCATGGGATATCCGCACAAGAAGCCTGTGACCACGGCAAAGCTGCCGTTTGAAGAAACGCGGAAGATCCGGGTAAGGACGGTGCCGAAGGCGGAGCTGATCAGGTGCATGCTGCCCGTCGCCAGAAGCAGGTTGGTGATCAGCAGGAAAGGGAAAAGGGTGGGGAGGATAATCTGAAACCAAAGCAAAAGTCCCTCGCTTGCACCGGTGAACACGGCTTTGGGAGAGATGAGCATAAGGATAAATAAGAGCACGATTCCGATTCCTTTTAAGTTCCGACGCATTTTCTGTCCTGTTCTTTTTTCGTCCGGGTTAGTAAAGATATATGAAACGGGTTGATTTTTTATGTCCGCTGTGACAAAATGGAATCTGACAGGTCATCAATTTGTGGAAATGGGTTACAAACAGGAAAGGGGAACAGACATGGCAGTATTAGAGCAGACAGAACCAAGAGAAGTATTTCATTTTTTTGAGGAGATAAGCCGGATCCCGAGAGGGACATACCATACAAAAGAAGTCAGCGATTATTGTGTAGAGTTCGCCAGAGAGCGGGGGCTTTATGTGATTCAGGATGAGTGGAATAATGTGATCATCAAAAAGCCGGGGACAAAGGGGTATGAGGAAAGTGAGCCCGTGATCATCCAGGGCCATTTGGATATGGTCTGTGAAAAAACAGCGGATTCTGACCATGATTTTTTAAAAGATCCGCTGGAACTGATGGTGGAGGACGGGTTTGTGACCGCAAAGGATACGACCCTGGGGGCAGATGACGGGATTGCGATTGCATTCGCCCTGGCAGTCCTTAACAGCAGCACGCTGCAGCACCCTCCGGTGGAGGCGGTATTTACCGTGGATGAAGAGGTGGGTATGGACGGGGCTGCCAACATTGACCTGTCCGTCCTAAAAGGCACCATGCTCCTGAATCTGGATTCGGAGGATGACGATACGCTTATTGCGGGATGCGCCGGAGGATTTCGGTTTTCCTGCGAGATCCCTGTTGAAAGAATGCAAGTTCAGGGGGCGGGCCTTCAGGTAGAGATCTGTGGTTTAAAAGGGGGGCACTCCGGCGTGGAGATCGACAGGCAGAGGGGGAATGCCAATAAGCTGGCAGGACGCTTGCTCTGTCATCTTGGAAGGCAGCAGTCCGTTTATCTGGGAGGGATCAGCGGAGGCGCGCGGGACAATGTGATTCCTTCCGTCAGCAGGATGATGCTGGTTGTGGAGGATCCCCAAAAGGCAATTTGTGCCATGCAGGATATGAAAGATGCCTGGCGGAAGGAATTTGCATCCGACGAGCCGGAGCTGGACATTAAGGTTACGAAACTTGGAGAAAGGGAATATCGTGTTTTTACAGGGGAGTCCCAGAAAAAAATTATCGGTTTTCTGGTGAACTGTCCCAACGGTGTGGACGAGTACAGCCGTTCTCTTAAAGGGCTTGTGGAGACTTCGGATAATCTGGGAGTCGTGGAGGAACAGGAACACAGTGTACGGTTCATGGTACTGGTGAGGAGCGGCGTGGGAACGAAGATGGAAGAGTTGAAGGAGCGTCTGGCCTGCCTTGCGGAAATGGCAGGAGCTGTCTGGAATGTGGACAGTGAGTATCCGGCCTGGATGTATAAAGAACATTCCAGAATCCGTCCGATCACAGCGGATGCATTTGAGGAAGTGTTCGGAGCGCGCCCTGAGGTCACGACCATCCATGCCGGACTGGAATGCGGGCTTTTAAGCGGCAAAAAACCAGAATTAGACTGTATTTCTTTTGGACCTAAGATCCAGGATATCCATTCCTTTCATGAACGGTTGGAAATTGCTTCCACACAGAAGATTTGGAATGTATTGAAATTGATTTTAAAGAGATGCAAATAATCCCAAAACCGGTCATATACTTATAAGAAAACGGACAAAGGCGGATCGTTTTTGAGAAGGAATGATTTAAAAACAAAAATTTATTTTATGAAAAAGCGCCGGGCGATGCGCGGGAAACCTTATGCGTTTTGCGGAGCCGCAAGAGCTTTCCTCTATTGTGTGTGCCTCTGTTTTTTCGTGGCGGTGGGTATGGACGCCATGATTACACAGAGCAGGTATTGCAGGCTACAGGGAAGCGTGGTTGAGTCAGAGGCATACCGCAGGCAGAGAATGGATGACAGGATGCTGGATTACATCTGTAAAAAAGAAAGGCCGGGCCGGGAACTTTCGCTGTATTGGCTGGAAAATAAATTCGGGCAAGAGGCGTTTTTGCATCCCTACACAGAGGACTCTTTTCTGGAGATAGAATCCATATGGTCGAAAAAGCAGGGGTGGGAAGCATACCTCAAAAGCTGTGAGGCGGTCTGGGATGACCTGCAGTATTTCCCGGTGCCGAAACCGTCCAATGACACGGATATGGAAGTGACCTTTGAGGATTCGTGGATGTTCGAACGGAATTATGGAGGAAAACGGGGGCATGAGGGCACGGATATCATGGCGTCTGTCAACAAGCGGGGCATCTATCCTGTGGTCAGCATGACGGACGGGGTCATCTTACATAAAGGCTGGCTGGAACAGGGCGGATACCGGCTGGGAATCACCGCCGACGGGGGCGCATATTTCTATTATGCCCATCTGGATTCCTATTCTGATCTGGAGGAAGGAGACCGGGTCAGGGCGGGAGATTTACTGGGGTATATGGGAGATACGGGTTACAGCCAGATTGAGGGAACTACCGGAAATTTTCCGGTACATCTGCATTTGGGTATCTATCTTGTGCAGGATGACAAGGAGATCAGCGTGAATCCCTACTATCCCCTGAAGTATCTGGAGGAGCGCAGGATCACCTGCGCATATTGATTCTGTAAAAAAGCCTGTTTCAGCAGGACAGATCCTTAGACTACATATGTGCCGCAGGCGGCGCAGATTAATGAAAAAGGCAGAGATGAGAATGAGATTACCAGAAGCATTTGAAGAGAAAATGAAGACGCTCCTGAAAGAAGAATATGACAAATACCTGCAGTGTTTTGAGGAACCCCGCCACTACGGACTGCGTGTCAATACCAGTAAAATATCGGCGGAGGAGTTCCAAAAAATCGCGCCATGGCCGCTGGCTCCGGTTCCCTGGATCCCCAATGGGTTTTACTATGACGGGGAACAGGTGCAGCCGGCAAAGCATCCATACTATTTTGCTGGCCTGTATTACCTGCAGGAACCCAGCGCCATGACGCCTGCAAGCCGGCTTCCTGTAAAGCCGGGGGACTATGTGCTGGATGTGTGCGCGGCGCCGGGCGGCAAAGCCACGGAGTTGGGAGCGAAGCTTTGTGGAAGAGGCCTGCTTGCGGCCAATGACATCAGCTATTCCCGGGCCAGAGGGCTTCTAAAGAATCTGGAACTGTGCGGGATTGGGAATGTGCTGGCCATCAGCGAGGAGCTGGGAAAAATCGTGCCCTGCTTCCGGGCGTATTTTGATAAGATTCTGGTAGACGCCCCCTGTTCAGGGGAGGGCATGTTCCGCAAAGAGAAAAAGATGATCCGGGCGTGGGAGGAGCATGGACCCGAATATTTTTCCAAACTACAGAAACGTATTGTGACGCAGGCTGCGGCCATGCTGAAACCCTGGGGAATGCTCCTGTACTCCACCTGTACTTTTGATCCGCGGGAAAATGAGCAGATCATTGAATATCTGCTTCTACAGCACCCGGATTTTGAGATCTGTGAGATGGAGGGTTATGAAGGGTTTTCACCGGGCAGGCCGGAATTTACGCAGAGCAGGCAGGCGGATTTCCAAAAGACGGTGCGGATCTTTCCGCACAGGATGCAGGGAGAAGGCCATTTTCTGGCTTTGCTGAAAAAGAAAGCGTCAGAGGAAGAAAGCCGGCAGGAGGATCCTGCGGCAGGGCAGCTTCTTTTGGACGGCCGGATGAAAAGCCGGGATGGAAAGGGCAGGGAGAAGTTTCCCGAAGAACTGGAACAGTTTTTGCAGAGCCTGAACTGGAAGATTGAAAAGACCCGGCTTGAGACCCGGGAGGGCCGCGTTTATTATATGCCGGAAGGGACGCCGGGGCTGCAGGGAATCCGTATTTTACGCTCCGGGCTTTTGATGGGGGAACTGAAAAAGAACCGCTTTGAACCAAGCCAGGCGCTGGCAATGAGCCTGAAAAAAGAAGAGTATAGGCAGGTACTGGATTTTCCCGTATCAGATGCCCGCGTCATCCGCTATTTGAAGGGAGAGACTCTGGATGTGGAGGATCAGGTTACGCCGAAGGAAAAGGGATGGTATCTGGTGTGCGTGGACGGCTATCCGCTGGGATTCGGGAAACTCTCTTCCCAGACGCTGAAAAATAAATATCTGCCGGGATGGAGGTGGGTGTCGTCATGAAGCTGCGTCTGGACAAGTATCTGTCAGAGAGTATGCCTGGTACAAGAAGCGAAGTAAAAAAAGCAGTCCGAAAAGGAATGGTGCAGGTGAACGGCCATACGGTGCAGAAGCCGGAATATCATGTGGATACGGAGAATGATCAGGTACTGTTCGCCGGAAAACGTGTCGTGTATGCCGAGTACGAATACTATATGCTTAATAAGCCATCCGGGGTGATTTCCGCATCCACGGATCCAAGGGAACCGTGCGTGGTAGATCTGATTACAGAGCCAAAGAGGAAAGACCTGTTTCCTGTAGGGCGTCTGGATCGGGATGCGGAAGGGCTTTTGCTGATCACCAATGACGGCGGGCTGGCGCATCGCCTGTTGTCACCGAAAAAGCATGTGGATAAAGTGTACTATGCCAGGGTCCGGGGACAGGCCACCCAAAGGGACGTGGAAGCTTTCCGGCAGGGAGTGGACATTGGGGAAGAAAAGCCTGCACTCCCGGCAGGGCTTCACATTCTGGATTCCGGGGAAGTGTCGGAAGTGAAAGTGACGGTCAGGGAAGGAAAATTCCATCAGGTGAAACGGATGTTCCAGGCTGTGGGCAAGGAAGTGCTGTATTTAAAGAGGCTGCAGATGGGGACGCTTGTGTTGGATGAGACATTAAAGCCGGGGGAATACCGGACATTAAACAGAAATGAGTTGGACAAATTATGTTAAAAGGAAAAAAAGCAGTGATATTTGATATGGACGGGTCGCTTATCGATTCTATGTGGATATGGCTGGAAGTGGACAGGCTCTATATGGGGAAATATAATCTCACTCCCGTAGAGAATTTTTATCAGGATATCGAAGGAAAGAGCTACATCGAGACCGCGCAGTATTTTCTCGATGCCTTTCCGGTATTGGAATGCACCGTGGAGGAGGTGTGCAGGGAATGGACGGAAATGGCGATGGAGATGTACTTAACCCGTGTTCCACTGAAGCCGGGGGCGGAAGAGTTTTTAAAGCGGATGGACGGCCAGGGGATATTGATGGGGATTGCCACCAGCAATTCCAGAGAGCTGGCGGAGGCAGTTCTGGACGCGCTGCATGTGAGGAAGTATTTTTCTGCTATTGTCACGTCGGATGACGTACAGAAAGGGAAGCCTATGCCGGATGTATATCTGAAAGCCGCAGAAAAGCTTGGGGTGCTTCCGCAGGAATGTCTGATATTTGAAGATGTGCCCAACGGAATCCGGGCGGGAAAAAACGCGGGAATGAGCGCCTGCGCCGTCCATGATTCCTTCTCCGTGCCTTACGAAGCGCTTAAGCGCGAGCTGGCAGACTATTACATCCATGATTACCGGGAAATCTGGAATGAAACTTATGAAATCTGCGGAGAATAATATGGAACAGCTTTTTTTACCTTTATGCCGAAAAGATATGGAAGCCAGGGGATGGGAACAGGTGGATTTTGTGTATGTCATCGGGGATGCCTATGTAGACCATCCTTCCTTCGGGCATGCCATTATCAGCCGCCTGTTAGAAGCACACGGCTACCGGGTGGGCATCGTGTCGCAGCCGGACTGGAGGGATGAAAAAAGTATTGCCGTCTACGGAGAACCCAGGCTTGGGTTTCTGGTGTCCGCGGGAAATATGGATTCCATGGTGAATCATTATACGGTATTCGGGACAAGGCGCAAAAAAGACGCCTATACCCCCGGGGGCGGAACGGGAAAGCGTCCGGACTATGCGGCGGTGGTCTATGGAAATCTCATTCGGAGGACATATAAGCATACGCCTGTCATCTTAGGCGGGATTGAGGCAAGCCTAAGACGGATGGCTCATTATGATTACTGGTCAGACAAATTGAAACGTTCCATCCTTCTGGACTCCGGGGCAGACATTATTTCCTACGGGATGGGGGAACGCTCCATTCTCCGGATTGCCGAGGCTCTGGATTCCGGAATTGAAGTGAAGGATCTGACGTATATCGACGGCACGGTGGTGAAGGTAAAGTCTCTGGATTCTGTCTATGATGCAGTTTTGCTCCCGTCCTTTGAGGAATTGAAAGCAGATAAGAGAAATTATGCAGAGAGTTTTTATACCCAATACCGCAATACAGATCCTTTCTCAGGAAAGCGTCTGGCAGAGCCTTATGAGGAGGGGCATTTTTATGTGGTGCAGAATCCGCCGTCCAAACCTCTCAGCCAGATGGAGATGGACGATATATACAGCCTGCCTTACAGGTATGACTGTCATCCTTCTTATCAGGCGGCAGGCGGGGTGCCTGCCATTGAAGAAGTGAGGTTTTCCCTGACCAGCAGCCGGGGCTGTTTTGGCGGCTGTAGTTTCTGCGCCCTGACCTTCCATCAGGGGAGGATCATCCAGAGCCGGAGCAGGGAATCCCTGTTAGCAGAGGCAAGGCTGATGGCAGGGCGGAAGGAGTTTAAGGG
>CATKXE010000084.1 GCA_949840465.1 uncultured Lachnospiraceae bacterium | reverse complement strand
CAGGTCTGTAAATTTGTGCACACCTCACAATAATCCTCGATAGCTCAATGGTAGAGCACTCGACTGTTAACCGAGGGGGATTACTTAACTTAAAGATAACATATACATATAGCCTGCTGATACATTGCTTGCAGATACCCCGCAGAAACCAAATCATACAGAAAAGAAGTTTTTGCATATGAAATCAATATTTGAACAGTTAGGCGGCACATATCACGAAGAAAATGGGTATATTATTCCAGATTTAGGCTTACCCACCGAAGAAGAACAGTCCATAGGCATATGGGGGTGAGCGCGAGTGCCAGTGGCACTTAAGCTGCGAACCGACCGAGCCGGTAGGCGAGAAAGCGGCATCTGGACTATCTGAAGCAGTGCCGCAGGGTTACATATACTAATCTTCTCACAAGCGGTAAGCTGAATACATATCTTCCGACATCGACAGACGGCGCAGGGACGTTTTGAACGGCTCATAGAGGGCATGAAATAGACACAGAGCAATGGAACACCTAAAGGAAGAAAACGCCTTAAAATGGGCATGGCGGCTCAATAACATAAGGTGTGTACGAGGGAGATTGTGAACGGGTAAATTATATTTGCATAGGAATAATGGCAGCGGAGAAAATTTTTGCTGCCATTATTTTAGAATTGGTTTATTCTATCTGGCTTTTATACCATATCCCCCATGTTTCCATAGTACTGATAATTGGACGCATAGACTCACCGAGCTTAGAAAGAGAGTATTCCACTCTTGGGGGAACTTCGGCAAACACTGTACGGATTACAATACCGTCACTTTCCATAGAACGCAGGCTGTCAGTCAATACTTTTTGGCTGATACCTTCCAAATGATTTCTGCAATTCATTAAACCGCCATGGACGGTCAAGCAGGTTTCGCATAATCAGCAATTTCCATTTGCTCCCTATCAACTGGACAGTGGTAGCTACTGGACAAATAGGTGCAGAAAAAGGTGGGATTGTCTGTAATACGGGAATTTTAGGCGGCGTATACGCATTAAAAGGCTTTGATCCAATCAAAGAACATCCGGCAAAGGCGCATCGTAGAAGGAAAATCTTATCATATCCAGCAGGAACATTGCATGTACTGCGGAAGGTATTACGAAATCTGCCCTGTAAAGGCGGTTCAGAAAAGAGGCGGAAAATGAATCAGACAGAAAGAAGAAATTACTTAATCAGGGAATTGCTCTCAGAGCGGCCGGAATCTGTGGATCTGCAGATTCCGAAGGATGACGGCGGGCAAAAAAGGCTTTTGCGTTCTCTTTTGAATATTCGCATGCCCCTGCCTGCAAGCGACAAATTTTTAGAAATACAGGATGCTTATTTGCAGGAAGAAACAAGAAAAAAGGGGATTACAAGAGTCTCTGAGCTGATTCCGGTAGAGGAGGGGCTCTATCTCTGGCAGGGAGATATTACGGCTTTGGCCTGTGATGCGATTGTAAATGCGGCGAACAGTCAGATGCTGGGCTGCTTTTGTCCCTGTCACGGCTGTATTGACAATGCAATTCATACTTTTTCAGGCATCCAGCTTCGGTCTGCCTGCGCGGAGCTGATGGAGAGACAGGGACATGAGGAACCTGTGGGAAAGGCAAAGATCACGCAGGGTTTCAATCTGCCCTGCCGATATGTCCTGCATACAGTGGAGCCGATGATTCACGGTCGGCTTACCGATAAGGATTGTGAAATACTGGCATCCTGCTACCGTTCCTGCCTGGAGCTGGCAGAGGAAAACAAAGTAAAAAGCATTGCGTTTTGCTGCATTTCTACGGGAGAGTTTCATTTTCCAAATAACAAAGCGGCAGAGATTGCAGTCAGAACGGTAAAGGAATACCAGGAACGGATTCACAGCGGCATGGAGGTGATATTCAATGTTTTCAAAAATGAGGATTACGAAATCTACAGAAAACTGCTTGGAGCATGAAACGCTGAAAACAGAACCTGCTCAGGCGGACGCGGTAGTCGCTGGAGCCGGCGCAGGCCTTTCCACCACTGCAGGTTTTGTATATAACGGGGAAAGGTTTACGCACTATTTTTCCGACTTGGAAGCAAAGTATGGTTTTCAGGATATGTATTCGGAAGGTTATTATCCGTATCCTACGCTGGAGGAGTATTGGGCGTACTGGAGCCGTTATATCTATACCAATCGGTATATGGATGCGCCGAAACCGGTATACGACAGATTTTTTCAGCCTGTGAAGGATAAGGATTATTTTGTGATACTTGGGGGTGGATATAACACTTTGGTATTTTGTTCTTTGAGTACCAGACGTAAACTAAGAAAAAACACGGTTAAACAGCAGATTCAGGATTTTTTGTTCCATAAAAGAACAGAATATGAGGAAAGGCGGTGTGCGTAATGCCCGGTAGGAGAACACTCAAAGCAGAGGACACGCCAAATGGCATTGCCAGGCTGCGTGAAGCCCTGGACAAAGCGGATGCGGTAGTCGTTGGAGCCGGAGCAGGTCTCTCTACTTCCGCAGGTTTTGTTTATAAAGGAGAACGCTTTGAAAGATATTTCCATGACTTTGCGGAAAAGTATCATTTCAAGGATATGTATTCCGGCGGTTTCCATCCATATGATACATTGGAAGAACATTGGGCGTACTGGAGCCGGTTTGTTTATATCAACCGGTATATGGAAGCGCCGAAACCAGTCTACCATAAACTGTACGACCTGGTTAAAGACAAAGAGTATTTCGTGCTGACAACGAATGTAGACCATTGTTTCCAAAAATCCGGATTTGATAAACAGCGGCTATTTTACACGCAGGGGGATTATGGATTGTTTCAGTGCAGCAGGCCCTGTCATCAGAATACCTATGATAATGAGACCGTTATTCGGAGAATGGTTGAAACGCAGGGCTATGTTATTGACGCGGATGGTACATTACTTCTGCCGAAAGGCGTATCACCTGAAATGATGGTTCCGTCAGACCTTGTTCCGTATTGCCCGAAGTGCGGGGAGCCCATGAGCATGAATCTACGGGCAGATCATACGTTTGCAGAGGATGAAGGATGGCATCTGGCCTCAGAGCGGTATGGAGAATTTCTCCGCCGACATCAGAATATGAAAGTGATGTTTTTAGAGGCAGCAGTCGGATTCAATACACCAACAATCGTAAAATACAGCTTTTGGCGCATGACCCACGAATGGAAAAATGCTGTTTATGTCTGCCTGAACTATGGAGAGGCATACACGCCTGATGAAATAAAAAAGAAATCTATTTGTATCAATGGAGACATCGGAGAAATTTTGTATCAGCTTTAAGTAAAAATCGAATATTGCCGGCATAGATGCTGATTGCCGTGGTCGATGGCCTACGGCAACCAGCATAAGCATTTTGTCGCCCTCATAGTACCAGATCATGCGGCCTTCGAGTAGATATACCCTGCGTAAATCTTATGATGATGCGTCTGCGGCGCTTTACTTAGGTATAAGTTTTTAAATTGTAAGCGGATTTAGAAAGGGGGCAAATATGGGAAAAATATTAGGACTTATTTTACTCTGGGCGTTATAAAGCCTGAGGGATTAAAGAGATGATTCTGTGTTTGAAAACAGTTGTAATTCGGTATGGTTTTATCCAAAAGTCTTGATAAAAGTATGTATAAATACTATAATAACTTTATGGTCATGAAGGAGGGATAACTATGCCTGCAGATGAACAAAAATTATGGGGAGTATGGGGACAGGCTAACGGGCTGTACAGTTCCTGGGCGGCTTCAAAAAATATCAATTATTATTTGTTGTTTGTTCTGTATGCTTTGGAAGGGCAAAAGGCAATGACACAGAAAAAAATCTGTACTTGTACCGGGCTGACAAAGCAGACAGTTAACAGTGTGATACGTTCTTTGAAGGAAGAGAAATATATAGAACTTGCTCCTGGCCTGGAGGATCGTCGGGAAAAACAGATTCTGTTAACCGAGAAAGGGGCGGCATATTGCAGAGAACTTATAGCACCTTTGCAGGAGCTGGAACATCGTGTGCTTCAGATTATGGGAAGTGACAGGGTGCAGCAGATGATTGACAATATTACTTTGTTTAATACTGTGCTTGAAACGGAAATGGAGAAGGACATATGAGATTGGAGGCGGATGCAAATGTGGTTTTTATTTGCAATATTGTCTGCGTTGTTTGCGGCGTTAACCTCTATTTTGGCTAAAATTGGGATTGAGGGTGTTAATTCAAATCTTGCCACAGCAATACGGACCGTGGTAGTCGTTGTCATGTCATGGGGAATGGTATTTTTGACAAAAACGCAGAGCGGCATAACAGAGATGAGTAAAAAGAGCTGGCTTTTCCTGATTCTTTCCGGGTTGGCAACGGGTGCCTCATGGCTCTGCTATTACCGGGCGTTGCAAATAGGAGAAGCCTCCAAGGTGGTGCCGATTGATAAGCTGAGCGTTGTGATTACACTTTTATTGGCGTTCATTTTTCTACAGGAAGAATTTACGGTAAAGTCTTTCATTGGCTGCATACTGATTGGTGCAGGAACATTGTTCATGGTTATATGATTTTTTTTAAAACGATCTGCAATACACCGCAGGCTATGTGCCGCGGTGTATTTTTTGATTTTTTTTATTGACATTTAGTATGTATACGGACTATAATAAATATAGTACATGTACGGACTAAAAAGAAAGGCAGGTTCTAATGATCAACAATGATATTTCACTTCTAGAGCGTTGCATTAATTCCGAAGTAAATAGCGTCTGATGTTTACAGCAGCGCAAGGCGGCTGAATGAGTCGATGTGGCGGCATCGTCGATTGAAGCCAACGCAGTCCGATGGAAAATCAGACAAGGTGGTTTGCCTGAATATGAGTGATACAGTACAATAGAGCAGATAAACTAAGCTGATCCGATTTACAGCAGAGGGAAAGGAATATGCAGATTCCATTATTTCCAAACTAAGGAAAGTAGAAAAGTTTGTGTCAGAGGAAATGGGAATCAGACGAATTGAGCAGTTAAATAGGAATATGACGATGTTTGCCACACTTTTTAGTGAGGCAGGAAGGAGCAGTAAACCAAAATGCGTGATGTAAAAACTTTTTTCAAATATGTAATACCTTCTGTATTATCCTTTGCATTGTCTGGGATTTACACGATTGTAGACGGTTTCTTTGTCGGAAACAGTATTGGTGATTTAGGGCTTTCGGCTGTAAATATTGCGTATCCGATTGTGGCAGTCATTCAAGCGCTGGGAACTGGAATCGGCATGGGCGGCGCCATTTATTATTCTATTAATAAGGCAGAAAAGAAGGATGCCGGGGCAAAAGCATATACGGCGGGTGCGTTATGGCTTTTGATTATTTCGAGTATTATTTTAACATTTTCCATTTTCCTTTTGAACAGTCCGCTTTTAAGATTACTGGGAGCAAGCGGGCAGATTCTTTCTTTAGGGGAAGAATATATTGCCGTGATTGCTGTGGGAGCATCGCTGCAGGTCATTGGTACGGGATTGGTTCCCTTTATCCGTAATCATGGCGGCTCTTTCTATGCAATGGTTTCTATGATTGCAGGATTTGTTACAAATATCATTTTGGATTATGTATTTGTATGGGTATTCAAACAAGGGATTGCAGGTGCGGCTTGGGCGACTATGATCGGACAGGGCGTTACCATGCTGATTGCACTGGTTTATTTGTTGAGGAAAAAGCAGTTTACCTTACGGATTCCTTTCTCGAAAATGGGAGCGGTAGCGTCCTCAGTGATGAAAATTGGGATTGCGCCTTTTGGACTTGCCATGTCCCCCAATATCTCTCTTATCATAATCAACCGCTTTTCTGTTTCCTATGGCGGAGAACCGGCTATTGCCACCTATGCGTGTATTGCTTATGTAATCTGTATTATCTATCTGATTTTACAGGGCGTCGGCGACGGGAGTCAGCCGTTAATCAGTCAGTGCTACGGTGAAAAAAACTGGGTGGATCTGAAATATGTACAGAGATTAGCTTATGGATTTGCATTTGCGCTGTCTGTTGTTGGCTGTATCATTATGTACGTGACAAGAGGAAGTCTTGGAGTATTATTTGGAGCGTCAAGCGAGGTAAATATGGAGGTTGCGGAAATTATGCCTGTCTTTTTAGTTTCCGTACCTTTCGTTGCGATTCTACGTATTACAACGGCCGGTTTTTATGCAACGGAAAAGAGTGTCTTTTCTTATATACTGACGTTTATAGAGCCATTGTTTATGTTGATCCTGATGTTTCTTTTGCCGCCTTTGTTTGGCGGACAGATCATGATTTGGTGGAGTACCGTATGGGCAAGAATTTTGTCGGCTGTTTTGGCGTTCGTATTAAAGAAGCGTGTGGATAGACAGGAAATGTCTCTGTGAAGAAAAACAATGTTTCAATTACATACATTGGCTTATAAAATCGTGTGCATGAAAAAGAAGTGATGGAAAGTGACGTTGGAACTGTGCTGGAAATTTGAGATAAAGCGCTCCATATATGGATGGCCGGAGAGATTTTCTTGTTTATTCCCACGAAGCAACGATCCCAATGGACTTGTTTTGTATGTCCATTGGGAGACTGCCGCGAGGGTTGCCGGTTTGCCGTGGGGGTTGACTGTATGACAGAATCGGTTATCGTTTATAAAAACCGCCAAAGTGCAAAAAATTTTTACATTCTGGCGGTTTTGTTTTTACAGGCTTCTGACAGGCCGTGCTTTCGCGCGATGCCTGCCGGGTTCTATGGCACGCTTTATAAAAAGCGGCCGGAACCACTCTCAGGCCAGTAAAGCCCGGCATATTTGGCAAGAGCATCGGATGAATGAAACGCAGTGCCTGTTCTATCAGCCTGATTTCTTTCTGATAGGCATGGAAGCAGTTAAACGAGCTTGCCAGTGATATGTTCTTTCTTTTTATTCCCAAAAAGTATGCATTTTGTTCCCTTTTATGTGAAAAACAGAAAATTTCTGCCGATATAACAGATAAACGTTTTTATGGAATCTGAGGTGATGGATTTTGGATATAGCAGTCGTGGATGATGAAAAAGTGATGAGAGAGTATCTATGTGATCTGATAGAGAAGCAGAACCTGAAGTGCCGTGTAGAAGCTTATGCCGCGGGGGAAGAGCTGCTGGCGTCAGGGAAGGTATTTGACATCGTATTTCTTGATATCCGCATGGATGGCATCAACGGGATCGAGGCGGCAAAGAGCCTCAGGAAACGGCAGGAAGAGACGGTATTGATTTTCATCACAGGGCTGAAAGAGTATGTGTTTGAGGCCCTGGATCTGTATGCCTTCCATTATCTGTTAAAACCTTTGGAGGAAGAGAAATTTGCGGAAGTCTTTCAAAAGGCGGTAAGGGAGGCGGGGAGAAAGAAGGAGAAGCGGGGGCTGTTTATTAAGGCAAAAAATATGATGATTGATCAGGCGGATATTTTATACATTGAGAGTATCCGAAGAAAAGTAGAGATACACACGGTCGGCCATAAGGACAATATCACGATCTATGCTACTATGGAGGAACTGGGGGGACAGCTTGGGGAAGCGTTTTACCGCTGCCACCGGGCGTATCTGGTAAACATGGCGCATATTGCGGAATATGGAAGCGACAGCATTACACTGGCCAATGGCGACAGGATCTATCTGGCGAAGAAGAAATACGGCGAGTTTGTGAAAGCGTATATGTGGCATCTGCAGAATGGAGGGGTGTCCAGTGTATAAAATACCGAACGTCTTGTTTCCTGTGTTTCTTATCCTGTTTCAGGGATACTGCCTGCAATATTTTTACGGCAGCTTTCTGGATGGCAGGGCGCTTTTGGCTCCATGGGCTGACAGGGCAGGCCGCAGGATATTCTGTAACGGAAAACAGTGGAACGGCCTGTTCGTTGTGGTTTTGTATGGGATTCCAAGGATGGTACTGTCTGGAATATCCGCACCGGAAATCTGGGATTATAGGAGGGCGGTGGGGAAACTGGCGCTGTCTCTTTTTATGTCGGCGCTTCTTGCGGTCTGCTTTTATAAAGCGTTTCATTTGATCACGATCTTCCTTGTGGCTGCGTTTCAGGCGGTTGCGGATATCAGCCGCTATACGGCCGTCATTCTCTTCGGCGAACTGGGAGACTGGCTGCTTGACCTGTGGAACTGGTGTATCCAGAACAAAGTCATCACATCCGAAAAGGCATTTTGCATTGCAATCCATGCCGGGCTGATTACGGAATGGGTTTTGGAGTATCTGGCTATGGCGCTGCTTTTATATTTCTCGCTGAAAAAAATTGTGGGGGATTTCCGTGAAAAGGAATATGGCATTCACCGGACGGAATTGTTATTTATCCTGACTCCGGCGGCTGTAGGGCTGATGGTCTGCCTGCTGCTTCGGATCATTATCATTACCATGGAAGAGGGGGGTCCGAAAATACTGTATGACAGGTATCCGGTGCTGATTCTTTTGATTCCGGCAATCCTGCTTTTGTCCCTGCTTTCTATCCTGCAGGGGGTGCGGCTGTTCCAGGATATGATCTACTGGAATCGGGAAAGGAGCGGGAGGATTATTCTGGAAAAGCAGGTGGAAAGCCTGCAGGAACATATGGAGGAGATGGAGCGCATTTATTCCGGCATTCGGAGCATGAAGCATGATATGAGGAATACGCTCTCTGTCATTGGGCGGCTTTCTGCCGGGGAAGGGACAGAAGAAAAAGAGGAGCTGCAGGTGTATCTGTCAGAGCTGAACCGGACGTTTGACACGCTGGAAGTCCGCTTTAAGACCGGGAATACCATTGTGGATACTCTGCTCAATATGAAATACCATGAAGCGGCCAGAGAAGTTCCCGATCTGAAAATAGAGGCGGATCATCTCTTATTTCCGCAGAATCTGAAAATCCGGGGGTATGATATCGGCGTAATCCTGGGGAATGCCCTGGACAATGCGATCGAGGCGTGCAGGAAGTTAAAGGAGAAGGAACCCGGGGATGAGGTATTTATCAGGCTGCGCTCCATGCAGAAGGGGAACCTGCTGATCCTGAAGGTGGAGAACAGCTATGACGGGCATTTGTTGGGACGCCCCGCGCCTTCCGGCATCGGGGAGCGGTGGGAAGGGTTCCCGGCAACAGGGAAAGCGGACAAGAATCTGCATGGGATCGGGCTTGCCAATATCAAGGGCACAGCGGAGAAATATCAGGGGACTATGGATTTTAAGACAGAGGGGAAGGTCTTTATCCTGTCGGTAATGATGAAAAATTGAGATTTCCGTTTGTTCCCAAAAAAGTGTATTTCGTTCCATTCTTATGAAAAACGGGAGATTTCTGCCGATATATAAGTGAATAAAAAAGAAAGGAGCAGTGCAAATGGATTTTGGAGTGACAGGTAAAACGCAGGGATATTTTCTGGCGGAGCAGTTTCGGAGACGCGCGGCGGAGGGGAAAAGCGCAGGTATGAGCTTTGCAGAACTGGCGGCATTGGGAATCACAGGGAGACCAAAACAGACAGATGTACCGGGAGTATATCAGGAAGGGAACACGAAGCAGGCGGATGTACCGGGAGTGTATCAGGAAGGGAATCAAAACAGGACAGGGCTGTATATGGGCGAGTCCTATCAGGAACGCTTAAGCAAAATAACGGATAAAAATGCGGCAGCCGCATTTCAGGCGGCTTACGCAAAAAAGATGGCGGGTTCCACGGATTTGATTTCTGCCATCAGCAAAGCGTACAGCACCGGAAATCCCAATTCCACGAATTTTGCGGATGCTTTCCCTCAATACAATGTGGTGACCCATGTGGGGAATGCAAAGATTTCTCCGGCTGACTGGCAGAGAAATGATTTCCCGTTCTGGAAATATTTTCAGAAGGATACAAGTGCGGACGCATTGAATGACTGGCGTCCGGCGGGCGCAAATCCCCCTCAGACACGGGGAGACCTGCAGAGGAATTACAGCAGCATCGGGCCGGGGCGGATCGCGGTCCTGATACCAAAGAGCCTGCAGGAGAAAATGGATGCAGACCCGGCCTACGCGCGGCAGATCATGGCAAAGCTGCAGGAGTGGAAGGAGGACTATGACCGTTGGGATAATACAGTGGCGGCATCCTATGGCTATGACGCGGCGGAGCATCAGGCGGCCAAAAGCTATGTGTTTGACCTGGATGAAAACGGGGACGTACGCAACTGTACTGTTACAGCCAGCGGCGGAAGGATTACCGGCCCGACAAAGGAGGAACAGGAGCAGTTCGAGGCCGAGCAGGAGAGAAAGCGGAGGCTCCGTGTCAAATATGTTCAGATACAGGAGGAAAGCGCAGCCAAAAAAAGGATGCAGGAGCAGGAGTATTGGAATTTCGTTCAAAACAGGTTTTTGCAGCATAATGTATTTTCCGGATTGTAAAAGAAAAGGGGAGTAAAAAAATTTGCCCGGACTTATGAAGAAGAGGGCGTGGGCAGCCCTGACTGACAGAAGGGCTGTGAAGAAAAACTGGATGGGGCATTCCAGGCGCGGCGGGAAAGGGGGCGTTGGAGAATGCTCCTGTCGATGAAAGGAGAAAATGGATTATGGGGATCTCAGGCGTGGGGAATGCCCTGACAGGAATCGGTCCGTATGCGGACAGAACACGGAAGGCAGCCGGGGAGACGGCGCTTTTTGGGGAACTGCTGCAAAAAACAGGGGAGGCGGCAAAGGCATCAACAGCAGACATATATGAGGATTATCTGAAATATAAATACGGTAATGTGATGATTCAAGATGTGGGGAAGGAACAGAAAAGCATAGACAGCCTTGGGGCAAGTACGGCGGGGACGGGGAATGTGGTGATTGCGCCAAATATTTTGAAGCAGATGGCAGAAGACCCGGAAAAAGCAGCGTATTATGAGGGACAGATACAGCATTATTTTGATTCCGTGCCATTATGTAAGGCTCAGCTTTCCATGATGGGGCATGAAATCCATTCCTCCGGTCTTGTGATCCATCCTGACGGTACGGTAACCACCTATGTCAGCGGCGATCTGAAACCGGAGGTGAGGGCGGGGATTGAGGCGCAGATGAAAGCGGAGGCCGAGGAAAAGGCAAAGAGGAAAAGGGCGTACCAGACGCTCAGGGAGGAAGCTGTTTATGCGTACAGGAGACAGTTGTCAGGCCTAAAGGAGCCTTTCGGCCTGTGCGAAGGTATGCTTCTTTGATATTCCATACAGAGTGGGTTTCCGGGACAGAAAAACATTGCCGTTTTGTGCTTGCCCTGGCATAGACCCGGTGATACAATAAGAGCAACGGGATAAACATGTTGAAGGGCTGGAAAACGGGGCCTGGCAGGCGCCGGATGAAGGGGAGAATGCAAGTGAAAAAGATATTAGTCGTTGAAGACGACCTTGCTTTGAGTACAGGGCTTTGTTTTGAATTGGATACAAGCGGTTATCTGACCGTGGCGGCTTATAACTGCCAGAAGGCACGCCATTTTTTGGAGGGCGGGCGCTTTGACCTGATGATTCTGGATGTGAACCTTCCGGACGGAAACGGCTTCGACCTCTGCCGGGAGGTCAAGGCCAGGGCAGAGGCGCTTCCGGTCATATTCCTGACCGCAAATGATCTGGAAGAGGATGTATTGAACGGCTTCGACCTCGGTGCGGACGATTACATTACCAAACCCTTTCACACCCAGATCCTGAAACGGCGGGTTGCGGTTGCGCTGCGCCGCGGAAATTCCGGCGCAAAAGATGTGGACGACGGTTATGACGACGGATTCCTGCGTCTGGATTTCCGGTCGCTGACAGCCGGGCGCAACAAGGAGCAACTCCATATCACTCCGAACGAGTATAAGCTGCTGCGGCTTTTGACTGCCAATGCGGGAAATATCGTGACCCGGCAGACTTTGCTCGAAAAGCTATGGGACTGCGATGAAAATTATATTGACGACCATACGCTGACCGTCGCCATGAACCGGCTGCGGGCAAAAATCGAGGAGGAAGGCCATTCCTACATCCGCACGGTCAGGGGGATGGGGTATATCTGGACAGGCGGGAAATGAACCCCCGGGCCTGGTCTTGTGAAAGTAGAGAACCGATATGGACAGATTTCATGTTTTATCTGAAAAAAAGATACTTATATCCATAGCGCTGGCGCTGCTCTTGTGCGGGAGCCTGTGGGAATACATCCCGTCCGGCTGCCTGCGGGTTCTGCTGCCTGCGGCAGGCCTTATTGAGCTGTTTCTTGTATTTCTGTGGGACTTACGTCAGAAAAAGGAACAGTCGGATTTTGCAAATGATATCTGCGGCACGGTGGACTCCCTCATGGAAGGGGAGGTACCGGAGAATTACCAGCCTTATGAGGATTCTCAAGTATCAAAGGTCCAGGGGAAACTTTTGCAGTATTATGACAGGATGCAGCAGGGAAAGGAACAGAGCGAGCAGGATAAGCAGACGGTTCAGGAGCTGGTCAGCGACATTTCCCATCAGGTGAAGACCCCATTGGCAAATATCAGGATGTTTGCCAATATCCTGCAGCGGCACAGGCTGTCTGAGGAAAAGCGGGCAGAATTCCTTGCCACCATGACAGCGCAGATTGACAAGCTGGATTTCCTGATGCAGTCCCTGATCAAGATGTCACGCCTGGAAACCGGAACGTTTACCATGCATATGGAAGAAAGCAGCCTGTATGACACGATCGCCCGGGCGGTGAATACAATTTGGGCAAAGGCGGATCAGAAACAGATCCGGATCGATGTTGCGTGCGACAGCCATGCGGTTGTAAAGCATGACGCCAAATGGACTGCGGAAGCATTGGGAAATATTCTGGACAATGCGGTAAAATATACGCCTGAGGGCGGAACGATTTCCATCTGCGTGCGCCCGTGGCAGTTTTATACCCGTATTGATATTGCGGATACCGGGATTGGGATTGCCGCCGCGCATTACAATGATGTGTTTCAGCGGTTTTACCGGGAGGCGGAGGTGGCGGGCGAGGAAGGCGTCGGCCTGGGGCTGTATCTGGCACGCGGCATTATTACCCGGCAGAAGGGGTATGTCAGCGTGAAGTCGAAGGCAGGGGAAGGGACTACATTCTCTGTGTTTCTGCTTCAATGAATCGAATTTTGAGGAGAAATAATGGATGTCGTGACGATACGCAATCTGAAAAAATATTTTGGGGAGGGGCCGCGTCAGGTAAAGGCTTTGGACGGGATCAGCCTTACGGTCGAAAAGAGCAGGTTTCTCTCCGTCATCGGGGCTTCCGGTTCGGGGAAGACTACGCTTTTAAATACCATAGGCGGCCTGTATGAGCCCACAGAGGGGACTGTGGCTGTGGACGGAACCGACCTGTCACAGTTGACGGAGGAACAGCTGACCGTGTTCAGGCGCAGGAGGATCGGGTTTGTTTTTCAGGGATATAATCTGGTGCCGGAACTGACAATACGGGAGAACATTTTGTTCCCCCTTGCAATGGACGACTCCCGCCCGGATGAAATTTTTTTCCGGGAGATCGTAGGACTGCTGGGGCTGAAAGGGAGGCTGGACCAGTACCCCTACATGCTTTCAGGGGGAGGGCAGTAGTGTACCGCGATCGCAAGGGCGCTGATCACAAAGCCGGCCATTATCCTGGCGGACGAGCCCACCGGGAGCTTTGACGCAAGGACCGGCCAGAACGTGGCGGGGCTTTTGAAAATGACGGTGGAAACATTTCACCAGACCTTGATTCTGATTACACATAACCAGGAACTTGCCCAGCTTGCCGACCGGGTGGTACGCCTGCGGGACGGGAGGATTGTGGAGGAATAAACAGTACATTCGGAAAGCGTTTCGGAAAAATCGGGGCGCTTTTGTTTTGCTGTAAAAGGTACAGAAATGTACCTTTCCTGTACCCTCGCTGTAACATGGGGATGCTATGATTTATTCAGCAAGGAACTGCTAAAGAATGAATCTTCTTATGCTGCGTCATATGTAAAATTAATTCTTAACAGTCCCTAAGGAAAATACTTCATAATAGAGTAAATTAACTTTTCATGTTCTAAAATTAGAGTTTCTAACTCTCTTTGCTCCATTTCATCACCTTAATTGCATTTAATTCATCCGAGATCTCGTAAATGTAGTTTAAAATTCTAGAACTTTTTAAACTATGATTAATGTGATGATTCATACCGCATATTAGCCCACGTCCATCTTTATCATGAATCATTTGATAAGAATCGAAAAATGACCTAATTCCAACAGTATCTATTTCTTCTAAATCTACTACATTAAATACAATATTGGAAATTCCCTCTTCCATCCATTTCTCTAATTCTAATTGAAAAAAAGAAGCAGTATTAGATATCAATTTTCC
>CATKXE010000083.1 GCA_949840465.1 uncultured Lachnospiraceae bacterium | reverse complement strand
ATGAATGTAAATCATATCAAAATCGTTTTTACAGCTTTTTTAGGCTTTTTATCGTCGCTTTTGGGCGTGCTGGCGCTCCCTGTATTTCTGGTAGTAGCGTGCAATATCATTGATTATGCCACCGGGCTTATGGCATCCCCATACCGGGCCCAGGACATCAATTCCTATAAGAGCATCAGGGGGATCTGGAAGAAAGTGTGTATGTGGCTGCTGATCGTGGTAGGGGCGATCATTGACCAGACATTGCTGTATGCTTCAGATATCGTCGGGATTAAGATGCCGTTTACTTTTCTGGTAGCGTGTATTGTGGCTCTGTGGATCATCTGCAATGAGATCATCAGCATCCTGGAGAATGTAAAGGATATGGGGGTAAATATCCCCGGCTTCCTGGAGCCTCTTGTAAAAAATATCAAGTCCCAGGTGGAGGAAGCGGGAGAACAGCAGGAAAGCATCATAGAGAAGAAACATAATCAATGATCTGGTTCACGCGTTTGGCCGGACGGCAAAATAAATTTTAGAGGACTTGCCCCTTTTTTGCCCCTTTTTTCATTCAGCAAGACAAAAAAATACCGGAAACCCTTGTAAACAGGAGCTCCGGTATCCATAGTTCAATGCGGATGGTGGGACTTGAACCCACACGAGGTCACCCCCGCAAGATTTTGAGTCTTGTGCGTCTGCCATTCCGCCACATCCGCTTATTCGGCCTGAATGCTTTTTACTCTTCAAGCCGAAACTAATTCTACCACAATAGAACTATTTTTGCAATACCTTATCTCAGTTTTTTTCCGATTTCAAAGCAATCAAAAGTCGCAAAATAATCTGCGGGGGTTTCTGCGCGGCGGATGAGCTGTACGCTCCCATCCTCCTTCAGCAGCAGTTCCGCTGATTTCAGTTTCCCGTTATAATTGTATCCCATGGCAAATCCATGCGCTCCGGTGTCATGAATCACCAGATAATCGCCTTTCTCCACTTCCGGCAACATGCGGTCAATGGCAAACTTATCATTATTTTCACAGAGGGAGCCGGTCACGTCATATTTATGGTCGCAGGGCTGCCCTTCTTTTCCCATCACCGTGATGTGATGGTACGCCCCGTACATTGCGGGACGCATCAGGTTGACTGCGCAGGCGTCCACGCCGATGTATTCTTTGTGGGTGTGTTTTTCGTGGATGGCCGTGGTAACCAGACAGCCGTAGGGTCCCATCATGTAGCGCCCCAGTTCCGTATAGATCTCCACATCTCCCATGCCTGCCGGGACAAGAACCTCTTCAAAGACACGGCGCACGCCGTCCCCGATTACGCGGATGTCATTGGGATCCTGATCCGGGGTATAAGGAATCCCGATTCCGCCGGACAGGTTGATGAACTGAATATGTGCCCCGGTATTCTTCTGTAGCTTCACGGCCTGTTCAAACAGAACCTTTGCCAGCATTGGGTAATAGTCATTAGTCACTGTATTGCTGGCAAGGAATGCATGGATTCCAAATTCTTTTGCGCCCTTTTCCTTCAAAATGCGGAATGCCTGTTCAATCTGTGCTGTGGTCATCCCATATTTGGAATCTCCGGGATTGTCCATAATGTCATTGCTGATCCTGAACAGCCCGCCCGGATTATACCGGCAGCTTATGGTCCTCGGGATATGCCCAATGTTTTTTTCCAGAAAATCAATGTGTGTGATATCATCCAGATTGATGATTGCGCCCAGCTTTTCTGCCAGTAAGTATTCTTCCGCCGGGGTATCATTGGAGGAAAACATAATGTCCGTCCCTCTTGCCCCGATTGCATCGGACAGCATCAGTTCCGTATAGGAAGAGCAGTCACAGCCGCAGCCGTATTCCCGGAGAATGTCGATCAAAAACGGATTGGGCGTGGCCTTCACCGCAAAATACTCTTTATAGCCGGGATTCCAGGAAAATGCCTCTTTCAGTGCTTTTACATTTTTGCGGATTCCTTTTTCGTCATATAAATGAAATGGAGTCGGGTAAGTTTTCGTAATCTCATCCAACTGTTCCTTTGTGACAAACGGTACTTTATTCATCGTTTTCTCTCCTCATCCCAAAAATCAGGCACATGCACAAATACGGTACTTCACTGACGAAATGCATGCAGCCTTTTTCACAAAACACTTTTGTAATTTAGCTAAGTGAAGTGTTGATTCACAGAGATACTATAATCGGAATTGCCTGAATTGTCAATAGCAGCTGTGCAAATGCTGGAATTTCCTTGTTGTGGTATCCAATATTTTCTGATACTATATATGTGCTGTATAATGAAATTCTATTTATAAAAGGGGACAGACAAGCTATGCAGGCTGTAGAAATATTAAAAAATTATTTTGGATATGATTCATTCAGAAAAGGGCAGGAGGAGATCATTCAGTCTATCCTGTCAGGAAGGGACGCTATGGCTGTCATGCCCACGGGCGCCGGAAAATCGATCTGCTATCAGGTGCCTGCGCTTCTTCTTCCGGGAATCACCCTTGTGATCTCACCGCTCATTTCTTTGATGCAGGATCAGGTGAAATCTCTGAACGAAGCCGGGATCCATGCTGCCTTTATTAATTCATCCCTGACAGAGATTCAGATATCCAAGGCGCTTGATCTGGCTTTACAGGGAACCTATAAGATTATTTATGTGGCGCCTGAGCGTTTGGAAAGCGCTGGCTTTCTGCAGTTTGCATTTCAGGGGGACATCTCCATGGTTACAGTGGACGAGGCCCATTGTATCTCACAGTGGGGACAGGATTTCCGGCCCAGTTATCTTAAAATCGTTGAATTCATAGACTGTCTTCCCAAACGTCCGATCGTGAGTGCATTCACTGCAACGGCAACGGAGGAAGTAAAAAACGATATTGAATGTATTTTAAAATTAGATCATCCCAATATCGTGGTAACCGGATTTGACAGGGAAAACTTATATTATTGTGTGGAGCATGTTGCGAAAAAGGACAAAGATGATTTTGTTTTAGGTTATATTGCGGAGCATCCGGATGAAAGCGGGATTGTATATTGCGCCACGCGGAAAAATGTGGATGCGCTGTACGAAAACCTGTTTAAGCGGGGGATTCCTGTGGCGCGCTACCATGCGGGGATGGATAACAGGATGCGTAAAAGCAGCCAGGACGATTTTATCTATGACAGGGCGCAGGTGATCGTGGCAACCAATGCATTTGGTATGGGAATTGACAAATCCAATGTAAGGTTTGTGATCCACTATAACATGCCTCAGAGCATGGAAAATTATTATCAGGAGGCAGGGCGCGCAGGCCGTGACGGTGAAAACGCGCAGTGTATCCTGCTATTTTCAGCTCAGGATATTGTAATCAACAGATTCCTTTTAAACCAGAAGGACTTTGAAGCGATGGACAGTGACGATATCGGGCTGGTCAGGCAGAGGGACGCCTACAGGCTTCAGGTCATGGAAGGATACTGCAGGACTACGTCCTGTCTTAGAAATTTTATTCTGGAATATTTTGGAGAGAAGGCAAATCTACCGTGTGGTAACTGTGGAAACTGCCATCGGGGATATTCGGAGGTCGATATGACTTCGGATGCAAAATGGGTGATTAACTGTATTGCAGAGACAAAGGGCAGGTATGGACAAAATATTGCGATCGGGATCCTCCTTGGCGCAAAGCGTGGCAGATTGAAGGAAATAGGCGCCACGGCCTGTAAATCCTATGGAATGCTGGCTCATAGAAATGAAGAGGAACTCCGCCTGCTGATCGGCCGGATGCTGGAAGAGGGGTATATTATTAAGACAGAAGGAGAGTACAGCCTCATCCAGATGGGGGATATCAGCAGATTAAAGGATGCGGATACCCGTGTCATTGTGAAACAGTTTGAGCAAAAGGAAGAAACTGCGGTCAGAAGAAATCAGAGAAAACGAAGTACGGATTCTCTTACCAGCAAGGGATTCCTTCTGTTTGAAAAACTCCGTAAGCTGCGGCTTGAGATTGCCAGGGAAGAGGCCGTGCCGCCGTATATTATTTTTAATGATAAGACGCTGATTGATATGTGTGTCAAAAGCCCCAGGGATGAGCAGGAAATGCGGATGGTCTCCGGAGTCGGGGAAAATAAGTTCCAAAAGTACGGCCAGAGATTTCTGGATGCGGTTGCAGGATTTCTTTCGGAACACTCGGATGCGGTTTTGAGTACAGGTGCCAAAGAAGAGCCGGATGGATTTGCAGAGAGAGGAAACAGACGAAAAGGCCGCAAGGGGGAATTTTATCTTAATCCGCAGGATGCGGAGAATTTTGAATATGGAGAATACGATTATATCAGCGATATTAAAGAACGCTTAAACAACATCTGCACTGTGGAGAATGTGAAAAAGGTTTCGGTCAGTGTGATATGGGATTATCTTGTGGCTGCGGGCTTAACTGAGGAGGTAGAAAGGGAAGGACGGTTTTTTAAAGTGCCGACAGAACAAGGGCTCTCAATGGAGATCAAAACGGTGGACAAGGTCAGCCAGAGCGGATTGGAATATCAACTCCTCATGTATCCAGGGGCAGTTCAGGAAATGATTGTAAATTATTTTGTCGCCTTAGGAGAAAACAACGGTCTTGAAGGGGGCGGGACAGCCATTATAAGCCAGCGGGCGAACGTTGGCCGCCCGTGGACAGATGAAGAGGAGGAACGGCTGGTTCATGAATTCCAGTCCGGCAGGAAAATGGCGGAGATTGCGAAATTGCTTGGAAGGACGAACGGTGCGGTCAGAGCTCGTCTGGAGAAACATGGGCTTGTCTAAAATGCTTTTTTCTGGTAGGCAATCCGTTCGCTGCCGTCTTGCAGATAAATAATGCCGCATCGGGTGAAGCCATTTTTCTCCAATACATGCTGCATGATATGGTTGTCCCGGTGGGTATCGATTTTTAAGCTGCCGCATTGGGAGAGCGCCCAGTCCAGACAGAATGAAGCGGTTCCGCGGATGGTTCCGTCCGAAGTGATACGGTGCACTACGCCGTAAGGGGCTTCGTCCAGCCACTGTCCGTTGTAGATCCGGCGGTAAGTGCCGTCTTCCCCAAAACGGTAATAGAATGTGGCAATTATTTTTCCGTGTTCCACACAGACGAAGCTTGAACCCGCCGAAATATCGGATTCCAAAAGGCTCTGCGGGGGATAGCCGGTTCCCCATTGGCTGGGATTGTTGTGGGAGGACATAAACGTCCGGGCGTTTTTATAAAGGTTCAGGAGGATGCCAAGTTCGGCCCTGGTGGTTTTTCTTATTATCATAGGATACCTCGCTTAAATTTTGGATCTGGTTTCGTGAGTGATTATTCATGGGAATTTTCTTGAGTATGCATACAGTTTATCATAGCGCCATCTAGTTGGCAAGCTTGTGTTCCCATAGATTTTCTGCCTGTTTTGTCGGCATGATTTATAGGGTGGATGAATATGAAGATAAAAATGCTTGCATATTATGCATAAAAGATGTATAATTATGCAAATGTTTTTCAGATATGCCTGCTGGGGGCAGTCCGGAAAACATAAAAAACTTTACATTCGGACAGAACGGGTATATGATTTGGTTTGTGCCAGCACGCGAATGCATAAACATTTTTTTGGAAAGGATGTGTCATAGATGATCAAAGCAGGAATTATAGGTTCTACCGGATATGCAGGCGGTGAGCTTGTCAGGATTTTATCTGCACATAAAGAAGCAGAGGTGAAATGGTACGGATCCAGAAGCTATATTGACCAGAACTATGCAAAGGTTTACAGAAACATGTTCCAGATCGTGGATGCGGTCTGTATGGATGATAATATGGAGCAGCTCGCGGAGCAGGTAGACGTAATTTTTACGGCCACGCCTCAGGGATTGTGCGCTTCGCTTGTCAATGAGGATATTTTATCAAAGGTGAAAATTATTGACCTGAGTGCGGATTTTCGGATCAGGGATGTTTCCGTGTATGAACAGTGGTATGGAATTGAGCATAAAAGCCCCCGGTTTATCGGGGAAGCAGTGTACGGCTTGTGCGAGGTCAACCGGGAAGAGATAAAGAAAGCCCGTCTGGTCGCGAATCCCGGATGCTACACGACCTGCTCCATATTGACGGCTTATCCGCTGGCAAAGGAGGGGCTGATTGATATGAACACATTGATCATCGATGCAAAATCAGGGACTTCCGGCGCCGGAAGAGGGGCAAAGGTTCCCAATCTGTTCTGCGAGGTCAATGAGAATATGAAGGCTTACGGTGTGGCTTCCCACAGGCATACGCCGGAAATCGAGGAGCAGTTGGGATATGCATCCGGCGAGAAGGTTCTTTTGAATTTTACACCTCATCTCGTTCCTATGAACCGGGGGATCTTAGCCACAGAGTATGCAGCGCTTAAAAGGGAAGTAAGTTATGAAGAAGTGAAAGCTGTGTATGATCAATATTATGCAGGGGAGCAGTTTGTCCGGGTGCTGGATCGGGATGAATGCCCTGAGACAAAATGGGTGGAAGGCAGCAATTATGTGGATGTGAACTTTAAGATTGATTCCCGGACCGGAAGGATCATCATGATGGGCGCAATCGATAATCTGGTGAAGGGAGCGGCGGGCCAGGCGGTACAGAATATGAACCTGATGTTCGGCCTGAAGGAATCCGAGGGTCTGGAACTCGTTCCGATGTTCCCATGAGGGGGCGCTGCATGACTATAATTTCAGGAGGAAAACTATGGTACGGACAATGACCATTGAAGATTATGACGGAGTATATGCTTTATGGAGGACCATCAAAGGGTTTGGAATCCGCAGTATTGACGATTCCAGGGAAGGGGTGGACCGATTTTTAAAACGGAATCCAACCACCAGCGTTGTGGCGGAGGAAGACGGGCGGATCGTTGGAAGTATCCTCTGTGGACATGACGGACGCCGGGGCTGCCTGTACCATGTGTGCGTCCACGAGGGCTTTCGAAGGCGCGGCATCGGAAAAGCGATGGTGGTGCGGGCAATGGAAGCGCTGAAAGCAGAGAAGATCAGTAAAGTATCCCTGATCGCATTTACCAAAAATGATATCGGGAATGCATTCTGGAATACCATCGGGTGGACAAAAAGGCAGGACTTGAATTATTATGATTTTGTACTGAATACAGAGAATATTACGGCATTCAACCAGCAATAACCGTTAAGAGGCGGATTCCTATTGGGATGCCGGTGAAGGAGAGGATGAAAGAAATGGAAATCATAAAAGGCGGCGTGACGGCGGCAAAAGGATTTCAGGCAGCGGCGGCGGCAGCGGGAATCAAGTATGAAGGCCGCACGGATATGGCAATCGTCTACAGTAAAAAGCCCTGCAAGACGGCCGGGACATTTACTTCAAATGTAGTGAAAGCCGCGCCGGTGAAATGGGACAGGGCGAAGGTGGAAAGCGGCGTAAAATCCCAGGCAGTGATCATAAATTCCGGGATTGCCAATGCCTGTACCGGACCTGAGGGATATGATGTGTGCAGGAAAACCGCAAAAAAAGCGGCAGAAGTCTTGAAGATTGACAAGGACGCTGTTCTGGTGGGCTCCACCGGGGTGATCGGAATGCAGATTCCTATGGAAAAACTGAAGGCCGGAATTGAAAAACTGGCAGAGAATCTGGGGGAAGATGCAGAGCATGGAAATCAGGCTGCAAAAGCGATCATGACGACAGATACCGTGGAAAAAGAGGCGGCCGCCTGTATTGAAATCGGCGGGAAAAAGGTGACGATCGGCGGGATGGCAAAAGGCTCCGGCATGATTCATCCCAATATGTGTACCATGCTCGCATTTGTCACGACAGATGCAGTTATTTCAAAAAAAGCGCTTCGAAGAGCGCTGCACTCAGACGTGCAGGATACGTTTAACATGATTTCTGTTGACGGGGATACGTCCACCAATGATACGCTGCTGCTTCTGGCAAACGGGATGGCAGGAAATGAGAAGATTCGCTATGGAACCCCGGAGTATGAGCAATTTCTGGAAGCCCTGCATTATGTCAACGAAACGCTTGCAAAAAAAATGGCAGGGGATGGGGAAGGCGCTACCGCATTGTTTGAGGCAAAAATCGTAGGTGCAGGGACAAAGGAACAGGCAAAGAAGCTGGCAAAATCGATCATCTGCTCTAACCTGACGAAAACGGCAGTGGCAGGGCACGACGCCAACTGGGGAAGAATCCTCTGCGCAATGGGATATTCGGGCGCCAAATTTGACCCGGAAAAGGTGGATCTCTATCTGGAAAGCCGGGCCGGAAAGATAAAGCTTGTACAGGACGGTACTGCACTGGACTACAGCGAGGAAAAAGCAACGGAGATTCTGTCGCAGCCGGAGGTGACGGCAACCGCAGATATCAAGGAAGGGACAGAAAAGGCAGCGGCATGGGGATGCGACCTGACCCACGGATATATTGACATCAATGCGGATTACCGAAGCTGACCCAAAACGCTGCCCTATAGAATTTTTTGCCGAAACCGGCCTCTGGAATAGTTTGCACAAAAGTTTCCCGGAGGCGGTTTGTTCTGACAGATTAGGCTGAATGGTATTTTGAGGAAAGAAGGAACGGAGAATGAATGAGAATATGCAGCAGTATCTGGATAAGGCGCAGGTTCTGATTGAAGCCCTGCCATATATCCAGCGGTTTAACCGGAAGATCATTGTGGTAAAATACGGCGGAAGCGCCATGATCGATGAGGAGCTGAAAAAGCAGGTGATTCAGGATGTGACGCTTTTAAAACTGGTTGGATTTAAGCCGATTATCGTACACGGGGGCGGGAAAGAGATCAGCCGCTGGGTTCAAAAAGTAGGGATGGAGCCGCAGTTTATCAACGGCCTGCGCGTTACCGATGAGGATACCATGGAGGTGGCTGAGATGGTACTCGGCAAGGTCAACAAAGGGCTGGTTCAGCTTGTAGAAGAATTGGGTGTGCGTGCGATTGGAATCAGCGGAAAGGACGGGGCTCTTTTAAAAGTAGATAAAAAATATTCCGACGGACAGGACATTGGTTTTGTGGGGGAAGTAAAGGAAGTCAATGCAGCGATTTTGTCTGACCTGCTTGAAAAGGATTTCCTCCCCATTGTCTGCCCTGTGGGAATGGATGATGAATTCCATACTTATAATATCAATGCGGATGATGCGGCCTGCGCCATTGCCCGCGCGGTGAAAGCGGAAAAGCTGGCATTCCTGACGGATATTGAAGGGGTGTACAAAGATCCGGACGATCCGAAGACGTTGATTTCGGAATTGCGTGTGGATGATGCAAAGAAGCTGATCGCAACAGGATATATCGGGGGAGGTATGCTGCCGAAATTACAGAACTGCATTGACGCCATTGAAAATGGAGTATCCCGCGTGCATATTTTAGACGGTCGGATCCCCCACTGCCTGTTGCTTGAAATCTTTACGAATAAGGGAATCGGAACCGCAATTCTAAATGACAAAGAAAGCAGGTATTACCATGGTAAATGAGAAGATCCAAAAGGGAGAGGAACATCTGCTCCATATTTACAATCGTTTTCCCGTGGCTCTTGACCATGGGGAGGGCGTGTATCTCTATGATACGGAAGGAAAAGAATATCTTGATTTTGCGGCCGGGATCGGCGTGACAGGTTTGGGGTACCATAACAAAGAATTGAACGATGCATTGAAGGGACAGATTGACAGATTGTGCCATACTTCCAACCTGTACTACCACGAGAACTGCGGGAAGGCTGCAAAGGCACTGGCCCGTGCTTCCGGTATGGATAAAGTATTTTTTACAAACAGCGGGGCAGAAGCGATAGAAGGGGCGCTAAAAGCGGCCAGAAAATATGCGTGGACGAAGAAGTCCGGCAGATATGAATGGATTGCCATGGAGCATTCCTTCCATGGCCGGACTGCCGGAGCCGTATCTGTTACAGGCCATGCAGAGTACAGGGAGCCTTTTGAACCTTTGCTGCCGGGCGTGCATTTTGCAAAATACAATGATCTGGACAGTGTGAAGGCGCTGGTTAACGAAAAGACCTGCGGGATTATTCTGGAACCCTTGCAGGGCGAGGGCGGAATCCATCCGGCGGATCCGGAATTTATGGAAGGGATCCGCAAAATCTGTGACGGGAATGATATCCTGATGATTTGTGATGAGGTGCAGTGCGGCATGGGGCGTACAGGCTCCATGTTCGCATGGCAGTCTTACGGCGTCCGGCCGGATATATTGACTATGGCGAAGGCAATCGGCAACGGGATCCCTGTAGGGGCATTTGCCATGACGGACGATGTTTCAAAATTTTCTTTAAAGCCGGGGGATCACGGAACCACCTACGGTGGAAATCCGCTGGCCTGCATGGCGGTTCTGAAGGTGCTGGAAATTTTTGAAAAAGAACAGATTGTGGAGCACGTGAAAAAAGTGGGGAAATATTTAAGCCGCCGTTTGGAAGAACTGGCGGATAAAAAAGATTGCGTGACAGGACGGAGGGGCACAGGATTGATGCAGGGGCTTGCCGTCACAAAGCCATTTGCGCAGATCAACCAGCGCGCATTGGAAGAAGGGCTTTTGATCATACCTGCGGAAGGGAATGTAGTCCGTCTTCTGCCGCCCTTGATTATAGAAGAAAAACATGTGGATGAGATGATCCAAAAGCTGGACAAAGCATTATAGCAGATGCCGTTTACAGAATAAAAAATCAATCATCCGTACATACTAACACTCACAGAATGGAGAAATGCACAGGTTTATAGGTGCGGTTCCCGGAAATGCTGCCATAAAAGGGATGGGATTTCCGGGGATATCCAAGAAGAGGATGGAGGTATGTGTGGAATGATTGGTTTTTTGATTGCTTTGTTATCCGGAGCATTGATGAGCGTACAGGGGGTGTTCAATACACAGGTGACCAGGACTACGGGGATGTGGGTCTCCAATGCATGGGTGCAGTTCAGCGCCTTTGCGGTATGCGCTGTCATGTGGCTGGTGATGGGGCGGGATCAGGTCTCAGCCATTGCCAGGGTAGAGCCTAAGTATATGCTGCTGGGGGGAGCTATCGGGGCAGGCATTACATGGACGGTGATTAAAAGCATTGAAGCTTTAGGGCCGGCAAAGTCCGCATTGCTGATCGTGATTGCCCAGCTGACGGTGGCGTATGTGATCGAGCTTTTTGGGATGTTTGGTATGGAAAAAGCACCCTGGGACTGGGTCAAGGCGGGGGGATTGGTGCTGGCGCTTGTAGGGATTGCGATTTTCCAGTGGGAAAGATAAAGTCCATCCTGCCGCCGGAATGAATTTTGTAAATAAATTGTAAATATTTTTTGCTTTTCCTATTGTAATTTAGAAACGAATTCGTTACAATAAAGATGTATGTGTAAAGGGGTTTACATGGTTTTCTCTGTGAGGAAAACTATGAACAGTAGAAAATTACGAATAGCGGCATGGGTGCTGGTATGGAGTATGGCCATAGCTGTATGTGCCGGATGCAGGGCAAAGGGGACGCAAGAACTGGATATTCTAAGCCCGAAAGACAGTGCAGACAGCGGGAAAGAAGCCATGCAGGATCAGTCTGATGAAAGTCCGGCATCGGGCGGCACAGAGGACAACAAAGCGATAGAAGCTTCTCAGATAGAGGGAGGCGAAGAAGATTCAGGACGGGAAAAGAAAAAGCGTATTTTTGTCTATGTATGCGGCGCTGTGCAGGCGCCGGGAGTTTATGAGCTTGAAGAGGGCGCAAGGCTTTATGAAGCCATAGCAAGTGCAGGCGGCGTCCGTGAGGATGCTGCGGAGGAAAGCATAAATCAGGCTCAGGCTGTTGCAGATGGAGAACGTCTTTATATTCCCACCGACGAAGATGTGCGGCAGAGCCTGGATGAGTTTTTTATGTCCGGCGTTTCCGTGGGAGACAAAGAAGCAAAAAACCAAAGGAGCGGAAGCGTATCCGGGGGAAGCGGCGCAGACGCTTCCGGGAAAGTGAATGTCAATACAGCTTCCAGAGAAGAGTTGAAGACCCTGAATGGGATTGGGGACACCAGAGCGGAGAGCATTCTGTCATACAGGGAGCTAAACGGCCCATTTCAGTGCATTGAAGATCTGATGAAGGTGGACGGAATCAAGGAAGGGGTATTCACCAAGATGAAAGACAGTATTACAGTAAATTAAAGGATGAGTAGGATGGCCGAGAAAAAAGTCTTAGTAGTGGATGACGAAAAATTAATCGTAAAAGGGATACGTTTCAGCCTGGAGCAGGACGGCATGAAGGTAGACTGTGCATATGACGGCGAGGAGGCATTAAGCCTTGCACGGAAGTGTGAGTATGATCTGGTGCTTTTGGACGTGATGCTGCCGAAGCTGGATGGATTTCAGGTCTGCCAGCAGATCCGGGAATTTTCTGACATGCCTGTGGTGATGCTTACTGCGAAAAGTGAGGATATGGACAAGATACTGGGGCTGGAATATGGTGCGGACGACTACATTACCAAACCATTCAACATTTTGGAAGTCAAGGCGCGCATCAAGGCGATTATGCGCAGGACTGCGCGTAAGGAAGAGGTTCCGCAGAGTACGATCCTCGTAAAAGGGAATATGAAGATTGATTGTGAGAGCAGGAGGGTCTTTATCGGGGAGAGGGAGATCAATCTGACCGCAAAGGAATTTGACGCCCTGGAGCTTTTGGCGACGAATCCAAATAAAGTATACAGCAGGGAGAACCTGCTGAATATTGTCTGGGGAGCGGATTATCCCGGCGGGGCCAGAACAGTTGACGTACATATCAGAAGGCTTCGGGAAAAGATAGAGATCAATCCGAGCGAACCTCAGTATGTGCATACAAAATGGGGAGTGGGTTATTATTTCAAAGGTTAAATTTCATTTTCAAATCAGGGATAGAATCATAAGAAGCCTGCATTTCCGCATTATATTGATTATTCTGTGTGTGGGGATACTGCCTGGGATCGGTGCCTATATCGGTATTATTGAGGCGTATGAGTCCAGGGCTGTTTCCCTGCGCACTGCGGAGATACAGAATCAATGTACAATTCTGTGTGATCAGTTAAATAGTTACAATTATCTGATGGATAATTCTTCCGATGTTATCAATGCCAGTTTGACACAGCTGACGAATATTTATAATGGGCGGGTCATGATCGTCAATAAAGAGTTGACAGTGATCAAGGATACCTATGCTCTGGATGAAGGAAAGATGATTGTTTCCGAAAATGTGGTCCGGTGTATGAAAGGAGAAAGGACTAATTTTTACGATAAGAAAAACCGGTATATAGAAGTCACATCTCCGATTATGGAGGCCGGGGCGGATGAGATTGCAGGCGTGATGCTTGCCAGTGTTTCTACGGATACGATTGAGGACAGTTTACGGATTTTCCATACAAAGGGCCGGGAGATTCTGTGGATTATTTCTGTGTTGGTTCTTGTATTTTCAATTTTTACTTCCTATCTGATCGTACGCCCTTTACGAAAGATAACGGACGGTATTGAAAACATCTCCGAAGGCTTTCAGGATGAAGAACTCCATGTGGATACTTATCGGGAGACACGGCAGATTTCCGAGGCCTTTAATAAGCTGCTGGCCAGGCTCAAAACTGTAGATGCCTCCAGGGAGGAATTTGTGTCCAACGTGTCCCATGAGCTGAAGACGCCGCTGGCTTCCATGAAGGTTCTGGCGGATTCCCTGTTGATCCAGAGCGGGGTGCCCGTGGAACTGTATCAGGAATTTATGGAAGACATTGCTAAAGAGATTGACCGGGAAAACGACATTATTAATGACCTGCTGACGCTGGTAAAGATGGACAAGACCGCCCAGAATCTGAATATCGCCCAGGTGAACATCAACAATATGCTGGAGCTGATTTTAAAAAGATTAAAGCCGATTGCAGAGAAGAAGAATGTGGAAATTGTCCTGGAAAGCTTCCGGCCCGTGTCAGCAGAGATTGACGAGGTGAAAATGACTCTGGCAGTTTCGAATCTGGTGGAAAATGCGGTCAAATACAATCATGAGGGCGGCTATGTGCATGTGTCCCTGAATGCAGACCATAAGTTTTTCTATATCCGGGTGGCTGATAATGGGATCGGGATTCCCAGGGAGGATCAGGATCATATTTTTGAACGGTTTTATCGGGTTGATAAGTCTCATTCCAGAGAAATCGGAGGAACCGGCTTGGGGCTTTCTATTGCCAGGAACGCGGTGATTGTACACAGAGGATCTATCAAAGTATACAGCAGCCCGGGGGAAGGCACCACGTTTTCAGTCCGGGTGCCGGTGATTTATGTCTCCGCATAGCCGCGGTACTCTTTGTGGAGTAAAGATGCATGGTATAGCTGCTTTCTATAAATTAGGGAGGATCTGGATGGTGAAG
>CATKXE010000082.1 GCA_949840465.1 uncultured Lachnospiraceae bacterium | reverse complement strand
TATGCGTATCCGCTTTTGCCTCTTCGCATACTCTATAGATATTGTACTAAATTTCTTCGTCTATTACAACTCTTTTATGAATTTTTCACATTCTCCCTGCCGCATTCGTTACTGTGAGCGGCCTCCCAGGCCGTGAATAGTAACTATTTGACCACGCGTAGTCCCCTTAGAACGGAACTGTGTTGAAAAACCAGTTTTTTTTATGTATAATGGAATACATTGATAAAGATAGAACCGCATCATACCAACAGTGTCGGGTGCAAAATGAACTATAGAAAGGACTTAATACCATGGAGATAAAAAAAATCGGATTTGTCGGGTTGGGGCTCATCGGCGGTTCCGTTGCCAAAGCCGTGCGGCAATACTATCCTGACTGCGAAATTCTGGCCTTTGACAAGAGCAAAGAGACGCTTGCGCTTGCTGTCCAGGACGGAACCATACACACTTCCTGCTCCGCCATTGACGATCATTTCCGGGGCTGCAGCTATATTTTCCTGTGCGCGCCCATATCCTACAATACGGCCTATTTAAGCCAGTTAAAAAACTATCTTGGCCCGGACTGCATCCTGACGGATGTGGGAAGCGTCAAATCCTCCATACACGAGGAAGTCATCTCTCTGGGCCTGGAAGAGAAGTTTATCGGGGGGCATCCTATGGCCGGCTCCGAAAAAAGCGGTTTTGCCAATGCCAAAGCGCACCTCATTGAAAATGCCTATTATATATTGACGCCTGCTGCAAAAGTGCCGAAGGAAAAGCTTAACGCCTACCGTACTTTTGTGGAGTCATTAAAAGCGCTCCCCATAATCCTGGATTACCAAAAGCATGATTATGTGACAGGAGCCATCAGCCATCTGCCCCACATTCTGGCTGCCAGTCTGGTGAATTTTGTCCGTGACCACGATACCCGGGATGAATTGATGAAGATGCTGGCAGCAGGCGGGTTCAAGGATATTACGCGCATTGCTTCCTCTTCTCCGATTATGTGGCAGCAGATCTGCCTGAAAAACAAAGAAAATATTTCCCGGATCCTGGGGGAATTTATTCAGGCTTTAGAGGCTGCAAAAAACGCGGTGGATCAAAGCGCCGAAGGACCGCTTTATTCCATGTTCGAGTCCTCCCGGGATTACCGCAATTCCATGCCGGAGGGTTCTGCAGGCCCCATCAAGAAGCAGTTCGCCGTATATTGCGACATTATTGATGAAGCAGGAGGGATTGCCACGATTGCCACGATTCTGGCCAGCAATATGGTCAATATCAAGAACATCGGCATCATCCATAATCGGGAGTTTGAAGAAGGCGTGCTGCGCATTGAATTTTACGACGGGGACTCCTCCGCCAAAGCAGCAGAATTATTAAAGAAGCACCGCTATATTGTATATAAAGTATGAAATTTACGGCAATCGCTATCATTATATTTAGAAGTAAAAAATGGAAAACAAATGGGATCATCAAAAATACGAAAGGAAAACAGACTATGGAATTGACCAATCTTACCGGTTTAAGAGGTGAAGTGACGGTTCCCGGGGACAAATCTATCTCACACCGCTGCGTCATGTTCGGCTCCATCGCCAGGGGCATCACCGAAGTACAGAATTTTCTTGAGGGGGCGGACTGCCTTGCTACGATCCGCTGTTTCCAAAGCCTTGGGATCGAAATTGAACAGAAGGGATCCTCTGTCCTGATCCGCGGAAAAGGGCTCCACGGCCTCGCCGCGCCGTCTGGCCGTCTTGATACGGGCAACAGCGGCACCACTACCAGACTGCTCTGCGGAATTCTGGCAGGCCAGCCTTTTGACTCCAAAATAGCAGGAGACAACTCCTTAAATTCCAGGCCCATGAAGCGGATTATAGAGCCCCTGACACAGATGGGCGCCAATATTTCCAGCATCCTGCGCAACGGATGTGCGCCGCTGTATATTACTCCGGGGTATCTTCACGGAATCCATTATGTTTCCCCTGTGGCGTCCGCCCAGGTAAAATCCTGCGTCCTGCTGGCAGGGCTCTATGCGCAAGGGGAAACCTCCGTAACAGAACCTTCCCCTTCCCGGAACCATACGGAACTGATGCTGAAGGAATTTGGGGCAGATATCAACTCCTTCCCGGAACCGGAGGGGACAAAAGTCACCGCTTCCATCCGTCCCTGCAAAGAATTGTACGGCCAGAAAATCGCGGTGCCCGGAGACATCTCGTCTGCGGCTTACTTCATCGCGGCCGGGCTTTTAGTGCCTGAATCCGAAATTTTGATCAAAGAGATCGGCATCAATCCGACCCGATCCGGATTCTTGAAAGTGTGCCGTGATATGGGCGGACACATTACTCTGTTCAATGAGCGCACACAGGCCGGGGAGCCTGTCGCCGATATTCTGGTGCGCACAAGCCGTCTGCACGGAATCACGATTCAGGGCGGGATCATTCCTACCCTGATCGACGAAATCCCGATCATCGCAGTCATGGCGGCCATGGCAGAAGGCACTACGGTCATCCGGAATGCGGCGGAACTGAAAGTCAAAGAATCGGACCGCATTGAAACCGTGACCGACAATCTAAAATCCATGGGCTGTTATGTTATCCCCACGGATGACGGGATGGTCATTCAGGGAGGAAGGCCGCTTCGCGGAACCAACATCCATACCCTGTTAGACCACCGCATTGCAATGGCATTCAGCATTGCGGCGCTTGTGGCAGAAGGAACCACCAGAATCCTGGACAGCCGATGTGTGGACGTATCCTTCCCCGGATTTTACGATACGTTTGAGAGTCTATTGTAAAGGGAAGATTTTTTACAGATCCTCCAGCATTTCCCGCACAGTTTTTCCATACACGGGATGCCGCTTATACGGGGCGATATCATGGAGAGGTTTCAGGACGAACCGGCGTTTGTGCATCTCTACATGGGGAATGCACAGGTCGGGGGATTCCAGAACGAGATCATCATATAACAGGATATCCAGATCAAGCGTCCTGGGTCCCCAGTGGATGATCCGCTCTCTTCCCGCGTCCTGCTCAATCTTCTGCATGGCCTTCAATAATTCCTGCGGCGTTAAGAGTGTGCGAAGCTCCAGGCATGCGTTCAAAAAATCCGGCTGCTCGGTCATGCCGTAAGGTTTTGTCTCATAATATTTTGAGACCCTTGCCACACGGGTATGCCTGCATTCTTCCTCCCTGTCTTCCCTGCCGCCTGCAGTATCTGGCAGGGAAGCCTGCGGTAAATGGGCAAGGGCATATACAGCCTGGTCGAGATTTGCTTTTTTATCTCCGATATTGGATCCCAGGGCAATATAGGCTGTATGCCATTGCCGCTCGATTTCCACTGAGACTGTTTCCAGAGGCAGCCCGATGGGAGCCCAGGGTTTTTTCACTTCCAGGCATACCTTTGCCAGACGTGGCGTCCGAAGCAGCAACGCCTCAGCCAAAGCCTCAGCCGCGCTCTCGATCAGCCCAAAGGTATTAGACCTCATATATTCATCTATAAACCGGCACACTTCCCCATAATCGATGGAGGCGGCCAGGGCATCTGTTTTCCCCGCGTTCCTTGCATCCGTATAAAGTACCGCGGACACCGAAAATTTCTGTCCCAGTTTATTTTCTTCCGGGAAAACCCCGTGTTTCGCAAATACTTCCAGATTGTTAATTTTTATCTTGTCCATTTTTCTTCCTGCTCCTGATAAAACTCCTAAAAAATCAGCTTAAAATTGCTTCTGTCATTTTTACGGCCCGGTAATTGGCCTTCACGTCGTGGACCCGCACAAAAGAATATCCGTTTTGGACTCCCAGCACTGTTGTTGCAAGAGTCCCCTCCATACGCTGGTCAACGGGAAGATCCAATGTGATGCCGATCACGGATTTTCTCGACGTTCCAAGAAGCAGCGGATACCCGAGCCTATGCAGCGCCCCCATGTGCTTTAGCATCTCCAGATTCATTTCATAAGTTTTTCCAAATCCGATTCCCGGATCCAGAATGATCTGATCCCTGGAAATCCCTGCTGCTTTCGCCAGATTTACAGAGTCTTCCAGATCCTTTAAAACATCCGGGAGAAACTCTTCATATTCTGCCCTTTCCCTGTTGTGCATCAGGCAGCATGGCACATGGTATTTTGCGATCACGCCTGCCATACGGCTGTCATATTTGAGCCCCCAGATATCATTGACCAGATCTGCGCCCGCCTTTAGCGCCGCCTCTGCCACCTGGCTTTTACAGGTATCCACGGAAACCGGAATGTCAAACCGGTTTTTAAGCTTCTCAATCACCGGAACAATACGCCCTGACTCTTCCTCCGCAGAAATCTTCTCATACCCCGGGCGTGTGGACTCGCCCCCCACATCCAGAATATCCGCCCCGTCGGTTATCATCTCCTCGGCATGCCTGAGCGCTGCATCCAGATGATAAAAACGCCCGCCGTCTGAAAAAGAATCCGGGGTTACATTGAGAATCCCCATAATATAGGTCCGGTGCCTGGTATCAAATTGTCTTTTGCCTATCTGCATATTTTCCCTCCCCCCGATTCCTGTAACCAATCCGTCAAATGATGCCTGCCCGCCGTCTGCAAAGCAGTTTTTTAATGCAGGCAGTTTTTGTGTTATATTTGATACGATAGTTTACACTGCCATTATACGCTTCCTCAGATCAAGTGAATCAAGAATCCGAGGGCGCATCTTATATTTCCGGCATAAAATTTTTTTTCCTGTGGTCCCAGTTGCAGTCCTTCTCTGCCTTGCAGTCAAAGCATTTCCTTGACTGTTTATCACTGGCATATAAAAGCTTTTCCAGCACATCCATGTCATCCCGCATCCTTCGATGGCCCAGTATTGCCCGCAGTATCCTGCTTTTCTCATCTGCGGAAAGCGAAAGGTCTGGCAGATCCTGAAAGATGACTTCCGCAATCCTGGCCGAAGCCTTTTCGTGCGGAATCCCTTCCGTATACTGCCTGTATTTTCCGATATCATGCAAAAGGGCGGCCGCATAGATGACCTCCTTGCGTATCTGGAGCCCCTGTTCCAGATTGGTGATATATGCAATCCGCGCCACATCCAGCAGATGCTCCATTTGGTGGCGGCAGAATTTCCTGCCCTCTTCGGCCTGTTTTAATTTTTCGTACTGTTCCGCATACAGCGGGTGATTTCGGATTGCCTCGATTACTTCCATGGACTGCCTCCTAAATGTATTGCTTTACGCGCGCCCGAGCATCGCATAAAATGTCCGTGCCAACTCTGGATTTTCCAGAAATTCCCCGCGTTTCACCACAGTCACCGTCCTGCTGCCAGGCTTCTTGATTCCACGCATAGACATACATAAATGCTCCGCCTCTATAAGGACCATGACCCCCTTCGGATGGAGGCAGGACATCAAAGCGTCCGCAATCTGCCCTGTAAGCCGCTCCTGGATCTGGGGCCTTCTGGCGTACACATCCACTGTCCGTGCCAGCTTGCTAAGCCCCGCCACTTTCCCGTCCGGGATATAAGCCAGATGCGCCTGCCCAAAAAAGGGCAACAGATGATGCTCGCAGGTAGAATAAAATGGAATCTCCTTTTCTACAATCATCTCATTGTCCTTCGCGTGGAATGTCTTCCGAAGATGGACTTTTGCGCTCTCATCCAGCCCTCCGTATATCTCTTCATACATTCTGGCGATTCGGTCCGGCGTCTCTATAAGCCCTTCCCGATCCGGATTTTCTCCGATTCCATCCAATAGAAGCCGTACTGCCGGATTTACTTTTTCCTGATCAACCATAATTCTCCCCTGTTCCCTCACACGTTTTCATCACCTGCCCTAAATAGGACAGAGAGCCAAATGCCAGAATCACGCCGTCCTCCCGGGCAGCTTCCAGCGCTTTTTCCACTGCCTTTTCAATCCCTCCAACCGCCTGTACCATGCCTTTACAATAGGCCTTCGCCACACGTTTTAAGTCTTCGGCCGGCAGGGTGCGGTTCTGATCCGGCAGATCGACCGTATAAATACATTCGGCCAACGGAGCCATAATCTCTGCTATTTTTCTATATTCCTTATCCCGGAATACACCCATGATATATATAAGCCTTTTTTGGGGAAAGAACATCTCCATAGATTCCCGAAGCCGTATAGCGGCATCCACATTATGGGCACCGTCTACGAGAAAGACAGGCCGCTCTTTGATGCACATAAACCGTCCCGGCCAACAAGCTTTCAAAAATCCCCTTCGAACCGCCTGTTCGGGAATCTTCTGTTCCAATATGCTGTTCAATGCATGGATGGCCTCGTAGGCTGTCACTGCGTTTAAAATCTGATAAGAGCCCGGCATCTGAATCTGAAGCTGCTCCATTCCACCGTAAGAAAACACCGTGCCCCGGTAGTCCTGCTTTTGTACCGCTGCTTTCTGTGGATCCGCAAATCTCAGGCTGCATCCATATTTTAGGGCATAGTCCTCCAGCACCTTTTTTACCGCAGGCGCCTGGGCCGCCGAAACAGCCACGCATCCCGGCTTCAGGATCCCGGCCTTGTTCCCGGCGATCTCTTCCAATGTATCGCCAAGATACCCCATATGATCCCGGCTAATCGTGGTAAACACGGCAACCAGTGTATTTTCGACAATATTGGTCGCATCCAGGGCTCCGCCCAGGCCGGCCTCAAGCGCCACAAAGTCACAATGCTTTTTCTGAAAATACAAAAAAGCTACTGCGGTCTCTATTTCAAAAACAGTAGGGCCTGCCAGCCCCTTTGCCTCCATACGCACAATAGCTTTTTGAACTTCTTCCACCAATTCTGCGAATTCCGTTTCCAAAATCCACTTTCCGTCTGTCTGGATCCGCTCCAGATAAGAAATGACAGTGGGGGAAATATATCTTCCGACCCTGAAGCCTGCCTCACTCAAAATGCTTGAAATAAATGCAAGCACAGACCCCTTTCCATTGGTACCCGCAATATGTATGAACCGCAGGCCGTCCTGAGGATTCCCCAGTTCACACAGCAGGTTTCGGACCGCATCCAAGCCAAGTACACTTCCGTATTTCGACACTTCGTCCAAATATACCCTTGCTTCTTTATAGGTCACATTCTTTGTTTCCTTTCCTTTTTGTGTCCCGCCACTTTCTGTGGCGTCATCATAAAAAACAGCAGGAACCGCTTTGATGGATTCCTGCCATCCGCAATTCACCGGCACCCCGGCGAAACTCATCTTGCTGTTGTGTTCCTTATGCCCTTGCCGCACCGTCTACGGACAATACTTCTCCGGTGACATAGCTTGCCATGTCGCTTGCCAGGAAGACAAATGCATTCGCAACATCCTCCGGCTCCCCAACCCTGCGCAGCGGTATGGTCGCGATCAGCGGCTGGATCATGGAATCCGGCAGGGCTGCCACCATATCCGTCTTCGTGATGCCGGGAGCTACCGCATTTACACGGATATTGCTCGGTCCCAATTCCCTTGCAAGAGAAAGTGTCAGTCCGTTTACCGCAAATTTGCTGGTAGGATAGGCAACGCCGCCCGGCTGTCCGGAAATGCTCACCATGGAGCTTGTATTCAGGATACAGCCGCCTCCCTGCTCCTTCATGATCTTTACGGTTGGCTGAATGGCATTGAAAATCGCATTGACATTCAGCTTCATCACCTTTTCAAACTGACCTTCTTCATAATCGTCAATCTTCTTACTGTCTGACACTCCTGCGTTATTTACCAGGATATCGATCCTTCCAAATCTGTCTTTAATCCCTTCCATAGCTGCAGCCATAGCCTTCTCATCTGTCAGGTCAGGATATTCCCCTTCCACCGGCCAGTCCGGATTCTCCGCTTTTAAAGAAGCGAGAGCCTTGTCCACAGTTTCTGCCCTTGAACCAAACAGAACGACTTTTGCCCCGTTCTCCAGATACTTTTTAACGATGGCATATCCAATCCCTCTTGTTCCGCCGGTTACAACAGCTACTTTGCCTTTAAGCATTCCAGTTTCCTCCTCCACATCCAAAATTTATTCCCGCGAAGCAACAAACCAGGCGGACATGTTCTGTATGTCCATTGGGCGGCTGCCGCGAGGGTCAAATCCCCCCCTCAGCTTTCTGCGGGGACTTTGACTGCCGCGAAGCAACGAGCCGGCCTTATATGCCTGCATCACGGCCTTTGACTAAGATTACCATAATTCCATAAAAAATGGAAGGGTTTTTGTGATTTTTGCCGCCGGATGCTCCTCCTGGTTACAATTCCCAACCGGTCTGGCCGGGAGTTGTAACGCGTATTGGATTATACTGGGGATACCTCATAGACCAAAGCCTGGTTCGTCAAAAGATCCCGGTTCCTGTAATCAAATAGAAGCAGGGAACCTTTTATACGTTCCAGATGCGTCATCTTACGGATCTGCCGTTTATCATACTTTTCATACCCCTTTAGATATCGATATTCTTTTGCCTCCTGCTCATAAATCTTCGCCTCTTCCTGTTTTGTAACACTGGGACTTCCGGCAAATGCCGGACGGTTCTTCACATTTTCCCTGAGATATAGGTCATATGTCAGCATCTCCCTGTACTCTTCTTTGCGCCCCCCGTCATATTCCCCCGCAAATGCTGACAGGATCTCATATCGTTCCAGCCGTGAATGGCTGGTCTCATACAAATGATGCATTTCATAATAAGCGCTCAGGGTTTCATACATAGTAAACGCGTCTGGAAATGTCTGTTCCAGAAGCGCCATCGTGTGGACAAACTGCCCGCTGTTGTAATAGACCTCCACCATCTCTTCAATCCCTTTCAAGCGGATCATTTCCCCATAGGAGAGCCAGCGGGTAGAAAGGACTTCGAAGGGCGGCCGTTCCTGATATATCAGATCATAATTCCCGGCCTGTTCTTCCATATAAGAGCCTTTCAGGACTTTCAAAAATCCCAGCTGGAGCTGTTCCGGATGCAGGGCATACACATCGTTGAATGATCTTCGGAAGCTCTCATAATCTTCATGGGGCAGCCCTGCGATCAGATCCAGATGCTGATGCACGTTTGCAGCAGCATGGATTCGCCTGACCGCCGACTTGACCCGCTGAAACTCCATGGTTCTGCGGATTTCACGGATTGTAAGCTCATTGGTGGACTGTACGCCGATTTCTAATTGAATCAGCCCCGGACGCATGGATGTAATGAGACGAAGCTCCTCTTCATTCAGCAGATCCGCCGCCACTTCAAAATGAAAATTTGTTTTTCCCTTATCGTGCTTTGCCAGATAAGACCATACCGCAAATGCATGATCATGGCGGCAGTTAAAGGTCCTGTCCACAAACTTGACCTGAGGCACTTCCTGGTCGATAAAAAACCGGAGCTCCCGCCTGACGGTTTCTATCTCTCTGAAACGGAGGCATCTGTCTATGGAAGAGAGACAATAGCTGCAGGAAAAGGGGCATCCCCGGCTGGACTCGTAATAAATGATCCTGTTTTGAAACTCTGCCATATCCTCATAAACAAAGGGCAGGCGGTTCATGTCCAATGGAGCGCGGGACGGATTTACTACAATCCTTCTTTTCGGCGTTTCAATTCGGTTCCCGCCGCTTTGTTCCACGCCTTCACCCTGAAAGGGGATATCTACCGCATATACGATCCCCGCAATTTTACGCATTGGCAGGCCTGTCCCCTGATAGTGCTTAAGCAGCTCTGCAAATGTCTCTTCCCCTTCGCCGCACATGACTCCGCGCACCGGATGCATTTTCTCCAATATTCCCGGTGCATTGTAGGAAACCTCCGGCCCGCCCAGCCAGATTTCCAGGCCTGGCAGAACCTTTGGAAGCTCTCTTACAAGCTGCTCTACATAGACAATATTCCACAGATAACAGGAAAAGCAGACTATGTCCGGCTTCCTCCTGTAAAGATCCATCAAAATCTCATCTGGCCTCTGGTTGATCGTATACTCCGCGATTTCTACAGAGTGTTTATATTCCGCCCTCTGCTGTGCCGCAAACGAGCGCAGGCTGTAAACTGCCAGATTGGAATGGATATATTTTGCATTGATTGCTGTCAGTAAGATTTTCATAGTACTCCTTCGCGGGTTCTTTTCGTCAGGATCCCCCATTCCGGGCCGGCAAAATACGGTTGCCTAAAAATCATTTACCGGCGGAAAACACGTCCGGTCTCTGCACACATAATACGTAGTCCGGCCATTCAGGAGCGCATGGCTCCCATCCTCACCGCAGAACGTGATATCCGCATAGAGCGGCAGATGGGAAATGACGCGCTCCGCCGGTTCCTCCCTGGGCAGCACCACCGTAATCTTCTGGGGCGGGTGATCGTTCAAAAGCTGCGCGATCAGGAACATGCAGTATCCGGCAGGATAGCGCCCCGCTTCCTGTGCCACAAATGCAAGTTGACGTTCGGCCCATGTTTTGTAAGAATCTTTTAGGGTATCGGCCCTGCCCTCTGGAGAAGCATATCCCTCTGCCGTCCCATCCGGTTTGAACTGGGAGAGCCGGACCAGGCAATAGGCCATCACAGAATTCCCGCTGGGCAGCGCCCCGTCGTAACTTTCCTTGGGTCTTAAGATCAGGGAACTGTTCTGTGTGCCGCTGAGGAAGAACCCGCCCTTCTCATCTCCAAACTGCTTTGCCGCCGCGCTGCAGATTTGTTCTGCCCGCGCCAGATAAGCAGGTTTCGAGGTAGTTTCATAGAGGCCAAGCAATGCCATGCAATAATACGCATATTCATCCAGAAACCCCTTCACGGATCGCACATTTTCCCGACAGCCCACATAAAGGATGTCCCCTGAGGCCAAATGTTCCTCTATGAACCGGGACGCCTGTTCTGCTGCCAGAAGGTATCGCCTGTTCCCGGTCACGCGGTAGAGCATGGCCATGGCACAGATCATAAGCGAGTTCCATGCGGTCAGGACTTTGTCGTCCAGATGCAGTTTCGCGCGCGTTCTGCGGTAATGATACAAAATCTGTTTTTCCTCGTCAAATCCCTCGTCAATTTCCTTACCATCCAAAAGATTCAGGATATTTCTGCCCTCGAAGTTTCCTTTTTCCGTAACTCCAAAGTGCCTGCAAAAGGGTTCGGCTTTGTCCTTTCCCAGTACTTTACAGATTTCTTCTTTGCTCCAGACATAGTATTTCCCTTCTTCCCCGTCGCTGTCCGCATCCTGGGCAGAATAAAATTCCCCCTGGCTTCCGGTCATTTCCCGAAAAATATATTCCGCGGTCTTTTTGGCCGTCTCCAAAAATACAGGCCGGTTGGAAGCCTTGTATGCTACGGAATATGCCGCAATCAAAAGCGCGTTGTCATACAGCATTTTTTCAAAATGGGGCGCCAGATAATACGGATCCGTAGAATATCTCGAAAATCCGTAGCCGATCTGGTCAAAGATGCCGCCCCGGCGCATTTTCTCCAGAGTGGTTTCCGCCTGTTTCAGCGCGTCCTGATCATTTTTCAGCCAGCCATACAGAAGCAGGAAAATCAGGTTATGGGGGGTCGGGAATTTCGGCGCCTGCCCAAATCCGCCATATTTTGCATCGTAGGTTTTCGAAAAAATATCCGCCGCCGCTTTCGGCAGATCCTGACGCATCTTACTATCCACGCTTTCTTCCTGCCTGCGGAGATGGGAAAGGATTTTTTCCGCGGAATTGATAAGCTCTGCCCGGTTGGATTTCCACTGTCCGGCAATGGCACGCAGTAATTCCGGAAACCCCGGGGTTCCAAAGCGCGGCTCTGGCGGAAAATAGGTCCCTGCAAAAAAGGGCTTTTGCTCCGCAGTCATAAAAATGCTCATGGGCCATCCGCCGCTTCCTGTGAGCATTTGGCATACATTCATGTATACACTGTCAATATCCGGCCGTTCTTCCCGGTCCACTTTGACGGAAACAAAATCGTGATTCAGAATTTCCGCTGTCTGGACATCTTCAAAACTCTCCCGGGCCATCACGTGGCACCAGTGGCATGTACTGTAGCCGATACTCAAAAATACCGGTTTATCTTCCTGCCTCGCCTTTTCAAAAGCTTCCTCGCACCATGGATACCAGTATACAGGATTTTCAGCATGCTGCAGCAGATAGGGGCTGGTCTGTCCTTTTAAATGATTGCTCATATTTTCCACCTCTCCTGGTCAAAGTGTTAAACGTATACATGTATTCTGCACCCTCGTCCCCCTCATTATGCATAATGATATTTTTTCCGTTTTCCGGCCATGAATGAGGCGGTCACGCACAGAGCCAGAATTTCCGCCACCACAACAGCCAGCCAGATTCCATCCAGCTTCAGGAAAACAGGGAGGACAAGGACGACGGATACCTGAAATACCAGAGTCCTTAAAAACGAGATCATGGCGGATATGCCTCCGTCTCCCAGCGCGGTAAAAAATCCGGATCCCCAGATATTGAACCCATTCAGTAAAAAGGACAATGCATAGAGCCTGAATCCATGGCAGGTCATGGCAAATAGTTCCGGGTCATACCCTACGAATATTTTGATCATCGGGTAGGCGAAAAGTTCTGCCAATGTGACCATGATCATCCCGGCGCACCCGATCAGCACAAGGCTTTTGCGAAAAAGATTTTTTAGCTCATCGTGGCTGCCCGCCCCATAATGATAGCTTACGACAGGCGCGCTTCCGATGGAATATCCGATATTCACGGCAGCAAAAATAAAGGTCACATACATGACTACGCCATAGGCGGCAACCCCGTTCTCTCCTGCCATCCTCATAAGCTGGTAGTTATACAGGATATTTACAAGGGAGGATGAAATATTTGTCATCAATTCCGAAGAACCGTTGGTACATGTCTTCCATATAACAGGTCTGTAAAACTTCGTTTTTCTCAAATAAAGCAGGCTGTCATTCTTCAAAACCCACCGGAAAATTCCGTAGCCTTTGAGGGCCTGTTCTTTCCCTTCCCGGGATGAGGAATCCAGGTTACCGCCGGCTGTATTTTTCCGGGAGAAATAGAGGATGGGAATGACGCCGCCCGTGATTTCCCCGATGGCCGTGGCAATTCCTGCTCCGGCCAGCCCCCAGCGGAAAACAACGATAAATAAGAAATCAAAGATTACATTGAGGATGCCTGAAATCAAGGATATACGCAGGCTTAATTCCGGCTTCTCCGCCACGATAAAAAAACTTTGGAAAGCAATCTGCAGCATATAGGTGGTCAGGGAGACGCACAGGATTCTTCCATATACCACGCAATATTCAATCATATCCTCATTAGCGCCTATGGCATAGGCAATGGGCCTCATAAAAATAATCGCAGTGATTGCGATTACAAGGCCCACCGCAATGATCGTATAGATCAGCAATGAAAAATATTCGTTTGCTTTTTCATGGTCTCCTTCGCCCAGTTTGATCGCCACCAGCGCACTTCCCCCGGCCCCGAACATAAAGCCGATGGTGCTAAGCCCCATCAGCGGCGGGATCATCAGGTTCAGCGCGGCAAAGGGAACCGTGCCCACATAATTGGAGACAAACAGCCCGTCAATAATGCTGTAGACCGAGGTACAGACCATCATGATAATGGACGGTATGGTAAAACGAAGCAGCCTTTTATAGCTAAAATGATCTGATAATTGTATTCTCATCATTTTCACATATCCTTTCCAGAGCATGTTTTAAAATTGCCCTGATAACTAACTTGATTGTCAAAGTTCTATCCTATGTTTTTTTCTCTCAGTTTTTTTCGGAATTCTTCCAGATATTTTCTGGTCAGCCTGACTAACTCCCTGCTTTCCTCCTCAGACATCTCAGCAAACACCGCATTTTCCATATCGGCAAAAGGAAGAATTTTTTCTTTTGTAAAAGCCTTTCCCATGGGAGTCAGATAAACTCTTTTATCTCTTCCATTTTCATTCCTGAATTCGATGTACCCGTCCCGTTCCAACTTTTTAACGGCAGAATGGACGGTCTGTTTGCTCACTGAGTTGACATTACAGAGATCTTTCTGAAGGCAGCCTTCCCCCAGTTCAAGAATGCAGTAGAGGATCTCAAACGCACTGTCAGAAAGCCCTGCTTTCCGCGCCATTTCATGCCACAATTCATCAATCTCCCGCCACCAATAATTATAATCTTCCAACGATTTTTCAAATTTTAATTTCATTGTATCCGCCTGTGCATCACCATTTGGTTTCTGAATACCGAGTCCGAAATCATACTCATATACGCAGACAAGTATAGTCTGAATTCAGACTCGTGTCAAGCTCTTTCTGCGAATTGTTCTAAGAATAGTACTAAGAATGTCCAAGAAAACGCCTTGCAATATGCCGCGTTTCCGAAACAGTTGCCATCCTCTCAAAATTTTGATAAAATGAAACCAGAAAACTTGATTTGGAAAGGAAGTCTTCAATGCAACACACAACATCCCAGAACGAAAAATACCGCATGATGACGGAGATGCCGATCCCCGGGCTCATCGGAAGGCTGGCGGTTCCAACGATCATCAGCATGCTGGTCACCTCATTTTACAATATGGCGGACA
>CATKXE010000081.1 GCA_949840465.1 uncultured Lachnospiraceae bacterium | reverse complement strand
ACGGTATCACGGCGGATTACAAGGCGCAGTATGATTTGATCCTGATGGATATCCAGATGAAATTCATAGACGGGATGACGGCGGCGGAGGAAATCCGGAAGGCAGATTCCGAGGTGGTGATCATATTTATCACCAATATGCCCCAGTATGCGATCCGCGGATATGAGGTAGGGGCGTTGGACTATATTTTAAAGCCGGTTTCTTATTTTGCCTTCAGCCAGAAGCTGAAACGTGCGGTTTCCAGATTGAAGCGTTCCGGGAAAAAGTTTGTGGTTATCCCCATCAAGGGCGGGGTAAAACGCATAGAAATATCAGATATTTACTATATCGAGAGTGAAGGGCATAATCTGATCTATTATACCAGGGAAGGCAGCATTCTGTCCGGCGGCACGATGAAGAGCGCCCAGGAGGCTCTCCAGGATATGCATTTTTCACGCGGCAATAAGGGATATCTGATCAATCTGGAACATGTGGAAGGGGTTAAGGATAAATGCGCGGTCGTAAAAGGGAATAAACTGCTGCTGAGCAGGCCGCGGATGAATGCATTTATGCAGGATCTGACGAAATACTGGAGTGAGGTGAAGTAAAGATGGGAGATTGGGCAGCGGGGCAGATTCTTCCTGATATCCCCCGTTTTTATACGGCGCTTGCAGAATGGCTTTCCTGTCTTATCTGTATGAGGGAGGCTGTGCGGCGCTATACAGGGTGGAAATTCTGGGGAATTGCAGCCGCGGCGTTTGTGTTCCAGTCCGTTTTTCTGATTTTTACGGGAGGCTTAAAGGGTCCTTTATGGATGCTGTGCATGGCGACGGCTGTTTTTTTGATGTTTTGTTTTCTGCGCATCAGTTGTGAAGCCACCGGCCTCGATGTAGGATATGCATGTGTCAAGGCGTTTGTCCTTGCGGAGTTTATGGCGTCCTTAGAGTGGCAGTTCCATTGTTTTTGCTACTACGGCATGGGATGGGAAAGCCCCTGGGCCGGATTTTTGCTGCTGACTGCGGTTTACGGCGGGATCCTCTTTGTGGTGCACGTGATTGGAAGCCGCTATATATCAGAGACAGAACGGATGAATATAACGGGGCGGGAACTGTTGTTTGCAGCCATTATCGGGCTGTCTGTGTTTTTAATGAGCAACATTGGATTTGTATACTCCAAGACTCCGTTCAGTGGCGGATATGCCTCGGATATTTTCAATGTGCGCACGCTGATCGATCTGGGAGGGCTGGCCATTTTAGTCGCCTACCATGTCCAGAGGCTCCATCTGCGCGCGCAGCATGAACTGGAAAGCATGGAGATGATCCTGCACAATCAGTATACACAGTACCAGCAGTCTCAGGAAACACTGGATCTGATCAATTATAAATACCATGATTTAAAACATCATATCATCGCCCTGCGTGCGGAGGAGAGCAAAGAGAAACGGAACGCCTATCTGGATCGTATGGAGGATGAGATCAGGAATTATGAAGCCCGGAATAAGACGGGCAACAAAGTGCTGGATACCCTTTTGACCAGCAAGAACCTGTACTGTATGCGCAACGGGATTGCGCTGACCTATGTGGTGGACGGGGCGCGTCTGGATTTTATGGATGTGATGGACATCTGCTCGATTTTTGGCAACGCATTGGATAATGCCATTGAGTGTGAAAAGAAGATTGAGGATCAGGAAAAACGGATGATCCATGTGACTATGTTCGTACAGCAGGCGTTTCTGATCATACGGTTTGAAAATTATTATGAAGGTGAACTGGTATTTGAGAAGGACTTGCCCATCACTACAAAAAAACAGGCGGAGTTTCACGGATATGGCCTGAAAAGCCTGCGCCATACGGTGCATAAATATGGCGGGGAAGTGGACATCAATGTGGAAGATAACTGGTTTGGGCTGAAAATTTTGATTCCGATCTGAATGGATTGGATGCGCTGCCGGCAGTGGAGTGCTCCATGATTCCCACGAAGCAGCGATCCAAACGGCACAAAAATTTCCCAAATGGGTTCAGGAGGAAGCAGCGTGGAGAAGCCCGAAGCGGCTGCAAAAAGGAAAGGAGAACAGGATTATGAAACTGAATTTTAACCCTGCCGCAAAAAATCAATTTATGAATGTATATCGTATCAACCAGAGTGCGGCGGCAAAGAGCGGGAAGGCCGGAGGCGCTTCGGCAGAGGAGGGACGAAGGGATATGGCGTTTATCTCGCCCCAGGGAAAGCGGGGGAGCCTCATTGAGTCGCTCATGAAACAAAAAATGAGCCTCATGGAGCAGAAGGATTCTCTGGTCAGTTCTGCCAAAAAAGAAGGAAAGTCCATGGAATCCATCAAAACCCGGCTGGAGGCATATGAGAAACAGCTCAAAGACGTAGACGCCCGGATTTCCCAGGCTATGGCGAAGGAAATGGAGAAAGAGGCCGGGAAGACAAAGAAGGGGGACGAACCGAAGACAGAACAGGAGATTGAAAATGAAAGGCTTGCAAATGTGATAGACTTGTCCCATGACCTGCAGAAAGCGGAGGCGGTCAGTTCCGTCAAAGCAAGGGTTGACGGGGAGGCGCGCGTCCTGAAGTCAGAGATCGAATTGGATAAACTGCATGATCCATCCGAGGAAACAAGCAAGGAAATCATTAAGGAAAAGGAAAGTCAGCTTGCAGGTTTCGAGCAGAAATCAAATGAACTGCTCTCGGATATCGGGGAAATCGCAGGAGAGACGGCTAAGAAAGCAGAAGAGCAGAACGAAGCGGCGGCTTCCAGGGAAAACGAAGAGGATGGGGATGGAGTGCCCATCATCAGCAGTAATCGTTTTCGGGATAACGGCGTGGCCTGCACCGGTTAAAACAAAAAGGCTTCAGCACAAAGATTGGACATCAGGGGATCAGGCTTTCCAACTAAAAATAACATAAAAGAAGTAGACGATAAAAAACGAATCATCTATTTTCTCAACGAAGAAACCTGCCTGATGTCCACACGCATGATGAAAGGATTCTGAAAGTCGCTTTTCAACGGATCCAGGCTCCGTCTTTGACGACTGCCTTTAAATGCAAGTCCTGATCCAGCAGTACCACATTTCCATGCTTTCCGGGTGAGATGGAGCCGTATTGCCCGGAGATGCCAAGGCTTTTTGCCGGGTTTTCGGTAGCGCATGCAACGGCGTCCTCCAGTGGGATTCCCATCTTTTTTACCACGGTTTTCATGCATTCCAGAAGATTTGTGGCCGAACCTGCCAGTGCGCCGTTTGATACGAGGGTTGCTTTTCCGTCGGCAACATTGACGTTCAGGCCGCCCAGCGTATACTGGCCGTCCGGCATGCCGGTGGCGCGCATGCTGTCGCTGATCAGGACAATTCTCCCGGCGCCCAGCATCTTAAATGTGGCCCGGACTACAGACGGGTGGATATGCACCCCGTCGCAGATCATCTCCGCATCCACATGGGGGCTGTCCGACACAGCGCCTACTACGCCTGGCGCCCTGTGTGTAAACGAAGGCATGGCGTTATACAGATGCACTGCATGGCTGGCGCCCGCATCAAACGCGGCCATTGCCGTATCATAATCCGCATTGGTATGGGCAAGGGAGATCCGGACGTTCCCTTTCATCTGCTCAATAAATTCCCGGGCATTTTCGTTGCGCTCCGGCGCGATACCTACGAATTTCACCAGCCCTTCAGAAGCACGAAGGAAACGCTGGCAGATATCCGTATCACAGGAAATGATATGCTTCTGGTTCTGCGCTCCCTTTTTGGCTTCACAGATAAAAGGCCCTTCCATGTTGACGCCCACCAAGTCTGCGCCTGCGGGATGGTTCTTTTCCGTTTCTTTTTTATAGTTTGCCGCGGCCGACAGGATGGCCTCCAGTTCATTGACCGGAAGGGTCATGGTCGCCGGCGCAATGGCTGTCACGCCGACAGACGCCTCATACTCTGCGATGGCCGCCATCGCCTCCGGGGTGCCGTCGCAGAAGTCGTGCCCTTTACAGCCGTGGAAATGCAGGTCAATCAGGCCGGGAATGGCATAACATCCTTCGCCGTCAAGGACAAGCTTCTCACAGGACGCCGCCTGCCCTGGGGGAGTTCCCTCAGATACCTTTACGGCGCTTCGCCCCTCTGCGGCAGATTGCCCGGCATCACTGATTTTTTCAAATATCCCGTGGCGGATGACGATGTCCCCCTTTACAAATTCGTGCTCTTCGGTGTGATATACATTTACATTTTGAATGATCATTGGTCTGCCTCCTGTTTTTTTGGAATATGGAAAATATCTTCGCGGTTCCGTTTCGATCCCTCTTCTAATGCACGCAGTGTATTGTCATGCAGGATCTCTTTTGCAAATTTGTCCTGCTCCACATAATAGGAATAGATGATGTCGAGCATGACCAGAATGGGAAACTGGGGGGAAATGACATTTCCGTGGTTCAGGTGTTTCAGCGAGGGGAGAAGGACGATCTCATCGCAAAATTCTTCGAATATCCCCCGGTTCTTTGCGGTGAGCAGCACGGTCTTTGCCCCACGGCGGTGCGCCTCTTTGAGCATATACAGCACATCTTCTTTCTCTCCGCTGATGCTGATCCCGAACACAAGGCTCTGCCGATCCTGAAATACGGCCTGCATCCGCATCAGGTCAGTGTCCTTGATGGAGTCGATATCCACCCCGATCCTCATAAAACGAATTTCCATTTCTTCCGCAGTAAGGCCGGAACTTCCCCTGCCGCAGACGAAGACCCGTTCCGACTGGTTCAGATACCTCCCGATTCTGGCAATCTGCGTCTCGTCTACAAGGCTGTAGGTCTTGTTGAGAAGTTCCTGATAGGCATTCAGGATCATCCGCGTATTGCCGGTCATGGATTCCTCTTTTTCCACGAAAGTCTCCTCGTACTGGTATACGAATTCGCGATAGCCGCGGTAACCGCATTTTTTTGCAAAACGGGACAGGGACGCTTCTGACACATAGAGCTGTTCAGAGACGGATTTTGCGGAAAAATCCATCTTCTTGCGGTTGCGTATGAAAAAATCGGCGATCGTTTTTTCTACGGTTGTGAAGTTATCGTAATTAGATTCAATCATCGGTACTACGGATTTTACATAATACTCCATTATATCCTCGCTTTGTTAGTTTCTGTAAATTCCCAAAGTTCCCCGGCATTGCATAAAATGATAGAACGCACCCAGCATTCCGGCGTCGTTTCGATGCTCTGCAAATGCAATCCGTGTATGTGAGGCCAGGACAGGGAGCAAATATTTTTCCACGGCAGCCTGTATCGGCTCCCTGAGATATTCCCTCTGCGCCATGATGCCACCGCCCAGTACGACGACCTCCGGATTGAGTATATAACAGATATTGGCGATTCCCTGGCCTAATACGTCTGTCATCTCGTCAATGGCCTGCATGCACAGCTCGTCCCCCTTTTTGGCCTCCTCAAAGATATGGTATCCATTCCACACATCCGCAGGTTCATTTTTCCATTCCGCGACCTTTCTCGAAAGAATGCTTGCCGCCCCCAGCGTCTGGAAATCGCTTCCCGACATATGCATATAACCTGCTTCGCAGGCGCTGTTGGAAAACCCGTGAAAAATGTGACCGTCCATTACGATGCATCCGCCGATGCCCGTCCCGATTGTCAGCATAAGAGACGGGTTGCAGCCTCTGGACGCGCCGGATACGGATTCTGCCAGCCCGGCACAGTTGACGTCATTCTCCACTTCACAGGGAATTTTGAATGTTTCCTCCATCACTGCCTTAAAACGGGTTCCGGCATAATGCGGGATCATGGGTGCGGAGTGGAAGATTTCCCCTTTTTTTGTATCCACCATGCCGGCCGTGGAGATGCAGATTCCCTCGAGCGTGCCCTGTCTGCGGTATTCTGTCACGATATCCACTGCTTTTGCAAGGATAGAAGGCCCTCCCCTGTATGCTTCGGTGGGCGTTTCGCTGCGGCAAACGAAGGTCCCCTCTTCATTCAGGATGCCGTATTTGATCGCAGTACCGCCTATATCGATACTTACATATCTTTTCAAACCTGTGTCCCTCCATTATAGTATATTTCCATTATTTACGCAATCGGATGTTATAATACATTCTGATTTTCCCGCGGAGAATCAGCCTGCGGCGGATTCTCCGCAGGCTGATCAAATATGTACCTTAAAGATTGCTTTTTTGATGGTTTCTGATTTTTCTGCGGCAACAGCCGTGCGGTGCCCGTCGCTGGGATAGCAGATCAGAAAATCATTCCTGCCTAATACCACCGAGCTGTTTTTCCTGCCTTCCATGGGAAGAAAATCATCTTCCGGTACGTAATCTTTTACATCCATGTTTTCAATAAAATTCAGATCAATCTGTTCTGTGCCGTCAAGCATCAGGTGGATGTCCAGATATTCCCGGTGGGCTTCCCAAAAACGCTTTTCGGCCTCCACGGTTTCATATTCTGCGATATTGACAAACAGACGCTTCCCGTCAATCTCATGGCTTCCTTTTTCATAGGATTTCAGGTCGTGTTCCCTGGCATATTGGAAGCATTCAAGGATTGCGTCAGGTAAAGTGTATTCTTTCAGGTTTTGCGTATTTCCGAATATCATTGTGTTTCCTCCTAATGATCAATGTAGCGCCCTCATATCCGTTGGAGGGCAGATCGGAGGAAGGCATTTAGAAAAATGCCGCGCATTTGCCTTCCTCCTTCATAAATACAGGTCAGCCGTTATAGATCGTCGTATTAGGCGCTGGTACGGATGTGTCGCCTTTTATTTTCCGGGAGATGATGCTGGCCGGAATCCCTACGGCCAGAGATACCGCAATGGATATCAGGGAGTAGGACCAGATGGATACAGAACCTGCCGGGGCAAAGTACTTGATCCCCACCATCACAACGGATGCAGCGATAAATGCGAGCGTGGCGCCGAACGTATTTGCCACTTTCGTGAAGGCTCCCAGAATGAAGGTTCCGATCAGGATGCCCAGTACCAGGCCCATAAATCCGTTGAACCATTCATATGCGGATTTCACGCCGCCGTTTGCCAGTACCATGGATACGATGATGGAAAAGATTCCTACGATCAGGGATACATACTGGCCGATCTTCGTCTGGGTTTCGAAACTCAGTTCTTTTTTCGTAAGGCGTGACTGGATATCCAGCGTCCAGCTTGCCGCCACGGAGTTCAGGCCTGTCGACAATGTGGACTGGGACGCCGCGTAGATGGCTGCCAGCAAGAGGCCTGTAATACCTACCGGGAGTTCAAACGCGATATAGGATGCAAAAATCTGATCCTGTGCCGCTGCCGGCGGAAGCGCATTCTGCTGATAGAACACATACAGCCCGGTTCCGATCAGGTAGAATACAGTGGCAATGAAGATGGAAAGCGCCCCGTTGGTCAGCATCATTTTATTTAACTTCTTTGTATCCGTGGTGGTGGTAAAACGCTGTACAATATCCTGGCTGGATACATAAGAACCCATGGTATTGAAGCCTGCGCCCACGATCATGATAAAGACGCTGTCCCTGAAAATGTTGATGTCAAATATGGGCTGGTCCTGCGCCAGAAATTTGTGTTCCGCTGCAAATGCACCGAAGATCGCGCCGATTCCTCCGTCAATATGCGCCAGAAGGAAAATCAGCGAGAAGGTGACGCCGATGAGCAGTACGGAACCCTGGATGAAGTCTGTCCAGAGTACGGATTTTAATCCGCCTGTGTAGGAGTAGATGATCGCAATGACACCCATAATGATGATCAGCAGGTTTACGTTGATTCCGGTCAGGCTTCCAAGCACCATACAGGGGAGGTACATGATAATGGACATCCGGCCTACCTGATAGATGATGAACATGACCGCGCCCAATACACGAAGCCCTTTGCTTTCAAATCGCAGTTCCAGATAGTGATAGGCCGTATCAATATCCAGCTTGCTGTAGATGGGGAGGAAGAACCTGATGGTCAGCGGGATCGCAAGCAGCATGCCCAGCTGTGCGAACCACATGATCCATGTCCCCGCATAGGAATTGCCTGCAAGCGACAGGAAGGATATGGGGCTTAACAAGGTGGCGAATATGGATACGGAGGTCACCCACCATGGCACGGTTCCGTCTCCTTTAAAATATTCTTTGCCCTTCATTTCTTTTTTGGCAAAGTGAAGGCCTGCGAACAAGACTGCGGCCAGATAAACAACTAAAATAATCAGATCTATTACTGTAAATCCCTGCATGTTTTCTCCTCCTTTTTCAGAATGCAGAGCCCCCTGACGTCCGTTCGAGGGCGGGTTGTCGGAAAGCATTTTGAAAAATGCTTCGCATCTGGCTTCCAGCTCTCAGCAGCCATAAGCTTCCTTTGCATCTTTTATCATCTGTGCCGCTTCTTTCACGACCCCGGCGTCGCTTTCGATGAGGGAAGCCAGAGGCGCCCTGACTCCGCCGAGTTCTAGGCCTTCATTGCTCTTCAGGACAGCTTTGATGATCCCGTACATGTTTCCGTGGCCGGAGCACATTTTATAGATGATCTCGTTCACCGTGTACTGCAGCTTTCTTGCGGTTTCCATCTGGTTGGCCTTCACCAGTTCTTCCAGCTTCAGGAACAGTTCCGGCATAGCCCCGTAGGTTCCGCCGATGCCGCCCTCTGCGCCGATGGCATAGCCGCTGATGAACTGCTCGTCGGGCCCGTTGAAAATGATATAATCGTCCCCTGCCGCCTGCTTGAACATCTGGATATCCTGCACCGGCATGGAAGAATTTTTCACGCCGATGACTCTCGGGTTTTTACGCATCTCGGCAAACAATCCCATGGTCAGCGCCACGCCTGCGAGCTGCGGGATATTGTAGATGACGAAATCCGTATGGGGGGCGGCGGAGCTGATATCGTTCCAGTATTTTGCGATGGCATGCTCCGGCAGGCGGAAGTAGATCGGCGGAATTGCGGCAATGGCGTCCACGCCCAGGCTTTCCGCATGCTTTGCCAGTTCCATGCTGTCTTTTGTATTATTGCATGCCACGTGGTTGATTACGGTCAGCTTCCCGTCCGCCGCTTTCATGACATTTTCAAGGACAATTTTCCGATCCTCAACGCTCTGGTAAATGCATTCGCCGGAGGAACCGTTTACATAGACTCCCCTGACTTTCTTCTCTACAAAATATTTTGTCAATGCCTGTACTCTGTCGGGGCTGATATTTCCTTCTTCGTCGTAGCATGCGTAAAATGCGGGAATGACTCCTTTGTATTTAGTTAAATCTCTCATGGTTTTTCTCCTTTTCTTTTTTAGATGAATCTGTTTTATCTGGTAAATCCCGGGGTTCCGGTACATTTGTTCAGGCACGGACCGGCAGTTCCCGTTTCTTAAAGCAGTTTTTGGGCAAACGCTTTGGTAATCAGCTGCGGCCTTGTGATTGCAGAACCGACCACCACGCAGAAAGCGCCCAGTTCAATCACCCTCTTTGCCTTCTCAGGGGTGTCAATGTTGCCCTCCGCGATGACCGGGTGCTTTACACGGGCGATAATTTCGCGGATGATCTCAAAATCATTTTCCTCAACCCGGTCTCCTTCGCTCTGTTCGGTGTACCCCACCATTGTCGTTCCGATAAAATCGAATCCGAGTTCGTCTGCATGCACCGCCTCTTCGATGGTGGAGCAGTCCGCCATCCAAAGCTGTTCCGGGTATGTTTCTTTGAGCTGCCCGAAAAATGCATCCAGTGTCAGTCCGCCGGGCCTTAAGCGCCCGGTGGCATCCAGGGCGATGATCTCCGGCTTTACATCCATCAGTTCCTCCACCTCTTTCATGGTGGGGGTGATATAGACGGGGCAGTCTTCATAGTCCCGCTTTACGATCCCGATGACCGGAAGATCCGCCTGAGATCGTATCTCCCGGATATCTTCCCTGGTGTTGGCGCGGATTCCCATTGCCCCTCCCTCTTTGGCAGCCAGTGCCATCCTCCCCATGATAAAGGAAGAATGCAGCGGTTCGTCGGGCAGCGCCTGACAGGATACCACCAGCTTTCCCTTTAGTTGTTCCACACATTCCCTCATAGTCTTGCTCCTTTCTTAGAATGCTGTTGCTTTGCTCTTTTGAGCAGGGTTTTCGTGTTGCTGGTTACCAGTATAGCATTGAAGAATTTATTTTCAATAGACTATAGATGTTCTGAAAGTTCTTTCACTCTTTTCAAAAAATGACTCCTGTAGACCAGGAAATCGAAAAGGTTTTTGGACAGATTGCACAAAGCAAGGATACTTCTTTCCAACTGTGAAAGTACCCACAGACGCCCCAAAATATACTGTTTACAAAAATGGTTCACAGGGGGAAGCGGCAGAGTATGAAAAATAACTCTTGACATTCAATCACGGTATGTTAAAATGAAAAAGTGGCTGGCGTCAGGCGTTTATCGCAAGTCCTGCCATGCGTCAGAGCCTGTTTTAGAGGGCTTTGCGGTTTTTAAAACGAATAGGAAAAAGCAATGACCGTGTAAAGTAGAGAATCATTTTCTATCAGAGAGAGAGAATCACCGGCTGAAAGTTCTCTTAAGTTCAGATGACCATCGAATTTCCCACGTTAGCTGTGTTCCTCAACCTGGAATTGATTTCCGCCAGGCAGCAGGTTAAGCCATACAGATGATGTCTGCAGGGCGCCGGAGCGGATAGGTTCATGGAAGTAGGGAATGCCGTAAGTCGTACGTTACACACAGAATGAGAGCCCATAGCGGATATGGCTGTGGGAATCAGGGTGGTACCGCGGATACAGACTTCGTCCCTTGTTGGGGACGGAGTTTTTTTGTTCTATAAGGAAAGGAAGGAGAAACCAGAATGAAAGAGAGATTGGAACAGATCAAAAAGGAGGCAATCGAGCAGATCCAGGCGTCGGATATGCCGGAGAAGCTCAACGATGTGCGTGTCCGCTTTCTTGGAAAAAAGGGAGAGCTGACCGCTGTACTCAAAGGAATGAAGGATGTAGCGCCGGAGGAACGCCCCAGGGTGGGACAGCTTGTGAATGAGACAAGAGCTGCCATTGAGGCCATCATGGAAGAGACGAAACAGAAGATGGAAAAAGCCATCCGTGAGGAAAAACTGAAGGCGGAGGTTATTGACGTGACCCTGCCCTCCAAAAAGAACCGGGTGGGGCACAGGCATCCCAACACCATTGCCCTTGAGGAAGTAGAACGTATCTTTGTGGGCATGGGATATGAAGTGGTGGAAGGCCCGGACGTGGAATATGACCTGTATAATTTTGAAAAGCTGAATATTCCGGCGGATCATCCGGCAAAGGATGAGCAGGATACATTCTATATTAATAAGGAAATCGTGCTGCGTACCCAGACGTCCCCGGTGCAGGCCCGTGTCATGGAACAGGGGAAACTGCCTGTCCGTATGATCGCGCCGGGAAGGGTGTTCCGTTCCGACGAAGTGGATGCCACCCATTCCCCGTCCTTCCATCAGATTGAAGGGCTGGTTATTGATAAGAATATTTCTTTCGCGGATTTGAAAGGGACATTGGAAGTGTTTGCAAAAGAACTGTTTGGGCCTCAGACAAAGACCAAATTCCGCCCCCATCATTTCCCGTTCACAGAGCCAAGCGCTGAGGTGGACGTAAGCTGTTTCAAATGCGGCGGAAAAGGGTGCCGCTTCTGTAAAGGCTCCGGCTGGATCGAGATCTTAGGCTGCGGCATGGTACATCCCCATGTGCTGGAAATGTGCGGGATCGACCCGGAGGAGTACGGCGGATTCGCATTTGGCGTGGGGCTTGAGAGGATCGCGCTGTTAAAATATGAGATTGACGATATGCGGCTGTTGTATGAAAATGACATCCGTTTCCTGAAACAATTTTAATGAACAGAAAGTGAGGAAGAGACATTGAATACTTCATTATCATGGATTAAAGCATATGTGCCGGAACTGGATGTGGCTGCGCAGGAATATGCGGACGCAATGACGCTGTCCGGCACCAAGGTAGAAGGATATGTGGAACTGGATGCAGATCTGGACAAGATTGTGATCGGACAGATCGACAGGATCGAGCGGCATCCGGATGCGGATAAGCTGGTGGTCTGCCAGGTGAATATCGGGACAGAAGTGACGCAGATCGTGACAGGCGCCGATAATGTATTCGAGGGCGCAAAGGTTCCGGTGGTCTTAGACGGAGGGCGCGTTGCCGGAGGGCATGACGGCTCTAAGACGCCGGGGGGAATCAAAATCAAAAAAGGGAAACTCAGGGGCGTAGTAAGCAACGGGATGATGTGTTCCATTGAAGAACTGGGTTCTACTAAGGATATGTATCCGGAGTCGCCGGAAAACGGAATTTATATTTTCCCGGAGGATGCCGAAATCGGAGCAAGCGCGGTGAAAGTATTGGGATTGGATGACGTGGTTTTTGAGTATGAGGTCACGTCCAACCGGGTGGACTGTTTCAGCGTGATTGGAATCGCAAGGGAGGCGGCAGCTACTTTTGGAAAGAAATTTGTACCCCCGGTGGTTCCAGAGACAGGCAACGGCGAGGACGTCAATGAATATGTGAAGGTTTCGGTGGAAAATACGGAACTATGCCCAAGGTACTGTGCAAGGGTCGTGAAAAATATTAAAATCGGCCCGTCCCCCAAATGGATGCAGAGAAGGCTTGCTTCTGTGGGCATCCGTCCGATTAATAATCTGGTGGACATAACCAACTATGTCATGGAAGAATATGGACAGCCTATGCATGCCTATGATTTGGATACGATTGCGGGGCGCCAGATTGTGGTGAAGAATGCCAGAGACGGTGAGAAATTTACCACGCTGGACGGGCAGGAACGGCAGATGGACACGGACGTGCTGATGATCTGCGACGGCGAGAAAGCGATCGGGATTGCGGGAATCATGGGCGGCGAGAATTCCATGATTACAGACGACGTGAAAACGATGCTGTTTGAGGCGGCCTGCTTTGACGGCGTGAATATCCGAAAATCCAGCAAGCGGGTGGGGCTTCGGACCGACGCGTCAGGAAAGTTTGAAAAAGGGCTGGATCCCAACAATGCAAAAGCGGCCATTGACCGGGCCTGCCAGCTTGTGGAAGAGATGGGCGCGGGCGAAGTCGTGGGCGGAACCGTAGACGTATATGGAAAGAAGAAAGAACCGGTGCGGGTGCCCTTTGACGCGGGGAAGATCAATGCCATGCTGGGGACGGACATCTCCGGGGAAAAGATGCTCGAATATCTGAAACAGATTGATTTGGAATATGATGAAGAGGCAAAAGAGGTGATCGCGCCCACGTTCCGTCAGGATCTGTTCCGCCTTGCGGACATTGCGGAGGAAGTAGCAAGGTTCTATGGATATGACAATATCCCCACCACCCTGCCTACCGGGGAGGCGACCACCGGAAAGCTGACCTTTAAGCTGCGGATCGAGCAGGCGGCAAGGGACATTGCGGAGTTCTGCGGTTTCAGCCAGGGCATGTGCTATTCTTTTGAAAGCCCGAAGGTATTTGACAAACTGCGGATCCCTGCGGATTCCCCCCTGCGCCGGGCAGTGGAGATCATGAACCCCTTAGGGGAAGACTACAGCATCATGCGCACCATTTCCCTGAACGGGATGCTCACTTCTCTTGCCACAAATTATAATAGAAGGAATAAGGATGTGCGCCTTTACGAACTGGGGAATATCTATCTGCCGAAAAGCCTTCCGCTTACAGAGCTTCCCGAGGAGCGGATGCAGTTTACCCTTGGAATGTACGGAAAAGGGGATTTCTTCAGCATGAAAGGCGTCGTAGAAGAGTTTTTTGAGAAGATTGGGATGAAGGACAGGGAGACCTATGATCCCAATGCAGGGAAGCCGTTCCTCCATCCGGGACGTCAGGCCAATATCATCTATGACGGAAAAATTATGGGATATCTTGGGGAAATCCATCCCGAAGTGGCGGATACCTATGGAATTGGGGAACGCGCATATATAGCAGTGATTGACATGCCGGAGATTATGGGGTATGCTACATTTGACAGGAAATATTTTGGGATTGCAAAATACCCGGCGGTTTCCAGAGATATCAGCATGGTGGTGCCGAAACAGATCCTGGCGGGGCAGATTGAAGAGGTGATTGCCGCGAAGGGCGGAAAATACCTGGAGAGTTATGCGCTGTTTGATCTGTATGAAGGTTCCCAGATCAGGGAAGGATTTAAATCAGTGGCATATTCCACCGTATTCCGCGCCCAGGATAAGACGTTGGAGGACGCGGAGGTGGCGGCGGCCATGGATCGGATCCTGAAAGGGCTGGAAGGCATGGGAATTGAGCTTCGCAGGTAGAATACCCTGAACGGCAGACGCCGAAGCTTTGGCCTGAAGGGAGCCATGAAATACAGAACAGCGCACGTAAACGCAAAAAAGGTGCCGCTGGCGGTTTTATGCAGTTTCCGGAGGAGGTACGTATGAAGAAGAAACAGATAGGCGGCCTGATCGTGGCGGCGGTATTATTTATTGCAGTGGGAGTATCCAGCGTGCTGACCAACACGATTTCCCAGAATATGCTGCAGGCGGCCATGGCAGATGCGCTGGTAAGCGGCTATGGGGACTATGGATATGATACGCCGAATTATGATTATATTGCAATCGTAAATGTGGAAGGGACGATTCAG
>CATKXE010000080.1 GCA_949840465.1 uncultured Lachnospiraceae bacterium | reverse complement strand
ATACCCATGGGCATCCCGTAATTCATATCCCTGCGGGATGGGCGGACTACGTCCGATAAAGTATACTACAGGTATGCTTTTGAGTATAAAATCTGGAGGATGGAAGATGTCAGAGAATGATTTTATCATAGTAGATGAAAAAGAACAGGATACGCCTGCTTCCACAGAGGAAAAAAAGGAAGTGGCAGCCACGGAGCCGGCCGGGGAAAAGCACGAGGATGAATATGAAAAGGTCTGCTTCATGTGCCACCGCCCGGAAAGCGCTGCCGGGAAGATGATCGAGATGCCGAACCATATCACGATTTGCCAGGATTGTATGCAGAGGAGCTTTGACACTATGAATAACAGCTCCATTGATTTTAATAAGATCATGAGCAGCATACCGGGCATACAGTTTTTGAACCTGACGGATCTGGAGCATGCAGTCCCGAAGCGGCAGAAGATTAAGAAAAAGAAGGAGACAAAAGAAAAGCCTGTAAAGAAGCTGAATATCAGGGATATCCCGGCTCCCCATAAGATCAAAGCCCGTCTGGATGAATATGTGGTGGGTCAGGAGCATGCGAAAAAGGCGATGTCTGTTGCCGTCTATAACCATTATAAACGGGTGGCGTCGGACACGATGGACGACATTGAGATTGAGAAATCGAACATGCTGATGATCGGACCTACCGGAAGCGGGAAGACCTATCTGGTGAAGACGCTGGCAAGGCTTTTGGACGTGCCTCTGGCGATCACGGACGCGACCTCCCTGACAGAGGCAGGATACATAGGGGATGATATTGAGAGCGTGGTGTCCAAACTGCTTGCCGCCTCTGACAATGATGTGGAGCGCGCGGAGCAGGGGATCATTTTTATTGACGAGATCGACAAGATCGCGAAAAAGAGAAATTCCAGTCAGAGGGATGTGAGCGGAGAGTCTGTACAGCAGGGGATGCTCAAGCTCTTAGAGGGCAGTGAGATCGAAGTTCCGGTGGGCGCCAACAGTAAGAATGCCATGGTTCCCCTTACCACGGTGAATACGAAAAATATCCTGTTTATCTGCGGCGGGGCGTTTCCGGATTTGGAGACGATCATCAAGGAGCGCCTTTCCAAAAAGACGTCTATGGGTTTCAATGCCGAGCTGAAGGATAAGTATGACAAGGATCAGGAACTGCTGGCCAGGGTGGCGGTAGAAGATTTGCGCAAATTCGGCATGATCCCGGAATTTATCGGGCGGCTTCCGGTTATTTTTACCCTGAAGGGCCTGGATAAGGAAATGCTGGTAAAGATCCTGAAGGAACCAAGGAATGCGATCCTCAAGCAGTACCAGAAGCTTCTGGCATTGGATGAGGTCAGCCTTGATTTTGACGAGGGGGCGTTAGAGGCGATCGCGGAAAAGGCCATGAAAAAGGACACCGGGGCAAGGGCGCTGCGGGCGATCATCGAGGAATTCATGCTGGATATTATGTATGAGATCCCCAAGGATGAAAGCATCGGGCAGGTGACGATTACGAGGGAATATATCGAAGGCACCGGCGGCCCGGTCATCCAACTGCGCGGACAGCAGGTACCGCTTTTGAATTGACGGAGCGTTTTGGGATAAGGCTGGAATACGGCCTGCACAGTGGGTTGCTTTTGGAGAAGATTTGGATTTTACGCCGGGAATGGAAGAGACGTTCGCTTCCGTTTCCGGCGTTTTCCTGTACTTCCTAAAGATCCCGTATTTCCAGTATCGTATTATACAGATCCAAAAGCCCGTACCCCCATTCACGGTTTGGAAACTGTACTCCCGGAGGGCGTCTGGCTCCGATTGTTAAAATGCCTTTTATCTGATAGGAATCAACCGTGGGGTTCCCTATCCGATAGAGCAGCCATTCCATAAGGAGGGCCACGGCTCCGGCGCAGATGGCGACAGCGGCGCTGGAACCTGAACGAACGGCATAGCGTCCGCCGGGCAGCGCGCCAAGGACGCTGATGCCCGGGGCGGCAAGAGTTGGATTTACGATATCATTCCTGCTGTATCCCCTTCCGGAGCTCAGGGCTACGGCAGTGGTATTTCCGTCATAGAAGGAGACGTTGACGGAACTGTCCCCGTTGGCGGGGTTGGTAATGGTATAGTATGGGTTTGAATCCAGAAAATAGACTTCTCCACTTAAAAATTCGCTGAGGGGAAGCCATATATGGAAGCGCCCGTTAAAAATTCTTAACGGCTCTATATTAAGCCGCCAGATACCCGGAGAAGGGGCGATGAAACGGAAAAGAATCAATTCAGAAGTTTCCAGTTCCGCGATGATCTGGTAATCAATGGTCACTCTTGTAGGCTCCAGAAGAAATTGAAATTCTGTACGGGTATTGGAGCGGACGGTAAGCCTTGCAGTACTTTGCCCGGACGGAGAAGTCAGTGAAATAGAAAGGATATTGGGAATGGTAGTCCACAGTTCCATTGTAAATCCTTCCACTCCCTCCCCAACACGTATTTCTGCCGTATGAGGTGTGTTAATATCCGGAAGCTCATAATAATAATGGTGCCGTTTATCTGCCTCATTTCCGCAACCTATCACCGGAATCCGGTTCACGGAGGATCCATACGAGTTAAGCAGGATCGGGCATGGCAGCGCTCCGACGTGCCCGCCTGCGTTTGTGCCGAGGGCAAAGCAGTACACGAGGGGAAGCCCCAGGCGTTCGGCCAGGATATCCAGATAATTCAGGGCAAGAATGATGTCGGTTTCCTGGTGGCAGGGCTCATCATCCGGGATAAAGTAGTAGTCCTTCAGATATTGTTTGGCAGGTTTTAGCTTTACGACTGCAAGCGTGGCTTCCGGCGCGGCTCCCAGAAAGTTTTCTTCCGGATTGCCGCCGCCGGCGGCGAGGCTTGCGGTAAATGTGCCATGTCCAATATCATCGGTGGAGGGAACGATTTCGAATGGATTTTCTGCCCGTAACGCCTCATTGAGCATTTCTTCCGTATATTCAGAACCATAGGCGAAGCCTTCCGGAGGAATTCCGCTCTGGATCGTCTGGTCCCAGAGCGCCGCGATCCTTGTACTTCCGTCCAGATTGCGGAAGACAGAGTTCTGGTAATCGATCCCACTGTCCAAAAATCCGATCAGGATTCCCCTTCCCATTAACTGCAAAGAGGGATAGTTCTGAAGGGGGAGAATACCCGCCTGGCCCAGAGAATCCTTACTGATATGTGCATAGCATTTCGGGAGCGCCGTATAGTAGAGCCGTTCATTTGTAATAGGATCTGCCGTTTCTTTGGGAATGTAGATACAGCGGAAATTGAATCCGGCGGGCTGTGTACAGAGTGTATCTTCTGTAATATGGGCAAGGATGGCGGAATTGTCGTTCACGATGAAATCGCGGTAATCTTCGGAGAGGATTGCCGCTTTGCATGTTTCCGGGTCGGTCATAGATGATGAGACACCTTCCATTGCTTTTTATTCCAATATATGAGAAAAGAGCGGGATTGGTTAAAAAAATCTTATGAAATTATAAAATAAAAAAGAAACTGATTGAAGTTCGCGGAGAATAGAGTATAATGTGTTTAGGCAAATGTAACTGTGAAAGCGGGACGGCTGCATGGTTATAGAGAAAATATACACCGATGAAAGGAGTTATGTTGACATGGGAAGATTTTTTGAAGATTTGGGGAAGCGCCTGGGTGAGACCGCTGAGACCGTGACGAACAGAGCGGGCGAGGCTATGGAGATCCAGAAGCTGAAAAGCCAGATCCGTACGCTGGAAAGGGAGAACGACAGTGATCTGGCAGAATTAGGGCTTGCTGTTTATGACCAGTTCAAGGACGGGACAGAGCTTAGTGAGGAAGCCGCCGGATTATGCGAGGCGATCCAGAGCAGGGAAGAGAGCATTGCAGAATGCCTGCAGAAGATCACCGATATCAAAGGGGATTTTGAGTGTGAGGAATGTGGAAAAGTTCTGGGCAGGGGCATGGCATACTGTCCGTACTGCGGTGCAAAGGCGCCCGAGGGAGCATGCGCCGAGCCTGTAGATTATGCAGAGGCTGCAAAGGAAAAGGCGGCGGAAGCGGCGGAGAAGATTTCAGAAGCGGCATCCAAGGTAGGAGAAGCCGTACAGGAAAAAGTCAACGACGTGGCAGAAAAGTTTAAAAATGCGGGAGAAGCCGCTGCAGAGGAAGTAGAAGAGGCGGCAGAGGCAGCTGAGGCAAAGGTTGAGAGCGAGGCAGAGCCTGAGACGTCAGAAGCAGTTCCGGCGGGAGAGACGTCAGAAGAACCGAAGACGGAATAAAAAGATGAATAATAAGCATAATAAATAAGCACAGTCAAAGACCCCGCAACAAGCTGGCGGGGCATCCAATTTCCAGCGCAGCAGGCTGCGGGGTATTTGGCCTGCACTTCGTTTCGGTCGTTGCCGGGCAAGTGCCACTGGCGCTTAGCAACCCTCGCGGCAGTCGCCAAAGGGACATACAAAAACATGTCCACCTGGCTCGTTGCTTCGCGGGAATAAAAAACGCAATAAAAAAGCGGAACAGGAGGGCTAGTAATGGGAATATTGCTGTTGCTTAGCATTACGGCATGCCTGATGCTTCTTGATATTGCCCTGAAATCCATCATGGAGGGATATCTGGCGGAAGGGGAGGAGCGGACAGCCTGTAAAGGAAAAGTGATCCTGCGCAAAGCATATAACCGCGGCTTTGGCATGAACATGATGGACGACAAGCCGGAGCTTGTGAAATATGTGTCCTCCTATGCGGCGGTTCTTCTGACCATTTATCAGCTGCTGACGCTGATGAAGAAAAAGCGCTGCGTGAAAAAGATCGGCCTGTCTTTGGCCGTAGCCGGCGCATGGAGCAATACCTTCGACAGATGGCTCAGGGGCTATGTCATTGATTATGTGGGGATCCAGACAAAGTGGAAGAAAATCACAGGGATCACGTTCAATCTTGCGGACATATGTATTGCAGCGGGGAGCGTTTTGCTTCTGCTGTGCTCTGTCTTTCATGGCAGAAAGAAAAAGTAAATCAGGTGTAAAGAGTTGGGATTTACGGACTTTGCAGAAGACGTAAATCCCGCTTTTACGTTTTCGTATCCCTGAAGGGCATCCTGCAATTCATATCCTTGCAGGATGGGTGGACTGCGTCCGATATGGTATCCTCGAAGGGCGTCCCGTAATATATGCCCCTGGTATATTTTTTTTGGAAATGAGTGAGGTTTTTGGTAGTATTTTAACAGAGAAACGCTTTCTGTTGTAAAATTTAACGGCATTTTGTAAGAAAATGAGAGGATTATTTTGGCAATTTTATTGCTTTACTACCTTGAAGGATTGACAAGTTCCGTTTAATTTGTTAATATATTACGCGGTGGGGAACATTTTGGTTTTATTATGGAGACACGCTATGTTCCTCATTTTTAATATTGGATAAGGAGTGGAAAGCATGTTAAAGTACATAGCAAAGCGAATCGGGCTTGCAGTTGTTACGGTATGGGCAGTTGCAACCCTTACGTTCTTTCTGATGAATATGGTTCCCGGCGGACCCTTCCTCTCAGAAAAAGCGATCAGTCCCCAGGCGACAGCAGCCTTAGAGGCCAAGTACGGTTTGGACAAGCCTTTATTTCAGCAGTATCTTACCTATATCGGCGGCGCCGTGCAGGGGGATTTCGGCGACAGCTTAAAGCAGCGCGGACGTACCGTAACAGAAATTATCTTAATGAAGTTCCCTGTGTCGGCCAGAGTGGGAGGAATCTCTGTTTTGGTTGCATTGACTCTGGGGATACCCCTTGGCTGTATTGCCGCCTTAAAGAGAGGGAAGTTTCTGGACAGCCTGATCAGCGTGGTGGCGACCTGCGGAATTGCGGTTCCAAGCTTTGTAATCTGTACGGTGCTTTTATATACGTTCGGCGCGAAATTAAAATTGCTTCCGACCGTCGGGCTGACTTCATGGAAGAATTATATCATGCCGGTCATGGCGTTGTCTTTCTATCCCACGGCTTATATCATGAGGCTGATGCGCTCCTCCATGCTGGATGTGCTGGGACAGGATTATATGCGTACCGCTAAGGCAAAAGGCGTATCGGGCTTTGTGTCTTTGTTTAAGCATGCCTTAAGGAACGCGATCCTGCCGGTGGTTACCTACGTAGGCCCCATGCTTGCCTACACGGTGACAGGCAGCTTTGTTGTGGAAAAGATTTTTACGATCCCGGGGCTGGGCGGGGAATTTATCGGCGCTATCAACGGGCGTGACTATACACTGATCATGGGGACTACGATTTTCCTTGCAACGCTCATCATTGTCATGAATGTGGTCGTGGATATTGTCTATAAGATCGTAGACCCAAGAATTAAACTAAAGTAAGGAGAGCAGCGGTTATGAAAGAGAATCCGGTCAGTTTTCAGTTAAAACTTAATCCTGAGGATTTCCTGCCTGCAACACAAGAAGAGAAGCAAAGCCAGGTCATCATGAGGGAAAGCGTGAGTTTCTGGAAGGACGGCGGACGGCGTCTGGTAAAAAATAAAGTGGCGATGGTCAGCATTGTGGTGATTATCCTTGTCATGATCTTTTCATTTATCGTTCCTTCCTTTTATCCTTATTCGTATAAGGATCAGATAAAAGGAGCCAATAACCTGGCTCCCATGCAGTATTCAGAAGAAGAGCAGGCAAAGATCGATGCCGGTGAAAGCGTATTTCCCCATATATTTGGGACAGATAAGATGGGCCGCGACTATGCGATCCGTGTAATGATGGGAAGCCGTATTTCCCTTCTGGTCGGGCTGATCGCCACAGGGATCATCCTGATTATCGGTTCGGCCTATGGCTCCATCGCTGCGTTTTTCGGCGGCTGGGTAGACCTTGTGATGATGCGTATCGTAGATATTATCTATACGATTCCGGATATCCTGCTGATCGTGCTTTTGTCCTTTGCATTAAAAGAACCTCTGGGCCATCTGAAGGATGTGCCCGGTTTTGCATGGGTCAATGTGGTCGGCGAGAACCTGATCAGTATTTTCGTAGTATTCGCCCTGCTGTATTGGGTAGGTATGGCAAGAATGGTCAGGAGCCAGGTGCTGATGTTAAAGGAAAGTGAATATGTGACTGCGGCCAGGGCTCTGGGCGTGGGCAGCGGCAAGATCATTAAAAGGCATCTGCTGACGAACTGTATTGGTACATTGATTGTAACGACGACACTGCAGATTCCGTCTTCCATTTTTACGGAAAGTTTCCTCAGTTTCCTGGGAATGGGCGTGGCAGTTCCGCTGCCGTCCCTTGGAAGCCTTGCAAGCGACGCGATCAACGGTATGAATACATATCCGTACCTGCTGTTTATTCCCGCGCTTTTGATCAGTCTTATTATTTTGAGCTTCAATCTTCTGGGCGACGGACTTCGGGATGCATTTGACCCGAAGCTGAAAAACTAAAGCAGCATAGTCTTTGCTATGCAGAAATGAGGAATTTATGTCAGAGTATCTTGTAGATATTAAAAATGAACGGCTTTCCTTTTTCACACCTGCCGGAGAAGTGAAAGCGTTAAATGATGTTTCCATCCATTTAAAAGAGGGAGAAGTACTTGGGATTGTCGGGGAGAGCGGTTCCGGCAAATCTGTGACGGCATACAGCCTGATGGGGCTGACGGCCTATCCGGGCAAACTGATCGGCGGAAGCCTGTATTTTAACGGGCACCAGGTGGATCAGATGACAGATAAGGAGATGCGCAAAATCCGGGGGAATGAGATTTCCATTATTTTCCAGGATCCCATGACCAGCCTGAATCCGGTGTATACCATAGGCAACCAGATTATGGAGGCCATTCTTCTCCATACGGATAAGAGTAAAGAGCAGGCAAGGGAACGCGCAAAAGAGCTTTTGGAACTGGTAGGGATCAATGAGCCGGATAAGCGCCTGAAGCAGTATCCACATGAGCTTTCCGGCGGTATGAGGCAGCGTGTGATGATCGCCATTGCCCTGGCCTGCGAGCCGAAGCTCTTAATTGCGGACGAGCCTACCACGGCTCTTGACGTGACCATCCAGGCGCAGATCCTGGAACTGATGATGGATTTAAAGAAAAAGCTTGGAATGGCCATCATTATGATCACCCATGACCTGGGCGTGGTGGCGAGCATGTGCGACAGGATTGCGGTTATGTATGCGGGGAAGGTGATTGAATACGGTACGGCGGACGATATATTCTACAATCCGAAGCACCAGTATACAAAAGGACTGATCCGCTCCATCCCCCGGATTGATGCGAAAGAGCATGAAAGGCTGATTCCCATTGAAGGGACTCCGGTTGATATGCTGAATCCTCCGAAGGGATGTCCGTTTGCGCCCAGATGTGAGGAGTGCATGAAGATCTGCCTCAGGGAGATGCCGCCTGTGACGGATTTGGGCGACGTCCATTATACCCAGTGCTGGCTGATCCAGAAGGAGGAAATGGAGAAAGGAGCCGCAAAATGAGTGATAAGCAGAACAGCTTCATACAGGTAGAACATTTACAACAGTATTTTCCGGCAGGCGGCTTTGGCAGGAATAAGAAATATATTCAGGCCGTAGACGACGTGTCTTTTACCATCAGTAAGGGTGAGACGCTTGGGCTGGTCGGGGAGTCCGGCTGCGGCAAGACGACCACCGGACGTACCCTGCTCCGTCTATATGAGCCGACGGGCGGCAGATTTGTTTATGACGGCAACGTGATATTTGATGTAGATAAAAAGCAGTTTGTGGACATGCTCCCTTACCGGAAAAGGATGCAGATCGTGTTTCAGGATCCTTACGCAAGCCTTGACCCGCGTATGACGGTGGGCGATATCGTAGGGGAGGCCATCGACGTCCATAAGATGGCGGCCAATAAACAGGAGCGTTATGAGATCATCATTGAGATGCTTCGCAGGGTCGGGCTGAATTCCGAGCATGCCAACCGCTATCCCCATGAATTTTCCGGAGGCCAGCGGCAGCGTGTGGGAATTGCCAGGGCGCTTGCGGTAAGGCCGGAATTTATTGTCTGTGACGAACCGATTTCCGCGCTGGATGTGTCCATCCAGGCACAGATGATCAATATGTTTGAGGATCTCCAGGAGGAGATGGGGCTGACTTATCTGTTCATTGCCCATGACCTGTCTGCGGTGAAGCATATTTCCAACCGGATCGGTGTGATGTATCTTGGCAGGATGGTGGAGCTTGCGGACAGCTACGAGCTGATCACCCGCCCCCTTCATCCTTATACAAAGAGCCTGATCTCAGCGATTCCGATCGCGGATCCGAAGATTGCAAAGGAGAGTAAGCGTATCGCACTCCAGGGGGATGTGCCAAGCCCGTTGAATCCGCCGTCAGGCTGCAGGTTCCGTACCAGATGCCCTTATGCGGACGAGAAGTGCGCTCAGGAGACGCCGAAGTGGCGTGAGGTGGAGAGAGGACATTTTTCGGCATGTCATCATATTGATAAGCTGGATTGACGGATTTTGATACGGAAGGGCTGTCAGAGGCAGGCTTTGTGCAAACGGGAACTTTTCAGAAAGTATGCGTCAGGGGCTGTAAAAGACAGGCTTTCGGTAGTGCTGTGGATATTTTGGGCAGCGCTGGATAAGATAAACAAATATGGATGCCAAAAGACGCGTCTGTATTGTTTATATCTTATTGAACATTCGTAGTTCAATAAGCATACCTTATTGGGCATTATGTTCAATAAGTATAGAAAACAGAGTGTACGGGTTTACCGGATACGCTCAAAGTAAAGAAGGAGGATATAAAATGAAAAAGAAAGTAATCGCTTTATTACTGGCGACTACAATGGTGTTCGGCCTGTCAGCATGCGGCGGCGGCGGAAACAACAACCAGGGGGGGGATAATCAGTCCCAGAGCAGTACAGAAGGTACGGATGATGCAGATGAGGGTTCCGGCAGCAGTTCCGGTGAGAAGATCCTGTCAGTTCAGATCGGGCCGGATCCGGAGACTATCGACCCTGCACTGAACAGTGCGGTGGACGGCGGCAACATGCTTCTGCATAATTTTGAGTGTCTTTTGACGATTGACCAGGAAGGCCAGCTTGCGGAAGGGCAGGCAGAAACCTGGGAGACCAGTGAGGACGGACTTACATGGACCTTCCACTTAAGGGACGGCCTGAAATGGTCTGATGGCTCTGACCTGACTGCAAACGACTTTGTATACAGCTGGAAGCGCGTCTGCGATCCGGAAGTTGCGGCGCCTTATGCAGAAACCGTACTTGGTATGGTAGAAGGCTATGAAAAGGCAATAGACGGTGATCTGGATGCCCTTCAGGTAGTTGCGGAGGATGACCAGACACTGGTTGTTACTTTAAGTACTCCATGTACCTATTTCGGAAGCCTTGCGGCATTTGCCACATTAAGCCCGGTACAGGAGGCGACCATTGAAGCGAACGGCGACGGTTGGGCAACAAAGGCCGAGACTTATATTTCAAACGGCTCTTTCTATGTATCCGAGTGGGTTCCCGGCTCTCACATCCTGATGAGCAAAAACCCGAATTACTGGAATGCAGACGCAATCAAGCTGGATGGAATCAAGTTTAACCTGATTGAAGACGCGAATGCATCTTACAGTGCATATCAGTCAGGGGAAGTGCTGATGATCAAGGATGTCCCGACTGAGGAAATCCCGTCTCTGGAAGGAAACGACGATTATTATGTAGATCCAATCATCGGAACCTACTACCTGAGCCTGAACCTGAACAGAGAGCCATTCACAGACAAGAACGTGCGTAAGGCGCTTAGCCTTGCTATTGACCGTGATTATGTTGCAAATACCCTGATGCAGGGAACGTATTCTCCGGCAAGCAACTTTATGGGACCTGGCTGGATCGATACCGACGGCACAGAGTTCGTTGAGAACGCAAACGGCGGAAAACCGTATATTGACACCGAGAACTTTGAAGGCAACCTGGAAGAAGCAAAGAAACTCCTTGCAGACGCAGGCTATAAGGATGGCGAAGGACTTCCGTCCATTACCTACACCACCAATGATTCTGGATATCACAAAGTGGTAGCGGAATATCTGCAGGAAGCATGGGCAGAGATCGGCGTTGACCTGAAGGTTGACATCGTAGAGTGGCAGAGCTTTACTCCAATGCGCCGTAACGGTGAGTACGATACAGCGCGTAACGGCTGGGTTGGCGATTACAGCGATCCTTCCAACATGTTAGACCTGCTGTGTACCACAAACGGAAACAATGACGGTAAGTTCAGCAACGCAGAATATGATAAGGCTATGGAAGAGTCCAGGAGCACACTGGATCCGGAGGAACGTTCCAAGGCGCTCCATAAGGCAGAGGATATCCTGATGGAAGAAGCAGGATGTGTTCCGGTAGCTTACTACAATGACTTCTGGCTGCAGAGCGACAAAATTACAGGCTCCTGGCATTCACCATATGGATACTGGCATTTCATGTATGCAGATATTGCAGAGTAGAAGATCAATCATTTCCAGAAAAAGAGACTTCCCGAGATTACGGGGAGTCTTTTTTTCTTCTAAAGCAAATATCGGTTATTGAATAACCGGCTCTCTTTTTTGTGCAGGGATAGAGAGGATAAATTTCAGAGTAAGCCTTATAATAGTAAAGACAGATTTATGTCTGCGAAGCATGCTATATGCGGAAAAGGAGGTATCACATGGAATGGGTTCACAGATTAAACCAAAGCATGAATTATATTGAGGAACATTTGACAGGCGAAATTGACTATGAACAGCTTGGGAGGATTGCCTGCTGCTCCGCCTATCACTACCAGAGGATGTTTACTTATATGGCGGGCATCACTCTGGCAGAGTATATCCGAAGAAGAAAAATGTCTTTAGCAGCGGTAGACCTGCAGGGCGGGGATGAGCGGATTATTGATATTGCAGAGAAGTACGGCTACCGTTCCCCGACTGCTTTTAACAGGGCGTTTCAGTCTTTTCACGGGATAGCCCCCTCGTCCGTTAAGGCTGCGGGCGTATCCGTGAAATCTTTTTCCCCCATTGTATTTAAAATTGCTGTGAAAGGAGCGACAGAAATGAATTATAGAATTGAAACAAAAGAAGCATTCCGCATCATAGGCGTATCTGCACCGCTAGATAAGGAAATCGAAAATAACTTTAGGGTTGTGCCTGAGATGTGGCAGGAGGCGTCTGTAAATGGAACAATACAGAAGCTGGCAGGAATGATGGATACGCCGCTAAAGGGACTTTTAGGCGTGAGTGCCTGCAATGATGAGGAACAATGGAAATATTATATTGCCGTTTCCAGTACAAAAACAAGTGACGAGTTTGAAGAATATACCGTGCCTGCATCTACCTGGGCAGTCTTTTCCGGTACGGGTACAAACCAGTCAATACAGGAATTGGAGCAGCGGATTATAGTGGAGTGGCTTCCAACCTCTGGATATGAATATGCCAATGCTCCCGATATTGAGGTTTACTTAAATCCAGATCCACAGAATGCACAATATGAGGTATGGATACCGGTAGCAAAGAAAAAGGGATAACGGAGGGGCTTATTTATGGACGAAAAATTTCATGCGTTTATGGACACGGTTGATGAGCGTTTTCGCAGCTTTGTAAGCCAGGTCAACGAGTATCTGACGGAAAACGGGTGTAAATGCGACATAAAATCGCAAAAAAGCGGCTATGTTGTGTCCTATGTGTTAAACAGCAGCAAAAGGACTTTGGCAACATTTTTGCCCCGAAAAACGGGGATGAAGCTCCGCATCTATCCCGAGCATATACAAGAATACCAGGGGTTTCTTGACTCACTGCCCGAAAAGGTAAAAAAGGAGATCAGGAAAGCGTCCGTCTGCAAACGGCTGATCAATCCTGATGACTGTAATCCGAAATGCGTTATGGGATATACCTTTGTGCTGGATGGCGAGCAGTATCAGAAATGTCGTTATATGGCGTTCCAGCCTGCATTGAGCGAGGAAAATAATCCGTATATAAAGCAATTTTTAGAGAAGGAATTACAGGCAGGTGCCGATTAGGAGTAACCAGGAGGTTATTGCGGAGTATGTGTGGGAGGAACCGGACATTTATAAGAGTTTCCTGCTTGCATTTTGGGCAAAATAAAGGAAATTTCTCAAGTACCGTATCTTCACGCAATTTCAATCTTGTCTTGTTTCCGCATACAGGACACAATAGCCACTTTTCCTGCTTCATGCTGACACCTCCTGCTGTTCCTTTTCCATATTCTTAAAGAAGCTCATTGCAGATAATCCTACAATGCAAACTATGATGCCAGTCGGGATTAAGACAAAATATACGGCGCTGTAAAATCTGTCAAACAAAAAACCGTACACGATTTGTCCTATAGGCTGGACGCACAAAGTAACCGTTGATGTATAAGCCATCACTTTTCCTGTTAAATGATTTGGCGTCCTCTGCTGTATGAGGGAAACGGCAAAAACAGAAAATATACTGATAACAGCCTGCATACCGCAAAAAGATACAACCGTAACGCCATACTTTATCATGGCATTCACTGGCAAAAGGAAAACAATGCCGGCAGGGATAATGAAAATACCAGGAGTTGCAAGCAGGACAGATAATTTATGTATTTTCAATTTCTCTGCCAACATTCCTGCGGCAATGCTCCCCAGGATTGTAGCGACTGCCAGCGCGCTTTCCGCAGCCCCATAATATTTTGCATTAAATCCGAGGACAGTCCGCACAAGAAAAGGAAGTCCGACTATGGTAATACCCATCACAAAAAACCTTGAGAATGCCGTTAAAAGCAGCATCTTTGATATGCTGGCCTGTTCTTTTGAAATATACTGCATACTTGATAAAAAATCCTGCTTAACAATCTGAAGCACACCGCCTTGATTTTGAATACGCTGATAGCTCAATTTTATAAAACATTCAAACAGGGCAGTAATAAAAAAACAGACAACGCTTGCATACATTACGGGTTTCAGTCCAAACACGGCATACAATACGCCGCCCAACATAGGGGCAATCAGATAGGATAAAGACGCCACCTGATTTACAACGGCATTTCCTTTCATAATATTGTCCCTTTGTAACATGGTAGGAATACACGCTTGAACAGCAGGCGTTTCAAACGCACCCAAAATAGAAAGTATAATAAGCAGCGTACTGATTACGGCAATGGCATTGCTTTTCGACAAGAATAGCGCCGCACATAAAACGGATACGCCAGTCAATGCGTCTAACGCCACCATAATATTCCGTCTGTCTGCCCTGTCCGCCAAGATGCCGCCAAGCGGTGACAAAAGAATGATCGGGATTGTAGCGGCAGACAATATCCCTGCAAATATGGCTGCCGAACCAGCCACTTCCAGTACATACATGGACAGTGCCAATTTCAATATAAAATTTCCAAACAATGAGGTTAGCTGCCCCAAAATAAGGAGCGTAAAATTTTTTGTATATAATTTTTCCGTCATGGTTGATTCCCTCCTTTTTCATTGATTTTTCCTGCATTCTCTGGCATAGAGGTATGCCCGCAGGGTGTTTCCGTAATATCAGTGATAAATTTTTCTGTAAAGGATGTCGCATCGTCATCATAAAGTGGCAGTCCCATATGGGCTAACATTTCTTTCACAAAATGATATTTATGATACAGTTCTTCCTCTGTTGCAGGGAATACCGAGGGCATGAGCCAGAAGTTGATAAGCGGCAAAAGCTCGGAAAGCTCCTTTGTGTATTCCGTCTTGATAGAACCGTCTTTTTTTCCCTCCGCCAACAATTCCAGCCACAAGGGAGTTAATACACGCCTGTTTTCTGCAACTGCCGCCGCTAAAATGTGCGGGTCTTTCAAAATCGGGACTGCCTGCATATTTATCTGGTTTCGTTCAGCGTCCGACTGATTCAGTGTAAGCAACAACCTGATTTTTTGCAGCCCGTTCAAGTCATCCCTCCCCTTGACTGCTTCAAATGGGTTGTCCTCGAAAAACATTTGATTGCCTAATGCGTACATTACTTCCTCTTTGCTTTGAAAACAACGGTAAAACATTCCTTTTGCTCCGCCTACCATGTCCATAATATCGGAAATTGAAGTTTCCTCATATCCTTTAGAAATAAATAAGTTTTGGGCAGCATTTAGGATTTCTTTTCTCCATTCCTCTGGTGTCTTTTTTACAGGTCTAGCCAAATGTTATTTCACCTCCTTTGTATTCAGTTATTGACTTATAGTCAATAACTATTTTAGCACCATTCTAAAATTTTTGCAATGCTTAACTGTCCTATCCATTCTAAGGCATTTTCAGCCTTTAGTTGTTCCGTTATGCCTTGTGCCTGTTTCATGTCCTCAATGAGCCTTTCAAAGCGTTCCTGCGCCTGTCTGTCAATGCTGATAAGATAAGCATTCAGCTTGCCGCTTGTAAGAAGATTGGTGTATGTAACTTTGCAATATTGTTTCAGATAGTCCAGATGCCGCTGTCCCCATGCGCCTATCGGCTGTTCTTCTTCGGCGGGCAATCGTAAATCTGGAATAA
>CATKXE010000079.1 GCA_949840465.1 uncultured Lachnospiraceae bacterium | reverse complement strand
GGATTGATTACACTGCGGAGAAAGAACGGCTTCTCGCCGGCACGAAGATGCCGACAAAGTATGTGATTGAGATGTTTATGGACCGGGTGGCCGCCTCAAAGGTATACAAAGGGGAGGCGTATCAGGACTCGGATCCTTTGAAATATTTTGAAAAGGGCGGAACCAATGATTATGTGATGCACGAGGATACCAAGAGGCTCCTCGCCAGACTGCTGGCCATGCTGGCGGAAGAGGGGGAGGAGAAGACGTTTTGTTACATTAGAGAGCGGGTCCTGAGACGAAGGAAATGGACAGGAATCAGGTTGGGGCCGGGGCGGAGGTATATACAGGTATGATAGACAAAAAAAAGGTGTTATATGAGGTGCTGGATTGGATAAAGACGATTACGATCGCACTTTTAGCAGGCCTTTTAATCAGCCGTGTGCTGGTGACCAGTGCTAAAGTCCCCACAGGTTCCATGGAAGATACGGTTATGGCCGGAAGCCGGCTTTTGATAAACCGAATCGCGTATGTAGCGGCAGAACCCAGGCGGGGCGATATCATTGCCTTTTATTTTCCGGATGACGGAAAAACCGTATATCTGAAAAGGGTCATTGGCCTGCCGGGGGAAAGCGTCGAAGGAAAAGACGGAATCGTTTATATAGACGGAGTTATGCTGAAGGAGGATTATACCGCGGAGATTATGGAAAGTGATTTTGGTCCTTACGATGTTCCGGACGGCATGTATTTTATGATGGGAGATAACCGGAACAATTCGTGGGATTCCAGATACTGGGATCACAAATTTGTAGCGGAAGACCAGATTATCGGGAAAGCAGAAGCGGAATATTTTCCGCAGATCAAATGGCTCCATTAAAATACATAGGAAGTATCGTGAAATCAAAAGTTACAATTCGAGGCCTGACTGCCTGTGGATTGTAACAAACAGAATTCTGAAAAAAATGCTTTAAAAACAGAGGGCAGTGTGCTATAATAGTCCGCAGTAACGGTATCTGTACATTGCAAAAAAGTCTGTCTGCCCGGCACAGGGCCTAAAAACAGGACGGGCTTTGAGCCTGTATGGATTCTGAGCCAGAGAGTTACTATAGTAAGATGATCAGGAGGAGAAGAGATGAAACACATTAAAACACTGAATACTCAGCCATTGAACCATACAGTGAATAAAGGCGGATGCGGAGAGTGCCAGACGTCCTGCCAGTCTGCATGCAAGACTTCCTGCACAGTGGGAAATCAGACATGCGAACACAAGAAGTAGAAATATCTGCCGGACACACAAGATTTTAAGGCAGCGGCCGAAGTCGCTGCTTTATCCTTGTGTAAAGATTTCTATGGGAATCATCAGGAAAGGGACAGCTTGTTGGAGAAGGCATCAGAAAAGCCTCAGAGATTCACATCAGAGCATTTCAGACAGGCGTCCATAGAAAGTGAGGAGTATCCAGTGATACATCAATATCAGAATAATGGATATTACATTGTCCTTGACGTGAACAGCGGATCAGTCCATGTGGTGGACAGGCTCGCATATGATGTGATTGCCTGTCTGGAAAGAAAGAATCCCTGCCATACGCCGGAGACGCTTAAAACTCAGGAGACCCGGGATGATCTTGCGGGGGAACTTCCCCACTATCCGCGTCAGGAGTTGGAAGAAGTACTCCAGGCGGTGGCAGAGCTTACCGCCGGGGGGCAGCTGTTTACCCAGGATATCTATGAAGGCTATATCGGAGAAGTAAAGCAGCGCAAGACCGTGGTCAAGGCGCTTTGCCTCCACATTGCACATGACTGTAACCTTGCCTGCAGATATTGTTTTGCAGAGGAAGGGGAGTACCATGGAAGACGTGCGCTGATGTCCTACGAAGTGGGAAAAAAAGCTTTGGACTTTCTGGTGGCAAATTCCGGGAACCGGCGGAATCTGGAAGTGGATTTTTTTGGCGGGGAACCGCTCATGAACTGGCAGATTGTGAAAGATCTGGTGTCCTATGGAAGAAGCTTGGAAGAACCCCATGGCAAGCATTTCCGCTTTACACTGACCACCAACGGGGTATTGCTTAACGACGAGGTTCAGGATTTTGTGAACCGGGAGATGGATAATGTGGTGTTAAGCCTTGACGGGCGTAAGGAAGTCAACGACCGGATGAGGCCGTTTCGAAACGGAAGGGGCAGCTATGATCTGATCGTGCCAAAATTCCAGAAGCTGGCGGACAGCCGGAATCAGGAGAAGTACTATATCCGGGGGACATTTACCAGACAGAATCTGGATTTTTCCAGGGATGTGCTTCATTTTGTGGAGCTGGGCTTTAAGCAGATCTCAATAGAACCGGTGGTGGGTGAGGAACAAGACCTTTATGCGATCAGGGAAAAGGATCTGCCTCAGATTTTTGAGCAATATGATACACTTGCAAAAACCATCGTGGAATATGAAAAGAAGGGGAAGGGATTTCATTTCTTCCATTTTATGATAGATTTAGAAGGCGGTCCCTGTGTGGCAAAGCGCCTGTCCGGGTGTGGTTCGGGCACAGAATATCTTGCAGTGACGCCGTGGGGGGATCTGTATCCCTGCCATCAGTTTGTAGGGGATGAAAAGTTCCTCATGGGAAATGTGGAGCAGGGAATCCTAAAGCCGGAGATTGCGGAGGAATTCCGTAGCTGTAGTATTTATTCAAAGGAAAAATGTAAGGGGTGCTTTGCGAAGTTCTATTGCAGCGGCGGCTGTATGGCCAATTCCTATAAGTTCCATCATACAATTCATGATACCTATAACATCAGCTGCGAGATGGAGAGAAAGCGGGTGGAATGCGCCATTATGATACAGGCGGCGTTAGCTGATGAATGAAGCTGAAAAGCAAGCGCAGTTTTCGCCATGTAAAGGACTGCAATTCCTGAAGGAATGCGTCAATGGATAAAGGAAAACAGATGAAGCCTGAGGTTGAAAGCAGGCGAAAGAAAGGAACGAAGATTATGAAGAAAAGCAAAGGCATTATCAGCCTGGTCTTGATTGCGGCTCTGCTTGGACTGTTGGGTTTCACGGCCGTAAAAGGATTTGGCGAAAAAGGTTCCGGGGCGGCAAGGAATATTAAGCTGGGCCTGGATCTGGAAGGCGGTGTCAGCATCACATATCAGGTCAGGGGCGGCACCCCGTCTGCGGAAGACATGGCCGACACCATCTATAAGCTGCAGAGGCGTGTGGAACAGTACAGCACGGAGGCGACGGTATATCAGGAGGGAGACGATCGGATTAGTATCGAGATTCCGGGCGTGTCGGATGCCAATCAGATCCTGGATGAACTGGGACAGCCGGGAACCCTGTATTTTATAGCACAGACGGACAGCGACGGAAAAGAGAATTATACGTATTCTAACGGTGATTATAAGCTGAAAAAGACGATTGAGGAACTGCAGGAAGACGGCTCTATCGTACTTAGCGGTACGGACGTAAAAAGCGCTTCCGCGCGGGTGCAGTCAGACAGCCTGACGAATGCAAACAGGAACGTGGTTTCGCTGGAATTCAATGCGGAGGGAACCGAGAAATTTGCCGAAGCGACCAAATCTGCATATGCGGCAAAAGAATCCATCGGAATTTACTATGACGGGGAGTTTATCAGCGTACCCACTGTAAATTCAGAGATTACCGACGGACAGGCAGTTATTGAGGGCAGCATGAGTTTTGAGGCGGCAGACAGGCTGGCCTCCACCATCCGTATTGGCGGACTGAATCTGGAACTGGAAGAACTGCGCTCTAATGTGGTAGGCGCACAGCTGGGCGAGGAGGCGATAAGCACCAGCTTAAAGGCCGGAGCCATCGGCCTTGCCATTGTATTTATTTTCATGTGCGTGGCCTATCTTCTGCCTGGATTTGCATCCAGTATTGCGCTTTTGATCTATACCGGCCTGATGCTTGTATTGCTCAATGCATTCGAGATCACGCTGACATTGCCGGGAATTGCAGGTATCATTCTGGGCATCGGTATGGCGGTGGATGCCAATGTCATTATATTTGCCAGAGTCCGGGAGGAACTGGCAGAAGGAAAAACTGTGAAAAGTTCTCTCAATGCCGGCTTCCAGAAAGCCATGTCTGCAATTCTGGACGGCAATATCACTACGCTGATCGCAGCGGCGGTGCTGGGGTGGCTTGGAAGCGGTTCAGTAAAAGGATTTGCACAGACGCTTGCAATGGGGATCGTGGTATCCATGTTTACGGCATTGGTCATCACCAGGATCATCATCTACTCCTTCTATGCAGTTGGGCTCCGAAGCCAGAAGCTTTATGGGCATCCGAAAAAAGCAGAGAGCGCTCCGGTTGATTTCCTTGGAAAAAGGAAGGTGTTCTTCGGTATTTCTATTGCGCTGATCCTGATCGGGTTCGTATTCATGGGAATCAACGGGGCTCAGGGCAAAGGCGTTATGAATTACAGCCTGGAGTTTATGGGCGGTACTTCCACCAACATTACCTTTGACAAGGACTATACTCTGGAAGAGATTGATAAGGAGATCGTTCCGCTGATTGAAGATGCAACCGGAGACAACAATGTGCAGGTACAGAAAGTGGAAGGAACCAATCAGGTCATCTTCAAGACACAGACTCTGGATCTGGCCAGGCGTGAAGCCTTTGTGGAGGCAATGACAGACAGGTTCAACGTGGACGAGGGCAAGATCACCACAGAGAATATCAGCTCCACGGTAAGTTCCGAGATGCGTCAGGACGCAGTCGTTGCGGTGATCGTGGCAACAATCTGTATGCTGCTGTATATCTGGTTCCGGTTTAAGGATATCCGGTTCGCGACCAGCGCGGTGCTGGCGCTTCTCCACGATGTGCTGGTAGTGCTGGCATTCTATGTGGTGGCAAGGGTTTCTGTGGGCAATACCTTTATTGCCTGTATGCTGACGATCGTGGGTTATTCCATCAATGCGACAATCGTCATCTTCGACAGGATCCGTGAAGAGCTTCGGACAAAGAAGAAAAGCGAGGCTCTGGATGTGCTTGTGAACCGGTGTATTACAAAGACTCTGACAAGAAGCATCTATACATCGCTTACAACCTTTGTCATGGTGGCCGTACTCTATATAATGGGCGTCAGTTCCATCAAGGAATTTGCCCTGCCTCTGATGGTAGGTATTGTATGCGGCGCTTATTCTTCCGTATGCATTACAGGAGCATTGTGGCATCTGATGAAAACCCATGAGGGGAAAAAGGCAGAGCCGGTAAAAAAATAAGGAATGGATTAAGAGGCAGACTGCTGCCTTTGGGAAAAGAAGGGCTGTTTCCCGTCTGGCCTACAGGCGGGGAATCGCCCTTTCTTATGGTATTTACAAATGGCACTTTACATAAGATGAAATGAGAAGCGTGAGGACAGTACGATGGAAAAATGGTTCGTAAAAATGAAAAGGGCGGATTTTCAGGCCATTGCGGAGAAATACCATATTTCTCCCATTCTGGCAAGGCTGCTCCGCAACCGGGATATGATGGAGGAGGGGGAGATTAGGAGGTATCTGAATGGGACTCTCGCAGATTTATATGATGGGATGCTTATGAAAGATATGGATCGTGCGGTGGAGATACTGGCAGGAAAGATCCGGGAAAAAGCTGCCATCCGTATTATAGGAGATTATGATATTGATGGAGTCAATGCCACCTATATTCTGCAGGAAGGGCTTGCTAAACTTGGAGCTAAGGTGGATACGGATATCCCGGATCGCATCAGGGACGGGTACGGGCTGAATAAGATGCTGGTGGATCGGGCGCTTAAGAGCGGGATCGATACGATTATCACCTGTGACAACGGGATTGCCGCATCGGAAGAAATTTCCTATGGCAAGGCTCATGGACTGACGGTTATTGTGACAGACCATCATGAAGTTCCCTATCTGGAAGACGGAAAGGAGCGGAAAATCCTGCTTCCCCCGGCGGATGCAGTGGTGGATCCGCACCGGCCGGACTGCGGATATCCTTTCAAAGGGCTGTGCGGCGCAGGGGTCGCTTACAAACTGTTGGAAGCCCTTTATGCTTTTTTGCAGAGGGACGGCAGGGAATTGGAATATCTGATCGAGAATGTAGCTATCGCTACGGTAGGGGATGTGATGGATCTGTGCGGGGAGAACAGAATCTTTGTGCGTCAGGGGCTCAATATGTTGAAAACTACGCAAAACGAGGGTTTAAAAGCCTTGATGGAAGCCACAGAAGTGCCCCTGGACCGCCTTAGCGCTTACCACATTGGTTACGTGCTGGGACCCTGCATCAACGCCAGCGGGAGGCTCGATACGGCGAAGCGGGCTCTGGGGCTTTTAAACGCTAAAAGCCGGAGTGAGGCAGCCATACTGGCCGGGGATTTGAAAGCGCTCAATGACAGCCGCAAGGATATGACAGAAAAAGGCGTCTGTCAGGCAGTGCAAATGATTGAGAGTACTTCTCTGGCAGAGGATCGGGTGCTTGTGGTCTATCTGCCGGACTGCCATGAGAGCATTGCAGGGATTATTGCAGGGCGTATCCGGGAAAAGTATTACCGTCCGGTTTTTGTGCTGACCAATGCAATGGACGGGGTGAAAGGATCCGGACGTTCCATTGAAAGCTACCATATGTATGAAGAAATGTCCAAATGCCGTTCCCTGTTTACCAAATTCGGGGGACACAAGCTGGCAGCCGGATTGTCCTTAAAGGAGAACAATGTGGAGATATTCCGAAAAAGGATTAATGAACTGGCACAGCTGAGCGAGGACGACCTGACCGAAAAGATTTCCATTGATATGCAGCTTCCGCTTTCCTACATATCGGAAGCCCTGGTGACGGAACTGGAGAAGCTGGAGCCCTATGGAAAGGGAAACCCCAAACCTTTATTTGCAGAAAAAGACCTGCGGGTGATTACGCCGCGTATTATCGGGAAAAATCAAAATGTCCTGAAATTTCAGGCGGAGGATGTAAAGGGCGTGCGTATTGACGCAATTTATTTTGGGGATGTGAAGGAGTGTCTGGAATACATGAGGCATAAAGAGAAAATGTCATTTACCTATTATCCGTCGGTGAACGAGTATATGGGGAGGAAAAGCCTGCAGATGACAGTGGTAAATTACAGGTGAGTGTCAAAAATAGGAATTCACTGCTTTACAATTTGAAAAAAAATGATATACTAGAGAATATATTTCTACAGGTATGCTTGATACATTATGGTATTTCGTAAAATTTTTGTATATAAACAGTAAATTATGTATGAATATAGCCATGTTGCTGTACAGCACATAAAGGAAGGCTACAGGAAACTATTCATAAAAGGCGTTGCGGATGGGCAAAAGGAGAATGTTAATATAGATCCTGTGTAAGGAACAGAAAGCGGGGGATTGATATGGCTGGGACAAAAGAATATGAACTGCTGAATAAGAATCTGGGAATGGTTGACGGCCATGCCGTGATGGATCCTGGGGATTATCAAGACCCTGATGCCCTGTACCGGACGATGGTCAATCGGATTAGGAAGTATCATCCGTCTGCGGATATTTCCCTGATCAACAAGGCGTATAACCTGGCAAAAGAAGCGCATCAGGATCAGGTGCGTAAGTCCGGGGAACCCTATCTGATCCATCCCATGTGGGTGGGGATCATTCTGGCGAACCTGGAGATGGATAAGGAAACCATTGTGGCCGGCATGCTCCATGATGTAGTGGAAGATACGGATGTGACCATAGAAGATATTTCCCGGGAATTTGGAGAAGAGGTGGCTCTGTTGGTAGACGGGGTGACCAAACTGGGGCAGCTGAATTATTCGCAGGATAAATTAGAGATTCAGGCTGAGAACCTGCGGAAGATGTTTCTGGCTATGGCAAAGGATATCCGCGTGATCATCATCAAGCTGGCAGACCGCCTGCATAATATGCGCACGCTGGAATTTATGATTCCTGCAAAGCAGAAAGAGAAAGCCAGGGAGACGATGGATATCTATGCCCCGATTGCGCAGAGGCTTGGGATTTCCAAGATTAAGATCGAGCTGGATGACCTGTCGCTGAAGTATTACCAGCCGGACGTATATACACAGCTGGTGAAGGATCTTAACGAGCGCAAGATGCAGCGGGAGGAGTTCGTGCAGGAGATTGTAAAGGAAGTCTCCCGTCATATGGAGAATGCCCATATTGAAGCGAAGGTCTACGGCCGTGTGAAGCATTTTTTCAGTATTTATAAGAAGATGGTGAACCAGAACAAGACCCTGAACCAGGTGTTTGATATTTTTGCAGTTCGGATCATTGTCAATTCGGTGAAGGACTGCTATGCTGCCCTGGGCGTGATCCATGAGATGTATACGCCGATTCCCGGGCGGTTCAAGGATTATATCGCCATGCCCAAGGCGAACATGTATCAGTCTCTGCACTCCACCTTAATGGGACCCTCCGGGCAGCCCTTTGAGATCCAGATCCGGACAGAAGAGATGCATAAGACTGCAGAATATGGTATTGCAGCCCACTGGAAATATAAAGAGGGCGGGGATTCGACGAAGAGCTTAAAAAAACAGGAGGAAGAAAAATTAAGCTGGCTGCGCCAGATTTTGGAATGGCAGCGGGATATGTCGGACAACCGGGAATTTTTAAGCCTGCTCAAGGGAGATTTGGACCTTTTTGCAGAGGACGTCTACTGCTTTACGCCCAACGGGGATGTCAAAAGCCTGCCTAACGGGTCAACGCCGGTGGATTTTGCCTATGCCATCCACAGTGCGGTGGGAAATAAGATGGTGGGTGCGAGAGTCAACGGAAAATTGGTGAATATTGACTATAAGATTCAGAACGGGGACCGCATCGAAGTCCTAACCTCACAGAATTCCAAGGGACCCAGCAGGGACTGGCTCAATATCGTGAAGAGCCCGCAGGCAAAATCAAAGATCAACCAGTGGTTTAAGCGGGAGTTCAAGGAAGAAAATATTATCCGGGGACGGGAGCTGATTGCCTCTTACTGTAAAACCAAATCTATCAATCTGCCCGATGTGCTGAAGCCGAAATATCAGCAGGCCGTGCAGAAAAAATACGGGTTCCGCGACTGGGATGCGGTTCTTGCGGCCGTAGGGCACGGGGGACTGAAGGAAGGGCAGGTTGTAAACCGTCTTCAGGAAGAATACGAGAAGGAACATAGAAGGGAAATCGCCGAAGAACTGATTATGGGAAGGCTCTCTGAGGCCGGGATGCAGAAAGTGCATGTGGCGAAGTCTAAAAGCGGAGTCATGGTCAAAGGGATTTCTGATCTGGCAGTGCGTTTTCCCAGATGCTGTAATCCTGTTCCGGGAGATGAAATTGTTGGATTTGTAACCCGCGGGAAGGGCCTGGCCATCCACCGCACGGACTGTGTGAATATGCTGCATTTGTCCGATACGGAGCGGGAGCGTCTGATTGATGTAGAATGGGGAGACCCGCCGGAGGAGGAAAAGGGCGGGCAGTATCTTGCTGAGCTGAAGATATATGCAGACGACCGTCAGGGACTTTTGATGGAGGTTTCCCGGATCTTCAATGAATGGAAGATGGATGTGAAATCTATGAATGTGCGGACCAACAAAAAAGGAACCGCTACATTTGATATGGCGTTTATCGTACACAGCAGGGAAGAGCTGGAAAAAGTCATTGAGAAAGTGAGGCAGCTGGAGAGTGTCATTGATATTGAGAGGACGGCGGGCTAAAGAGGACGGAACAGATCATGGACGACGGCTGACCGAAAGTACAGACAGATGACAGGTGGAGATACAAGATGAAGATTGAGACATTTGTAATTGGGATGATCGGAACAAACTGCTACCTCGTGAGCAATACCGATACCAGGGAATGTGTGCTCATTGACCCGGCGGTTTATTCCCCGGAGATTACAGGGCATATACGAAGGGAAGGGCTTATGCCAGGGGCAATCCTTCTGACACACGGGCATTTCGACCATATCATGGGGATTGAGGGGTTTTTGAAGGAGTTTGACGTGCCGGTCTATGCGCATAAGGAGGAACAGGCGCTTCTTAAGGATGCGTCCATGAACGCTTCCGCAGATTACGGAAGAAGTTATACTTATCCGGGTGCGTCTTATGTGGAGGACGCTGAAGTATTGGAGCTTGCCGGCATGCGTTTTCAGGTACTCTATACCCCGGGGCATACCATCGGGGGATGCTGCTATTATGTGGAGGAGGAACATGTCCTGTTCAGCGGGGATACGTTGTTCAGGGCGTCGGTGGGAAGGTCGGATTTTCCTACCGGCAACGGCAGGCAGCTGCTTGATTCGATCCGGAAAAAACTGATGGTCCTGCCGGAAGAGACGGCGGTGTATCCGGGACATATGGAAGAGACTTCCATCGGATATGAGAAGCGTTTTAATCCGTATTTGTAGCAGTGCGGGGATGAAAATTTTATGATTACAATTACATGCAGTGATACGTTGTATACGTATAATTTATATCATATTGTAAAAGCCTTTTTCCCGGAAACGGAGATCAGGCAGACCGTGGATGATGGGCAGGAACTTCTTGTGAAACTTGTGTTAGACGGGGGTTCTTGTTTTTCTGTTGGGAACGATGCGGCTTTAGGCTGTCAGGGCAGGGAAGAGAAAAAGAAGCTTGTGACAAGCCTGGCCTATGACTGGCTGTCCGCACACACAGGACGTAAGCTGGCATGGGGGATGCTTACCGGAGTGCGGCCCACGAAGCTGGCGATGGGACGACTCAAAGACGGGGACAACATAAAAGAGGCCGCCGCCTATATGCAGGAAAAATATAAAGTGAGGCCGGACAAGGCTTTGCTTGCCGCCGAGATTGCCGGCCGGGAAAAGCAGCTTCTTGCCCCGCTTGATTACCGGGACGGGTTCAGCCTGTATGTGGGAATCCCGTTCTGCCCCAGTATCTGCAGCTATTGTTCCTTTGGATCTTCCCCGGCAGAACAGTGGAGAGGGCGGATGGAGGAATATCTGCATGCCTTGTTCCGGGAGCTTCGGGCTATCGGCAGCATGACCAGAGGGAAAAGGCCGGATACCATCTACATCGGCGGCGGGACTCCGGTGACTCTGGAGGCCGGACAGTTGGATCGGCTATTGTCCCTAATCGATGAACTCTGGGAGGGGCGTCCTCTGGAGTATACCCTGGAGGCAGGACGTCCGGACTGCATTACAAGGGAAAAACTAGAGGTCATCAAACATCATTTTGTCACAAGGATTTCCGTGAATCCCCAGACCATGCAGCAGAAGACTCTGGATCTGATCGGACGGAGGCACACCGTGCAGGAGACGAAAGACAGTTTCTATCTGGCAAGGGAGCTGGGGTTTGAGAATATTAATATGGATCTGATCGCAGGATTGCCGGGAGAGACCGCGGCGGATATGGAAGATACACTGCGGCAGATTGAAACGTTACGCCCGGACAGCCTGACCATCCACTCCCTGGCAATCAAGCGCGCGGCCAGAATGGGGCAGGAACGCGGCCTGGCAGTTGTGCCCGGGGAGGAGATTTCACGGATGGTGGGGGACGGCGCCGCCTTTGCGGGCCGGATGGGGCTTGTCCCCTATTATCTGTACCGCCAGAAAAACATTGCCGGGAATTTTGAAAATGTAGGCTATGCAAAGGTTGACAAAGCCGGAATTTACAATATACTTATTATGGAGGAAGTGCAGACCATACTGGCGGCAGGCGCGGGAACGATGACGAAGCTTCGGCTGCCTGAAAAGGTTTGTCTGGAGAATGGAAAAGAGATGAACCTGCTCCGGATAGAAAATGTGAAGGATGTTGCGGAGTATATCAGCCGGATTGATGAAATGATCGGGCGGAAGAGAAAAGGAGAGAATCTATGGCATTGAAGAAAAAACCTGTTACCGGGATGAAGGACATGCTTCCCCAGGAAATGGAGATCCGGGATTATTGTGTGGGACTGATTAAAGAGACTTACAAATCTTTCGGCTTCTGTTCCATGGAGACGCCCTGTGTGGAACATATTGAAAACTTGTGCAGCAAACAGGGCGGGGATAATGAAAAATTAATCTTTAAAATCTTGAAACGCGGGGAAAAATTGAGGATAGAAGAGGCCAGGGAAGAAAGCGATTTAGTAGACGGCGGGCTGCGTTATGATTTGACAGTACCCCTTTCGCGCTATTATGCGAACCATGCCAATGAACTGCCGTCCCCTTTTAAAGCGCTGCAGATGGGCAATGTGTGGAGGGCGGACCGGCCTCAGAGGGGGCGTTTCCGCCAGTTTATGCAGTGCGACATCGATATTCTGGGGGAAGCTTCGAATCTTGCTGAGATGGAATTGATTCTGGCAACTACGGCTCTGCTTGGGAAACTGGATTTCCACAATTTTACGATCCGCATCAATGACCGGCGCTTTTTAAAGGCAATGGCAGCATACAGCGGTTTTGAAGAGTCGGAGTATGACAAAATATTCATTACATTGGATAAGGTGGACAAGATCGGGCTTGACGGAGTCCGGGCAGAATTAGAGGAAAATGGTTATGCAAAAGAATCGGTGGAAAAATATCTGGAAATATTTCAAGAGATTACGGATGATGTGGAAGGTGTACGCCGGTGCGGCAAAAAATTGGAAGGGTATCTCCCGGCGGACGCGTCCGTCTCGCTGGAAGAGATCATGACCGGCGTGGAGAGTGCGAAAGAGGCGGACTTCAGGATCTGTTTTGACCCTACGCTGGTACGGGGCATGTCTTATTACACAGGGACGATCTTTGAGATTTCCATGGATGAATTCGGCGGATCCGTGGGCGGCGGCGGCCGGTATGATGAGATGATCGGTAAATTTACCGGCCAGGATACACCGGCAGTCGGGTTTTCGATCGGATTTGAGCGGATCGTCATGCTCCTTCTGGAACGCGGTTTCCGGATTCCGGCAGCCGGTTCAAAGAAGGCCTATCTGCTGGAAAAGAACCTTCCCAGGGAAACGGTGCTGGAGGCGCTTAAACAGGCAAGGGCAGACCGCGCCGCAGGGCGGCAGGCACTGGTCGTGAACATGAAGAAGAACAGAAAATTCCAGAAAGAACAGTTAGCGGAACAGGGGTATCAGGAGATCATAGAGGTATATGCATCCGAGAAGTAACTGTATATGATAAAAAATCAGGAGAAAGGCTGGGGATTGATTATGGCAGAGTCTATGAGAGGGCTGCACCGCACCCATCGCTGCGGGGAGCTTTCGGCAAACAATATCGGAGAGCAGGTTACATTGATGGGATGGGTTCAGAAAAACCGGAATAAGGGCGGGCTTGTTTTTTTGGATGTGAGGGACCGTTCCGGTATTATTCAGGTGGTATTTGAAGAAGGAAAGTCAGAGCGGGAGCTTATTGAAAAAGCAGCCGGCCTTCGTTCCGAGTATGTAGTTGCCGTTGTGGGAGAGGTAAAGAGGCGTTCCGGCGCGGTCAATCCGAATATCGCGACCGGGGAGATTGAGGTGGTTCCAAAGGAACTGCGGATTCTGTCAGAGTCTGCCACGCCGCCCTTCCCCATTGAAGAACATTCTAAGACAAAGGAGGAACTTCGCCTGAAATACCGTTATCTGGATCTGCGCAGGCCGGATCTACAGAGAAATCTGATGATGCGCAGCCAGGTGGCTACACTGACACGACAGTTTTTGGCGGAGGAAGGATTTCTGGAGATTGAGACCCCCATTCTGGGGAAAAGTACGCCGGAAGGAGCCAGAGATTATCTGGTGCCCAGCCGCATCCATCCGGGCAGCTTTTACGGACTGCCCCAATCCCCGCAGTTGTTCAAGCAGCTTTTGATGTGTTCCGGGTATGACCGTTATTTCCAGATCGCAAAGTGCTTCCGGGACGAAGACCTCCGCGCAGACAGGCAGCCGGAGTTTACCCAGATTGACATGGAGCTTTCTTTTGTGGATGTAGATGACGTGATTGATGTGAATGAACGTCTGCTGGCAAAGCTGTTCGGGGAAGTTCTTGGCGTGGAAGTCCCCCTTCCTATTCCAAGGATGACCTGGCGGGAGGCAATGGATCGGTATGGTTCGGATAAGCCGGATATCCGTTTTGGGATGGAGCTGGTGGATGTGACGGATGTGGTACGGAATTTTGAATTTGCGGTATTCAAAGGCGCCGTAGAAAATGCCGGAACCGTCCGGGGCATCAATGCCAAAGGCCAGGGCAGTATGCCAAGGAAAAAGATCGATAAGCTGGTCAGCTTTGCAAAAGACTACGGCGCGAAGGGGTTGGCCTACATTGCAATTCAGGAGGACGGCAGTGTGAAATCCTCCTTTGCCAAATTTATGGACGAGAAACAGCAGAAAAATCTGATCGCGGCTATGTCAGGGGAAGCGGGGGATCTGTTGCTGTTTGCGGCGGATAAGAATAAAGTGGTATGGGACGTTCTGGGCGCATTGCGTGTGGAACTGGCGAAACAGATGGGGCTCTTGGATAAAAATGAGTACAGGTTCCTCTGGATCACGGAATTTCCACTTTTAGAATGGAGCGAGGAGCAGGGGCGTTATACGGCCATGCACCATCCATTTACCATGCCCATGGAAGAAGACCTGCAGTACATCGACTCTGACCCGGGAAGGGTGCGCGCCAAAGCTTACGATATCACGCTGAACGGAAATGAAGTGGGCGGGGGCAGCATCCGTATTTTCCAGAACGATATTCAGGAGAAGATGTTCGAGGTGTTAGGATTTACTAAAGAGCAGGCTTACAGCCAGTTCGGATTTTTACTGGATGCCTTTCAGTATGGCGTGCCGCCCCACGCAGGCCTGGCTTACGGGCTGGATCGTCTGGTCATGCTGATGGCAAAGGAGGACAGCATCCGGGATGTGATCGCATTCCCAAAGATCAAAGACGCCTCCTGCCTGATGACGGATGCGCCGGGAGCTGTGGATGAGAAACAGCTTCATGAACTGGGGCTTTCGTTAGAAGAGAAGGAGAAAGTTTTGGAGGAATGATTGCTGCCTGTAGAAATAGCCTGTGAAAAAGTAGGAATCTTTGTTCTGATTTTTGTACAACATTATGTGTTGACGTATGAAAGTGTTAGTGGTAAACTTTTAAATACCGACCACTTTATCTTGTGGGAAAAGAAGAAGAGACTACTAAATATAGAAAGGAATACTCCCGGAAACAGTATTACAGCCTGTCCTATGGCTGATGTTCAGGGAGCTTAAAGGAAGTAACAGGAGGCGGCATATGGTCAGTGTAATTAAAAAAGACGGCACCAGAGAAGATTTTAATGTACAGAAGGTTGTTGTGGCAGTCAATAAGTCTGCCTACAGGGCATTGGTGACATTTACCGATGAAGAACTGGACTTTATCTGTAAATTTGTAGAAGAGCGCGTGAAGAAGATGCATGTCAGGGAAATCCGTATCGCAGAGATGCACAATGTGGTGGAGAGCGCGCTGGAAGCGGTGAATCCTGCTGTGGCGAAGAGCTATAAGGATTACCGGAATTATAAACAGGATTTTGTCCAGATGCTGGATGAGGTTTATAAAAAGAGCCAGTCCATCATGTATATCGGGGATAAGGAGAACAGCAACACGGACAGTGCATTAGTCTCTACAAAACGCAGCCTGATTTTCAATGAACTGAATAAGGAATTGTATAAGAAGTTCTTCTTGACCGTGGAGGAGATCCAGGCAATCCGGGATGGCTATATTTATATTCATGACATGTCTGCAAGGCGGGATACTATGAACTGCTGCCTTTTCGATGTGCAGAGCGTGTTAAGCGGCGGGTTTGAGATGGGCAATCTCTGGTATAATGAGCCAAAGACCCTGGATACGGCATTCGACGTGATCACGGTAAACCCGCCGT
>CATKXE010000078.1 GCA_949840465.1 uncultured Lachnospiraceae bacterium | reverse complement strand
GTGGGATGGACGTTCACATCCACCTGTTCCCATTTGCGGTACTGGCATTTTCCGTGGACGGGGAACAGGTGGATGTGAACGTCCATCCCACCAAAATGGAGCTGCGGTTCCAGAGGCAGCAGGATGTCTATCAGGCGGTGTTTGAAGGGATCCACAGGACACTTCTTGCGCCGGAGCTGATTCCCAAGGTGCCGGTACCAGAGCCGGCCGGACAGAATACAAAGCAGGCAGACGCGGAGAAACAGGCGGAAAGCCCTTTCCTGTTAAAGCCAAAAAAGGAGGCAGTGGAAGAAGGGGTTCGGGATGAAGAATATTTTATCCGCAAGATGAAAGAGCGGGTGGCGGCGAAGCATCAGCGCCCGGATTTTGGGGAACAGGCGGCTTCCCTGGAACATCCGCCTGTTCCTACAGGAGAACCTGTGCGGGAGGAACCGGGTGGCGGTTTGGAATCCGTGCAGGAACCTGCCCGGAAATCGGATGACAGGTTCTGGGAGCCTGCAAAAAAGGAGTACAAAAACGGGGAGGTTTGCCTCCCGTTCCCGGAGGTAATCCGGGAGGCAGCGAATTATCACGCAGAAAACACACAGGCTGTGAAGCCATTAACCCGGACAGAAGAAACCGTATCGGCCAGACAGCTGGATCTGTTTGAAGAAACATTTTTGAAACGGGAGATCCGTGCAGAATACAAGCTGATCGGACAGGTCTTTGAGACTTATTGGCTGGTGCAGTTTCAGGACAACCTGTATATTATTGACCAGCATGCGGCTCATGAACGTGTGTTGTATGAACGCACCTTAAAAGAGATGAAGAGCCGGGAATATACGTCACAAAATTTAAGCCCGCCCATTATCCTGTCCCTTTCCATGCAGGAGGCACAGCTTTTGGAGGCCTATATGGAACGTTTTGAAAAGATTGGATTTGAGATCGAGCATTTTGGCGGGAAGGAATACGCGGTGCGTGCCGTGCCGGATAATTTGTTTGGGATTGCCAAAAAAGATCTGCTGCTTGAGATGCTGGATTCCCTTACGGACGGGGTGAATCCAGCCATGACGCCGGATCTGATCGATGAGCGGGTGGCTTCTTTATCCTGCAAGGCCGCGGTAAAGGGAAACAGCCGCCTGTCCGCCAAGGAGGTGGATGCGTTGATCGGGGAACTGCTTCTGCTTGAGAATCCCTATCACTGCCCCCATGGACGTCCTACCATTATTGCGATGTCCAGAAGAGAACTGGAAAAAAAGTTTAAGCGGATCGTATAATCCGGAAAGGTCTGAAATTTTATGAAAAAACCATTGATCGTGCTGACTGGCCCTACGGCTGTGGGAAAGACAAAACTATCGATCTCTCTGGCAAAAGCGGTGGGCGGGGAGATTATTTCTGCGGATTCCATGCAGGTCTACCGCGGGATGGATATCGGTTCGGCCAAGATCCGTCCCTTCGAAATGCAGGGAGTGCCCCATTATCTGGTGGATGTATTAGAACCAAACGAACCCTTCCATGTGGTCCGTTTTCAGGCCATGGCAAAGAAGGCCATGGCGGAGATCTATCAAAAGGGGAAAATCCCCATACTGACAGGAGGAACCGGATTTTATATCCAGGCAGTCCTGTATGACATTGATTTTGCGGAACACGGGGGAGACAATGTTTACCGCAGAGAATTAGAAGAGGCGGCGAAAGCAAAAGGCCCTGAGTATCTCCATGACATGCTGGCAAAAGTGGATGAAAGGGCGGCCAGGGCAATCCACGCCCACAATGTAAAACGCATCGTCCGGGCATTGGAATACTTCCATCAGACCGGACGGCCGATATCGGAACACAACCTATGTGAGCGACAGAAAGAATCTCCCTATTGCTTTGCCTATTTTGTGTTGAACGAGGATCGTAAAAAGCTGTATGAGCGTATCAACCTGAGGGTAGACCGGATGATGGCAGAAGGCCTGACAGAAGAGGTGCGCAGATTGAGGGAGCGGGGCTTCACCCGCCATATGGTTTCCATGCAGGGGTTAGGGTATAAGGAAATGCTGGATTATCTGGACGGGCAAATTTCTCTGGAAGAGGCGGTTTCTGTCATCAAAAGAGACACCCGACATTTTGCAAAGAGGCAGATTACATGGTTTAAGAGGGAACGGGATGTCATCTGGATTGAAAAAGAGGAATATCACCAGGACGAGAAGGAAATACTGGGAAAAATGATGTCGGAACTGGCTTTAAGAGGAATCCGGAATTAAGAATATCGATTATGTTTACAAGGAGAACGAAGATGGAGCAGTATAGTATTTATGAAAAACTGGGGATTTCTAAGGAAGTTTTTGAGGCGGGGGAACGGCTTTTGCGGGAATTGGCGCCCCGGTTTTTGGAATTTGATAAAACTGCGGAGTATAATCAGCTGAAGGTACTGCATTCCATGCAGAAAAACAGGGTCAGCGAAGGATGCTTCCAGTATGCCACGGGTTATGGCTATAATGACGCCGGAAGGGATACGTTAGAGCAGGTCTATGCGGACACTTTCCATACGGAAGCCGCTTTAGTGCGGCCTCAGATTACCTGTGGGACCCATGCCCTGGCCCTGGCCCTCTCTGCAAACCTGCGCCCGGGAGACGAACTGCTTTCCCCGGCAGGCAAGCCCTATGATACGCTGGAGGAAGTGATAGGCATCCGGCCCTCCAGGGGGTCTCTGGCGGAATACGGGGTCACATACCGGCAGGTGGAACTTGGAGAAGACGGATATTTTGACTATCCGGCCATTGAAAAAAGCATCCATGAGAAGACAAAACTGGTCACCATCCAGCGTTCCAAGGGATATCAGGTGCGGCCCAGCTATTCGGTGGAGAAGATCGGGGAGCTGATTGCCTTTGTGAAGAGGATCAAGCCGGACGTCATCTGCATGGTAGACAACTGTTACGGAGAATTTGTGGAGCCCATAGAGCCCAGTGATGTAGGGGCGGATATGGTGGTGGGTTCCCTGATCAAGAATCCGGGCGGCGGGCTGGCGCCCATCGGAGGCTATGTGGCCGGGCGGGAAGATCTGATTGATCACTGCGGCTACCGTCTGACCTCCCCGGGGCTTGGAAGAGAAGTGGGAGCCTCATTGGGAGTGATGCAGTCCTTTTATCAGGGATTCTTTCTGGCTCCGGTGGTCGTTTGCAGCGCCTTAAAAGGCGCAGTGTTTGCGGCCAATTTCTACGAACGGCTGGGATTCGGCGTAGTTCCAAACGGCTTAGAGTCACGGCATGATATTATTCAGGCCGTAGAGCTTGGGACGAAAGAAGGCGTGGTAGCTTTCTGCAAAGGTATTCAGGCGGCGGCTCCGGTGGACAGCTTTGTGACCCCGGAGCCATGGGCTATGCCAGGGTATGACAGTGATGTGGTCATGGCAGCAGGAGCTTTTGTCCAGGGTTCCTCCATTGAACTGAGTGCGGACGGTCCGATCAAACCTCCCTATGCGGTATATTTTCAGGGCGGGCTGACCTGGCCCAGCGCAAAACTGGGAATTCTTAAGTCCCTGCAGTATCTGATGGACGCAGGGATTGTCTCTGTACAGCAGATTCGGAGGATTTAATATGACAGACATTATCGTGGTGGGCGGCGGCGCTTCCGGTCTGATGGCAGCGGCCGCGGCGGCTTCCGGAGGTGCAGAAGTGGCGGTTTTGGAGCAAAATGACCGGACCGGCCGCAAAATCCTCGCCACCGGGAACGGCCGGTGCAACTATACCAACGAGTATCAGGACGCTTCCTGTTACCATTCTCAAAATGCAGCATTTCCATGGGGAATCCTTCAGCAGTTTGATGCCGGAAGAACCGTGGATTTTTTTCAGGAGCTGGGGATTTATCCGAAAAGCAGGAACGGTTATCTCTATCCGAATTCCGATCAGGCATCCGCAATCCTGGAGGTGCTTATGATGGAATGCAGCCGTATGCATGTAGAATTTTACAGGGAACAGAAATGTACGGAGATTCTTCCGCAAAAAACAGGGTTTTTGGTCAAAACCAATGCGGGAAAGCTTCGGGCGCGCCGGGTGATTCTCGCAACAGGCTCCAAAGCCTCGGCGATAGCAGGAAGTGACGGTTCCGGTTATGCGCTGGCCAGAAGTCTTGGACATCCCTTAACCCCCATTTTCCCCGCTCTGGTACAGCTTCGGTGCAGGGAGGATTTTTACAAATGTATTTCCGGAGTGAGGGTGCGGGGACAGGTTTCTATATTTGCAGACAACGCCTGCATTGCAAAGGATCAGGGAGAGATACAGCTGACGAATTACGGTATTTCCGGTATTCCGGTATTTCAGGTCAGCGCTGCGGCGGCAGAAGCGCTCTATGGCGGGAAAGCGGTGACAGCAGTTTTAGATTTTATGCCGGGGATGGGATGGGAGGAATTTCTGCATTTTCTGGATGTGCGTATCAAAGCCCGGCCGGAAAAGACATTGGAGGAATTTTTTATCGGTTTATTTCCGAAAAAATTGTGCGACCTTTGGATCCGTCTTTGCAGGCTTGAGAGGGGGCAGAGCGTCTCTACGCTCTCCAAAGCGCAATGGAACCATATTGGGCGTTTGATCAGGCAGTTTGAAACAAAAGTGGCCGAAACCAATCCTTTTAAGCAGGCGCAGGTCTGCCGCGGGGGTGTAGATACAAGAAGCGTAGATCCTACGACTCTGGAATCGCGTCTTGTTAAGGGCCTGTATTTTGCCGGAGAACTCTTAGATGTGGACGGGTTGTGCGGGGGATATAACCTGCAGTGGGCATGGTCCAGCGGTTATGTGGCAGGAAGGGAGGCAGCCCATGCTTAGAATCAGCCAGATCCGGCTTCTGCCCGGGCATAGCGGACAGGAACTGGAAGATAAAATCAGAAAGGTTCTGCATCTCAAAAAATCGGAACCTCTCAAGTACCAGATTTTTAAGCAGTCTATTGACGCCAGAAAGAAACCTGAAATCTACTACAGCTACACCGTGGATGTGGAGATTTCGCAGGAACCCGCCGTTTTCAGGCGCGTCGGCAGACAGAATGCAAAAATACAGAAAATAGAAAAACAGAAAGAAAGGTATCAGATGCCTTTCCATGGAAAGGAAAAACTTTCCAAAAGACCGATTATTGTGGGAACCGGTCCTGCCGGGCTGTTCAGCGCCTGGCTGTTGGCAAGGGAAGGGTATTGCCCCATTGTCCTGGAACGGGGAGCGCCGGTGGAAGAAAGGCTCCGTGATGTGCAGGCTTTTTGGGACACCGGGAGATTGAATCCAGAATCCAATGTACAGTTCGGAGAGGGCGGGGCAGGCACTTTTTCAGACGGCAAGCTCAATACGCTTGTGAAGGACTCCTGCGCCCGCAATCGTTTTGTTCTGGAAACTTTTGTGCGCCTCGGCGCGCCAAAACGGATTTTATATGAGCAGAAGCCCCACGTCGGGACGGACATTCTGGCAGAGGTGGTCCGTAACCTGAGGGCGGAAATTCAGAAGTACGGGGGAGAAATCCGATTCCACAGTTGTCTTACGGAGATGGTCTGTATGCAGGAATCCGGTTTCCGAAGTCTCCGGGAGATTGTTGTGAACGGAAAGGAACATCTTGCGGCAGAAGTGCTTGTGGCAGCCATCGGCCACAGCGCAAGAGATACGTTCCAGATGCTCTATGAAAGCGGCATTCCCATGCAGGCAAAGGCATTTGCCGTAGGGGTGCGCATTGAGCATCCCCAGAAGATGATCCAGGAGGCGCAGTACGGATCTGTTTTGGCAGAGAGCCTTCCCGCCGCCGCTTACAAACTGTCCGAGAAACTGAACAATGGAAGAGGGGTGTATACGTTCTGTATGTGTCCCGGAGGGTATGTGGTCAATGCCTCCTCGCAGGAACGGCATCTGGCGGTCAACGGCATGAGCTATTCCGGCCGGAACGGTAAAAACGCCAACAGCGCGGTCATTGTCACCGTAACCCCAGACGATTATGGAAGCCCTCATCCGTTGGCAGGGATTGACTTTCAGCGTCGGCTGGAAGCGTCTGCCTACAAAGAGGGCGCAGGGCGCGTCCCCGTCCAGTGCTTTGGAGATTTTTGCCGTAATCAGGCGACCACCAGCCTGGGGGAAATTTCTCCTCAAATAAAAGGGAAGTTTTGCCTTGCCAATGTGCGTGCCATTTTCCCGGAAGAACTTGCAAAGTCTCTGGAAAAAGGAATCTGTGCCATGGATCGCAAGATCCCCGGATTTGCCAGGGAGGACGCCCTTTTATTTGGAGTGGAGAGCCGGACATCCTCCCCGGTCCGCCTGATTCGGTCCGATACCATGGAAAGCGAGATTCGAGGCGTCTATCCCTGCGGGGAAGGAGCCGGATATGCGGGCGGGATCATGTCTGCGGCCATGGACGGCCTGAAAGTGGCCGAGGCTCTGATACGCCGTTATAAATCCTTCACTACTGAACCCCTGGTGGATCACGGCCTGACCGGCCGCGAATGGCAACCATAAACCGATCATTCACAGAATTTTTATATTAGAGACCTGTACACAAATTTCAAATTATGGTAAAATAATCCGGTATTGTGTATTAGCCAAACTATCATTCTGCAAAAAAGCAACGCAGAACCATGCCGTTTTCATACTCAGGAAAACCATTATGAAAACAATAAAAGAACTTACAGAAGAAGAACGTCCTTATGAGAAGTGTGAGCGTTTTGGCGCCGAGAACCTGACGGAGATCGAACTGCTTGCAATTCTTCTGCGGACAGGAACCAAAGGGGAGAATTCCATTGGGCTTGCCAGACGGATCCTGTATCCGGAGATTGGAGATAAAGGAGTCTTAAGCCTCCGCCACTGGACTTTTGAACGGCTTCTTCAGGTAAAGGGGATTGGAAAGGTGAAAGCCGTCCAGATCCTCTGTATCTGTGAGCTTGCCAGACGGATCTCAAAGGCCTGCGCAGGACCCGGGCTTCAGTTTGATGCTCCGGATACGATTGCCCGGTATTACATGGAGGATCTCAGGTATCAGAAACAGGAATCCATGAAGCTTCTGCTCCTGAATACCAGATCCCGTCTGATCGGAGAGACGGATATCTCCAAAGGAACCGTAAACTCGGCTGTGATTTCCCCCCGAGAATTGTTTGTAGAGGCGCTGCAAAAGGATGCGGTCTCAATTATCCTGCTTCACAACCATCCCAGCGGCGATCCGACCCCAAGCAGGGAGGATATTCTTGTGACGAAAAGGGTCTATGAGGCAGGCAGGATGATCGGAGTGGAACTTTTAGACCACATCATCATCGGCAATAACTGCTACAGCAGCATGCGGGAGCTGGGAATTTTTTAAGCAAGGAAGGTCGGCGTATGTTCCGTAACATTTATGGACTGGATCTTGGAACTTATGAACTCAAGGTTTTTGATAAAAAGCGAGATTTTATCTGGAAAGAAAAGAATATCATTGCAAGAAAAGACAAAGAATTTTTATATGCTGCCGGGGACGAGGCATGGGTTATGTTTGAAAAGTCACCGGACAATATCGAGGTTCTGTTCCCTATGCAGAACGGGGTGATCGCGCGGTTCCATGATATGCAGTGCCTGTTGGATAACCTCCTGAAAAAAGAACGGCCTTTTTCGGGAGGGGCAGAATATCTTGTGGCAGTGCCTGCGGATGTGACAGAGGTAGAGAAGCGCGCCTTTTATGATCTGGTCTACCATTCCTCCGCCCGTGCAAAATCTGTCAGGATTGTAGAGCGCGGAATTGCGGATGCCATCGGTTTCGGGGTCAATGTACAGCGTACGGAAGGGATCTTGATCGTCAACATGGGCGGCGGCTCTACGGATATTTCCGTTCTCTGCCAGGGCGGGATGGTGATGAACCGTCTGTTGAAGCTGGGAGGAGAGCATCTGGATCAGGCTATCCAGAATCTGGTACGGCATCATATGGGATTTCTGATAGGCAGGCGCACCGCGGAGTCGCTGCGTCAGGATTTTGGAATATTTGAGGATGTGGACTGCAAGGAGATTGATGTGACGGGAAGGAACCTGAAGACCGGCATTCCCAAGCACCGTTCCATTCCGGTCGGCATGGTTCGGACGGCGCTTAAGGAACCTTTAAAGGAATGTGCGGCAGAGATTAAAGCAATGTTTGACCGAACGCCTCCCGTGATACGCAGCGCAGTCGAGAAAAACGGGATCTGTCTGACCGGAGGGCTGGCAAACCTGAAGGAGCTTTCTACATATCTTCAAGTGAGTACCGGGCTTAAGGTCAGGACGTGTACGCGTCCGGAGCTTTGCGTCGTGGAAGGCCTGCGGACCATCATCCAGGACAAAAGGAATTACAGGGAACTGACGTATTCTTTGTCAGATGAGGGATCCCGATGGTTGAGATAAGATGGTAAAAAGGACTGAACATAACTATGAAAAAAAAGAATCAAACGTCCAATTTGAATAAATATCTGCTGGCCGGGCTGGTTCTGGTCTGTATCCTGCTGATGTTTTTATCCGTATTTTACAGCAGGGTGACCGGGCCTTTCCGGATTCTTGCGAATATCACAGTGATCCCCATGCAGCAGGGGATGAACAAAGCAGGCAGCCTTCTTGTGGATCTCAGTGAAAATTTTGCCACATTGGAGGAAGCACGCAGGGAGAATCAAAAGCTTCAGGAAAAAATAGACGACCTGATGATTGAGAATAACAATCTTCAGGAGGAAAAATATGAACTGGAACGGCTACGGGAACTGTACAAGCTGGATCAGAATTATGCAGAGTATGAAAAGATAGGGGCGCATGTGATCGGTATGGATTCCGGGAACTGGTTCAGCACCTTTACGATAGACAAAGGGAGTTTCCATGGAATACAGAAAGATATGAATGTCATCGCAGGGAGCGGCCTGGTTGGTATTGTGACCCAGACAGGCCCTACCTGGTCCACGGTCCGCTCCATCATTGACGATTCCAGCAATGTCAGCGGCATGGTGCTCTCTACATCGGATAAATGTATCGTGCGGGGCGACCTGTCCCTGATCAATGAAGGGAAGATGCGCTTTGAGCAGATGGAAAACAATGACAATAAGGTGGAGGTGGGAGAACAGATCGTTACATCCCACATCAGTGATAAATATGTGCAGGGAATCCTGATCGGATATGTCAGTGAAGTACAGGTGGATTCCAACAATCTGACCCGTTCCGGCTATATCACGCCGGTGGTAGATTTTAAGAACCTTCAGGAGGTGCTGGTGATCACCAGTACAAAAGCACAGATGACAGGGACGGACACCCCCGCACAGTGAGTTTTGTGTCCCGGGGGCAGTTGAAACGCTTCTTATGGTAAAAAAGGGGTTGGTAACTTGAAAGGTATAAATATAAAAATCAGGCGGGTATTTGTAACAGCCATTGTCCTGTGTGTCTTTTATCTGCTGCAGTGTACGCTGTTCCCGAGGCTTACGCTTGCTTCGGTGAAACCGAACCTGATGCTGATACTGACGGCCTCCTATGGATTCATGCGGGGGCCGAAAGACGGGATGCTGGTGGGGTTTTTCTCCGGACTTTTGATGGATATCCAGTTTGGAGGTATCTTGGGATTCTATGCATTGCTTTACCTGCTGGCCGGCTATGTGAACGGCCTCTTTGAGCAGCTGTATTATGCGGAGGATATCAAGCTCCCTCTGGCACTGACCGGAGTGACGGAGTTCATCTATGGGGTAGTGATCTATCTTTTGATGTTCATGCTTCGGAGTGAATTTGATTTTTTGCATTATCTGAGGCATATTATCATACCGGAGCTCATATATACTATAGTAGTGACATTAGGGGCGTATCCTCTTTTACTTTTTATAAACCACAGATTAGAGGCAGAAGAGAAAAGGAGTGCTGGTAAATTTGTTTAAAAGGATTTGGAAACGGGCGAAAAGAGCAATCATACAGATTTCAGAATCCCGCCTCCTGGTATTGATACTTGTTTTTTGTTTCCTGTATGCCGTCTTGATCAATAAACTTTTTAACCTGCAGATTGTAAAGGGCGAGTATTATATGGACAACTATAAGCTGCAGATCCGTAAAGAAAGAAACCTGCAGGGAACCCGTGGAAGTATATACGACAGGAACGGTAATCTGCTGGCTTATAATGAGCCGGCGTATTCGGTAACTTTTGAGGATGACTTGTCACCTTCTGAGGACCGGAATCAGACACTGAACCATATTCTCGACCAGGTGATCCAGATCGTAGAATCCCACGGGGACTCGGTCATCCATAGCTTTGGGATTGTGTTGGATTCTGCCGGGAATTACCAGTTCACCCAGACCAATGAGACTCTGCGGCTGCGCTTTGTGGCAGATGTTTATGGACTTCGGACGATTGAAGAACTTTCGACGGAACAGGAACGCGCTACGGCGGAGGATCTGATCCACTACCTGTGTACGGATGAGTTATATGGATATGAATTGGATGAACAAAAGCTGGACAGGGAATATATTCTGAAAATGGTGAACCTCAGGTATGCCATCAATCTGAACAGCTTCCAAAAATATATTCCTACAGTCCTTGCTTCGGATGTCAGTGAGGAGACACGTGCCGCGGTCATGGAAAATCTGGACAAGTTGGAAGGTGTGGATGTGGAAGTAGAATCTCTGCGCAGATATACGGACAGCCAATATTTTGCATCCCTGATCGGCTACACCGGAAAGATCTCGCAGGAGGAGTACGACGCCCTGGATGATGAGGTGAAAGAGAGGTATTCTTTATCTGATATTGTCGGAAAATCCGGAATCGAACAGGTGATGGACAATGTCCTTCAGGGTGACCGCGGAGAGATGATCTTTTATGTGGATAGTGTGGGCAAGGTGACGGAACAGGTCAGCTATGTGGAGCCCGGTGCAGGCAATGATATTTATCTGACTATTGATATGAAGCTGCAGGAGCAGACTTATAAGATCATAGAAGAAAAGATAGCCGGAATCGTCCTTTCCAAGCTGCGCAATGTGATGAATTATGATCCCAGCGCAGTAGAGGATACTCTGGATATCATCATCCCGGCGGACGATGCTTATTATGCCTTTATTGCTAACGAGATCATCAATGAGCAGCATTTCGGCAGGGAAGACGCAGGCCCCACTGAAAAAGAGGTCTATACGATCTATGAGGCGCGCAAAAATACGGTGATCAATGAGATCCTGCGGGAACTTAACGGAACGACGCCTTATCAGGGCCTCTCTGTGGAGATGAAGGGATATATGGATTATATGGAAGGGATTCTACAGTCCAGCATCCTGCTTGCAGATGTCATTGACCCTGCGGATCCTACCCATCAGGCATGGTCCAAGGAAGAAACCATCAGCATGAACCAGTATCTGAACTATGCGATTTCCAGGAACTGGATCGATACTTCCCGGCTCAGCGACTATATCACATCCGATTATTCTGATGCGGCGGAAGTCTATCAGGCGATTTTAAAGTATTTGCAGGATTATTTGAGTTCGGATATGAATTTCGACAAACTTCTCTACAAATATCTTATAAAATCAGGGAGTATCACCGGGACGCAAATTTGTGCCATTGTCTATGAACAAGGGGTGCTGCCAATGGATGAAGGGACATATAACGCGCTTAGGGACGGCAGTTTGGACTCTTTCGGATGGCTTTATACACAGATCCAGACGCTTAAGATTACTCCCGGGCAGCTTGCATTGGAGCCGTGTACAGGCTCCGCTGTAGTGAGCGACCCCAACACAGGGCAGGTGTTAGCCTGCGTATCCTATCCGGGATATGATAATAACCGGCTGGCCAATACCATGGATTCCAACTATTATACGCAGCTTGTGACCGGCCTGTCCCGCCCGTTCTATAATAATGCCACGCAGGAGACTACGGCGCCGGGATCCACATACAAGATGCTGACTTCTGTCGCAGCCCTGACAGAAGGAACCATCAAAGGGGACACCTATCTCTCATGCGGCGGTGAATTTCCGCTGGTCAGCCCAAGCCCACGCTGCTGGTCCTGGCCCAACGGACACGGTGGAATCAATGTCGTGGACGCGCTGAATTATTCCTGCAACGTATTTTATTATAATGTGGGATTCCAGTTTGGGCAGGACAAAGACGGGAATTACGACAGCAACCGCGGAATTGAGATTCTGCATAAATATGCTGAGGAATTTGGCTTAGGAGAGACATCCGGCCTGGAGATCCCGGAGACGGAGCCGAATATTTCTGATACGGATTCCGTACTGTCGGCCATTGGGCAGGGCACCAACAACTATACGGTCAGCCAGCTGAACCGCTACGTCTCAACGGTAGCGAACAAAGGAACTGTCTATAAACTGACGCTTCTTGACAGGACAACGGATGCCAATGGAAAGATTATTAAAAAATATGAGCCCACAGTGGTCAATACGATGGATGACGTCTCAGATGATACATGGGATCTGATCCATTCGGGCATGGTTGCCATGATTCAGAGTACGGCCAGTTTTTATGGACTTGGAGTCCAGACAGCCGGAAAGACCGGCACGGCCCAGCAGAGCGCGATCCATCCGGATCATGCCCTGTTCGTGGGATTTGCTCCGGCAGAGGAACCTGAGATGGCGGTGGCCGTGCGAATTGCCAACGGATATACTTCCGCGTATGCGGCAGAGATCGGCAAGGATGTGATTCAGGCGAACTTTGGGCTGGCGGAGGAGAGTGAACTGATCACGGGGCAGGCCGCAAAACTGGGAGCATCGATTTCTGACTAAGGAAGTGAGAAAATTGGACAGGCTTGTTACAATTAAAAGCTGTAAATATGGCATGGAGATCCATATGGATCCGGAGATTCCCTTTGAGGCGCTTCTGGAGCATATGCAGGACAGATTCCAAAATTCGGCCAGATTTTTTCAGGGTGCGCAGATGGCAGTCTCTTTCCATGGCCGCAGTTTAAACTATACACAAGAGCAGATGATCCTCAGTCTGATTTCTGATACGGCAGGGATTGACATTGTATGTGTAATCGATGAGGACAGTGAACATGAACTGGCATACAAACGGATTGTAGAAAAAGCCGCTGCTGACCTGCCGGAAAGAGAAGGGCAGTTCTACAAAGGTACTTTAGGAAAAAGACAAGTGATTGAATCCGATTCCAGCATTGTGATACTGGGCAATGTTGAGCCGGGGGCAGCCGTGATCGCAAAGGGGAACATTGTTGTGGTCGGAGCCCTGCGCGGGAATGCACATGCCGGGGCAGCCGGAAACCGGGATGCCTATATTGTAGCGCTTTCTATGCGGCCGAGAGTCCTTCGGATCGGAGATATGGAGGCAAAGCGCCAGGAGGTATATCAGGAAGGGCTTGCGATCCGGGGACCCAAACTGGCTTCTGTGGAAGGCATTCGGATTCGTGTCATTCCACTTGTAAATTAGTTCGGAGAATACTTATCGTCAGAGTCAGAAGCAGCAGGAGGATAGCAAGAATGGGAGAAGTAATTGTAATTACATCGGGAAAAGGCGGGGTCGGCAAGACGACCACCACGGCAAATATAGGTGTGGGGCTTGCGCAGGCCGGCAAAAAGGTCATTGTAATCGATACGGATCTGGGGCTTCGGAATCTGGATGTGGTCATGGGGCTTGAGAATAAGATCATCTATAATCTGGTTGATGTAATCGAGGGAAGCTGCCGTACCAAGCAGGCATTGATCAGGGACAAGCGCTTTCCTGAACTATATCTGCTCCCGTCCGCCCAGACAAAGGACAAATCCGCCGTATCACCGGAACAGATGCAAAAACTGGTTTCAGAACTGAAATCAGAGTTTGATTATATCATTCTGGATTGTCCTGCGGGAATTGAGCAGGGATTTCAGAATGCCATCGCAGGCGCGGATTGTTCTATCGTCGTTACAACCCCGGAAGTTTCCGCAATCCGGGATGCGGATCGTATTATCGGCCTGTTGGAAACAAGAGGGATCAAGAAAAATTCTCTGATCATCAATCGGCTTCGGATCGATATGGTGCAGAAAGGGGATATGATGTCCGTGGAAGATGTGACGGAGATACTGGCAATTCCTCTAATCGGGGTCATACCGGATGATGAACAGATTGTGATCGCAACCAATCAGGGAGAACCCATCATTGGCACAGACTGTTTGTCCGGACAGGCTTATGACCGGATCTGCCGACGGATTCTGGGAGAAGATCTCCCCATACCTGATTTCAGCCGTCCGGACGGCTTTTTCCTGCGGCTTCGCAGGATGTTCGGGAAAAAATAGAAGGAAGGCAAATGCCTTCTGACGATTTGCCCTCGAACGGAAGGTGAGGGGGCGTTACATTGTAGGAGGAAGGCAAATGCGAAGCATTTCTCAAGATGCCTTCTGACGATTTGCCCTCGAACGAAGGTGAGGGGGCGTTACATTGTAAATAGGAGGAGGAAGATGATGCGTGTACCTTCTGTTCAGATTGCGAAAGACAGGCTCCATGTCCTGCTCAATGCGGACAGGCTGAAATGTACACCGGATGCGGCCGAAAAGTTATCCTCTGACATGTATCACACGATTTCCAAATATATAGAGATTAAACCGGAAAATTTTGAACTCAGGATTACACATTCAGATATACATATTAAATATACGGGAGAAAATGATTGAAGAATTATATTCAGATTATCAGACAGCGGTATCATATCAAAGATTATAAGTTCAGCCTTGTCGCGCTGGTGTTGGCAATCTCTGTTATCGGAGTGTTTATCGTCGGCAGCGCGCAGGCTTCTCTGCAGACAAAGCAGGCGCAGGGAGTCGTACTGGGAGTGATCGCCATGGTGGTTATTTCCCTGATCGATTATAACTGGGTGCTGAACTTCCACTGGGTCATGTATCTGGTGAACATCATATTACTGGGCGCCGTCCTTCTCTTTGGTGTGAATACAAACGGGGCGACCCGTTGGCTGAATCTGGGGTTTATCCAGTTCCAGCCTTCTGACTTGACTAAGATCATAACGATTCTGTTCTATGCAAAGCTTTTGATGGCCAGGGAACAGTCGATCAATCATAGACGTTTTATCATTGCGGCGGTGGCGCTGATGCTTCCGTCACTGGTTCTGATCTATAAGCAGCCGAACCTTTCCAATACAATTTGTCTGGCGATGCTGTTCTGTGTGCTGATGTATATCGGCGGTTTAAGCTACAAATTTATCGGAACCATGTGTGCTATATTTATTCCTCTGGCAATCATCTTATTCATCATTGTGATACAGCCCAATCAGCCATTGATACATCAGTATCAGCAAAACCGTATTCTGGCCTGGCTGGAGCCGGAAAAATATGAGTCCGACGAGGCTTATCAGCAATTAAATTCCATTATGGCCATCGGTTCAGGACAGCTGACCGGAAAAGGGTACAACAGCACGGCGACTACTTCTGTAAAAAACGGGAATTTCATTTCTGAACCGCAGACAGATTTTATTTTTGCAATTATTGGTGAAGAATTAGGATTTGTGGGTTGTTGTGTGGTCATAATTTTGTTATTATTAATAGTAATAGATTGTATTATGATCGGTATGAAAGCAAAAGATACCGGTGGACGTATTATCTGCACCGGCGTCGCCGCACTGATTGGCATCCAAAGCTTTATCAATATCAGTGTAGCTACCATGTTGTTTCCGAATACAGGGATTTCCCTGCCATTTATCAGTTACGGCCTGACCTCTGTCGTATGCTTTTATATGGGAATCGGATTTGTGCTGAATGTCGGGCTTCAGCCGAACAAATATCAGTAGAGGAGAGAGCAGAGATGAATATAGGATTGGTTGCACATGATGCGAAGAAGAAACTGATGCAGAATTTTTGTATTGCCTACAGAGGGATTTTGAACAAACACGACCTGTATGCAACAGAGACAACCGGGATGCTTGTGGAGAGGGTGACGAATCTGAATATCCACAAATATCTGGCAGGGCATCTCGGAGGAAAGCAGATGCTGGGCGCTCAGATTGAACAGAATGATATGGATCTGATGATTTTTTTCAGAGATCCACTAAGCCCCAGATCCCATGAACCGGATGTGAATGATATTGTGCGCCTGTGTGATGAGTACAATATACCCATTGCCACCAATATCGCTACTGCAGAGGCGCTGATCATGGCTCTGGACAGAGGCGATCTGGATTGGAGAGAATTATACAGATGAGAGGCAAGGAAGCATGAGTGAACAATATTCCCGACAGAGGGCGGAGCAGGGTACAAGAGGGAAAAGACAGCGCAGGCCGGAATCGCAGCAGGGTGGAGGAAGCCAGAAGCAGAATATGGGGCAGCAAAGGCATCGTTCCGGGAATACGGGTTCCCGCGCACCTCAAAAGGGCAGAAAGCGCAGACGCAGGAAGAAAAATCCCATGAGGATGGTCAGCCTGGCGGCTTCTTTTATGACAGTCATTTTGCTCTTAGGAGGCGTCGGTTACTTCTATTATCAGTATCAGGCAAAGAGACAGCCCTTGTATTGTGCTTTATATGAGGCAGAACATTATA
>CATKXE010000077.1 GCA_949840465.1 uncultured Lachnospiraceae bacterium | reverse complement strand
CATCCCAGGACTGCTTCCCGATATTCGTATCCACAAGGAACTGCTTCTTCCCGCTGCGGGTGACTCCCGGCATCCTGGACAGCCTGGACGGGTTCCTGTTCTGGCCGTCTACTTTAAGGCCGTTCTTCTCACACACTTTATACAGATAATCTACACGATTCCGGTATTCTTTGTAATCCGGTGCATCTACACGCACAACGGCGTGTAAGCTCTTGCCTCCACTATGGACTAAGCATGCTACTGGCAGTTCCAGTTCCCTGACGACCGCATTCTGTTTTTCTATCTCCATCGTGTCCGATTCCACAAGTGCGTATTTGAACTCTGTCACATTCTCATTCTTGCAGTCCTTGCCGTCTAACGGGTTGAACCGGATCCAGGCCCCCGCCTTCGGGTTATAGTCTCCCAGTACCGAACCAATATCGTCTCCACACTTACTTAATTGTTGGATCAACTGCCCTGCAGTTCTATCCCAGCAGCCTTTTGACGGCAGGAATCTGCCGTCCCTTTCGTAGGTCCGGGTCACATAGCCAACTCTTTCAGACGCTTCAAACAATATTTCCAGGTACTTGATCAACTGCCCCGCCGAGTCCCATTCCTCCGGCTCCTTTATCTCCTTCTTTTCCACCCCGTTCCAATCCACAACCGCGTAATCTTCTGCGCTGAGTTCATCATCCCATTCAAGCTCCCGCCCGCTGTAAGACGGCTTCCATCCACGGTCAAGGGCCATCTGTACGATGGTGCCTGCCGTGACCGGGGAGGAATTCCCGCGGAAACTGCGCCACTTTTTTTCACATTCACCTGCATGGTACCTGCCTGCATCCCTGCGGCTCCACTCATCCCAGACAGACACCGGGTATCCCTCGTGCTTCAAGGCCATGCCGACGTTCACCCATTCCTGGTAACCGCATCCGGAAGGATCTATATGTCCTATGATCTTTGTCAAGTCTGTCCGGTGTTCCATACTCTCGCTACGCTCCTATAAATTCCTGTGGGATGATATCGTTCGGCACACGCCAGCCGTTGCCTGCGATCCGGTTGATCAGGCTCTTGGCCGTCTCAAACTGCCACGTCCCTACATGCTGGAACCCGTACTTCTCCAGGCACCGGATCTGCTTTGGCGTCGTAAGCCCTTCCCTCTTCCGCTTATCCAGGCGCTCCAGTATCCTGGAGGCTTTCCCTGCATTATCAATCTCATCCGGGAGTATCCCCAGCTTTTCAAGCGTACTTTTCTGTTTGTCAGACGGCGGCGCCATCTCCCATCCGAAGGCAGGCACGTATCCGGCCAGGTCCTCCGCCTGGATGCTCATCTCAAACTGCAGCGGATCCACCAGCGCCTTCTTCCTGCGCTTCATCTCCGCCAGCTTCTTTGCCAGCGCCTCTTCCCGCTGTGCAATGACATCCTCTGACGCAGACTTCTCCGCCTCTTCGATATCCACCGGACATCCCGCCTCTTCCAGGTTCTCCGTCATCTTCTTCGCAACATCCTCACTCTCACAGATCAGGTGTGCCGGATGGCACAGTTCATGGCGTTCCGTATGCCACAGGAAATCCAGCAGTAACAAATGCTCCTTCCCCGGTGCCAGCCTCGTACCCCTTCCCACCATCTGGCAGTAAAGGCTCCTGACCTTTGTCGGCCTCAGCACGACGATGCAGTCCACCGACGGGCAGTCCCAGCCCTCCGTCAGCAGCATGGAGTTGCACAGCACATTGTAACGGCCCTCTTCAAAATCCTTCAGGACCTCCGCCCTGTCCTGGCTGTCCCCGTTCACCTCGGCAGCCCGGAACCCGTTTTCATTCAGGATATCCCTGAACTTCTGGCTTGTCTTCACCAGGGGAAGGAATACAACCGTCTTCCTTTCCCGGCAGTATCCCCTCATCTCCTGTGCGATCGTGCGCAGGTACGGATCCAGGGCCGTACCCAGATCACCCGCCTTGAAGTCGCCCGACTGCATCCCGACGCCCGTCAGGTCCACCTTAAGCGGGATCGTGACCGCCTTGATCGGCGACAGGTACCCTTCCTTGATGGCCTTTGGCAGCGTATACTCATATGCCAGGCTCTCAAACACGCTGCCCAGGTTCCTCATGTCGCCCCTGTCAGGCGTGGCCGTAACCCCTAGCACCTTCGCCCCGGGAAAATGCTGCAGCACCCTCTGGTAGCTGTCAGAGATGCAGTGGTGTGCCTCGTCAATGATGATGGTGTCAAAATAATCCTCCGGGAACTGCCCCAGCCGCTTCTCCCGCATCATGGTCTGCACGGAACCCACCACGATACGGAACCAGCTGCCAAGACAGGTCGCCTCCGCCTTCTCCGTCGCACAGCCAAGCCCCGTCGACCTCGCGATCTTGTCCGCGGCCTGGTCAAGCAGCTCGCCCCGGTGCGCCAGGATCAGCACCCTGTCGCCGTTCCTGACACATTCCTCCGTTACTTTTGCAAAGACGATCGTCTTACCGCACCCGGTAGGGAGCACAAGGAGCGTCTTTCTGGTGCCGTTGTCCCAGTTCTCAAAGATGGCCTCCTTCGCTTCCCTCTGGTATGGCCTCAGTTCCATCAGAACTCACCTGCCTTGTACTGTTTGACTTCTTTCGGATAGAACTTTTTGATCTCATTATAGTCATTGTCATTATACTTCTTCGGCTTCACATGGACTCTTCCGGTGGAGCCCGGCACAGCCTGCCAATTCATCCGGCCTAACTTCTCGCCCTTTTTCTTCTGTCCAATACCAGTAAAGAAAGCAGAAAGCATCCCTTCCATACTGGAATAAAGAAATAAATTGTGGTTAATTATCGCGGTTCCATACTCCGATTCTATTCTCAGTCTAACTATCGCTTTATTACAGGGCGGGATCTTATCACTTCCCGAATGTCTTGCACGTTCCACACTTTCCACGACAAAATCATAATCCCCCTCTGGCAGCAGCACATAATCATTCTCCTTTTCAAGAGAATCATCCCAATCCAGTTCTCTTCCAATTTCACCCATGTCAATATCCTCCTTCACTAATTAAACGGGATCTCCTGTTTACTCCTCATTTCACTGATAACCGCCATTACCTTCGGCCATGCCGCGATCAGGCAGCCGTCAATAAATTCATCCGGAAGGTTCTGGAATGGTGTACTGCGTGGAAAAAATCCCCGGTGATAGACCGCCTCCATTAGTTCCTCTTCCGATACCAGGTTGACATACATCAGATCCTGAAGCGCTTTCGGTATGTAATCGTTCAGGCGGAATACTTCGCTCCGGGACATATCGGCCTTCGGCTTTGTTTCCTTCTTCTCTGGTTTCTCTTCCTTCTGTCCCTTCTTCCCTTCCCGGATCCTTTCCCCTGTGTTAAAATCCAATTCTTCATCAGCATCCGCTTCCGGAAGGCTCATGAAATCCGGCAGTTTATTCTCCTTCTTTTCTTCCGGCTGTTTCATAGTTCTGTCCTGTCCTGCCGCCGAACCTTCTACGATATGGCGGATCACGCCGTATTCAAATTCGCATTCGTCCGGAAGCCCGTAGCGGTTCTTTGCATCCCAGCAGGGATGGTGGGATGTGTACATGATCCGCTTCCCGCCCTGGCCTTTGTGCTTCTTGCCTTTATCATCGACCGCAACCGAATACGTCTTGTAATTGACGAATAACAGCATGTCCGCCCATTCCTTCACCAGTGGGGCTGTCTGGGAAGATGTCTTCTTGCCCAGTTTCAGTTCCCACCTGTCATACGCCCCCATCTCGTCCGGCTGCTCAAATTTCTTGATATGGGCATGCGCCGTCAGGACAACATTGACACCTGCCTCCACCAGATCCTCCAGGCGGTTAAGGAACCTCCCGAATTCTTCTTTTGTGTACACATAACCCGTCCCATACCCAAAACTTTCAATACCGTCTTTATGGTGTTTGCTGCAGATATGCTCCACACAGAGCTGTTCTGCCCAGTCAACAGTATCAATGACCAGCGTCGCGCATACTCCCGGGGTATCCTTCACATACTGGATCTCCTGCAGGAGGTATTCCCAGCTGGCCGGACGCGGCAGCCTTGCCACGTCCATGTCCTTCGTGCTCCCTTCTGTGTCAATGAACACCGCATTGGGAAACCTAGATGCAAATGTTGATTTCCCAATGCCCTCGGGGCCATAGCAGACTACCTTCTTCGCGCCCCGGATCCATCCCCTTGTTATCTCCATTAAAATTCACCTGCTTTCCATGAAGGCGTTTTCGGAGTCTCCTGCACATCCTCTGCCGGATGCTCCTGCCCCTTCACATAACCGTCTTCAATAATTATGCTGCATTCATCGCCCACACTCACCCTGGTAGCGATCGCCTGCAGTCCTTCCTGATGGAGCCACTGCCCGAACTCGTTCAGCGTCTGCACGTCCATCTGTTCCAGCTTATCCAAAAGGACAAACCCGCACTTCGGGTTCAGTTTCCGGACAATCGCCGTCGACACCTTCAGCCGGTCCGACCCGGACATGTTGTCCCACAGCTGCCCCTTATAGACCAATTCACCGTCCTTCACGGACAGTTCCGGAAGCGGCAGGTCTGCACTGCCTAACAGGTCTGTTTTTGCCTGCCTGGTATCCTCGATCTGTTTTGTAAGTGCCGCATACTGTTCTATATACTGACGCGCGTCATCCTCTGCCCTGTCTTTATCCATATTTGCCCGCACCTTCCGGTTGATCTCTTCAATGTCTGCAATGTTCGACTCCAGTTCCACTGTCGATTCATCCTGCAGCTCAATGACCGTCTTCCTTGCCGTCTCTTCGTCAGCTGCCGCCTGGTCGTACTCCCGTTTCAGCCGGTCCTTGCGCGCCTGCAGGTCCGCGATCTGGTCGTCAATCCGCTCCATGTCCCCCCAAATCCTGTGCTTTTCCGCCGTGATCTCATTCAGGCGGTCCCTCTTACGCTGGTTCTCGCCGTTCCTTGCAAGGATCTCCTGCTGCTTCCGGATCAGTTCCGAAGGCGACACAAGATCATCGGGGGCATCCGGGTAATAGGTCTGTTCATCAGCAAACTTCTTTTTCTGGTCCGCGATCTGCCCGATGGCGCGCCTGTGGCTGAAAAGTTCTTTCTCCTTCACCTCCAGCTCATCCAGCCGGTTGCCCACGCCGATGATCTTAAGCAGGGTCTGGGCCTTCTCCTTCCCTGAACTCTCCATGAACTTCGGGAGGTCCAGGGCAAGCTGCTCCACAAACTCATTGAGCAGCTGCTGGCCGCTCTTATTCCCGTCCGGATCCGTGACCTTCAGGCTGCTGTTCTTGCCTTTCCGCTCCACCACCAGGCCGTTGCTCATAACGACTTTCAGGTTGGGCGGTATCACGGAACCCTCGCGCACTGCCTGGGACGGGCGGTATTTCTCCCCACCCAGTGCCCATGCGATAGAATCCAGTACCGAAGTCTTCCCCTGGTTGTTATTCCCGCCGACGATCGTCAGTCCGTCCCTTGACGGCTCTATCTTTACCGCCTTGATCCTCTTGACGTTCTCTATCTCCAGCTTATTGATCTTAATGCTGTCCATCTATTCCTTACCTCCTTCAATTTTTAACACTGTTATGATCCTGTCTTCCCGGGATATCCTTATTTCATTCTGGAGCCCGTGATTCTTCCGGTAGGTGTGCATTGACACATCCCGGGTTACAGCTTCTTCCTTCGTGTCATATGTAAACTTCACCATCTTACGCGTCCCGTCACTTAAAAAATCTTTCAAGGCCAGCGTGTCCGGATGCCGTTTCCGCGATACCTTGGGTTTAAATAGTTTCTCTTCATATTCCCCATAACTGACATAATCCAGGTTGTCTGCCGTGATCACATCCAGATATGTCGCATCCTCCGTTCCCGGGATGGTCGCATCCAGGCTTACCGTCTGGATCCGTCTGGCCTGCTTATCCTTTTCATTCCTGACAGCTGACGATAAGCCTTGTTTCAGCAGTGAGGAAAACTTGTATCTGTGCAGTTCCGGCCGCATCAGCCACTTCTTTACCGACTGCAGGTACCGGAAGATCACGACGTCGTACCAGTCGTCCGGATCCAGCCGGTTCCAGTACAGGAACTGTTCCACAAGATAATGGTTCGTCTCTGCAAACTGCTGTTCCTCAGGCGTGAGGGGCGTCAGCTGTATCCTTGCCGCTTTCATACGTGCCGCCTCCCTCCTGCGAAAGCTTCAGAAAAAATACCGAAAGCAGATTTCCGTTTGCGGTATTCTGTAAATCCAGGTACTTCTCCACATTCTGCAGATTCCTGCGTGTCAGGACAACCGAGAATGCGTGCCGGATCGCCCGCTCAACTGCGGCAGGCGTCGTATCGTACATCACGGACAGCTTATAATACAGCATGGAGATCTTCATCCTCCATACCTCATCCGCTTTAAAAAGTTCCATCGCTTCTGCAATATACTGGAAGCCTTTGATGTTCGCAGGCATCCCCATCTCTATCAGTGCATTGACCGCCTTATTTTTCATTTGACATTTTCTCCCTTCTCCGTTATAGTAGGGAATCATTAATCCCCTGAGCGCTCAAGGCTGATTCCCTTTACAGAGCGCTCTTTTTTCATTTCCAGACTGTGCCGTCCGCGGTATCCTGATAGAACCACCAGCACCCGTCTGCGTATGTAATACTGGTCTGGCCGTCCTTTTCCCGGTAGGCCTTGACCGGTTCGCCGTGCATCCAAGGCTTTTCTTCTCCCATGTGGACCCTTGCGAAGCGCATGACCTCTTCCGTGATCGGGATCTCTTCCCTTGCATTCAACTTTTCACCCCTTTCTATTCTGCCAGCCTCCGCTGTATCTCTTCCTGGCTGATACAAAAAAACTCTCCAAGTTCACGAACGTTCACCTCGATTGTGTCACATGTCAATCCGGTTTTACTCTTAGGGATGATCCTGCCGGGCCACTCCCCAATCGCTATCCGTTTCTTGACTTTCATCGGTGCACATCTGAGCACCACAGCGGTCTGTTTTCCGCTCAGAACGTCCCTCATAGCCTCACCACCTCCTTCTCTTCTTGCTATTTCCTTCCAACTCCCCTATACTATACTTACAGGCATCTGCCAATGCCGAGTACATAGAGAGGAGACATCGTTATGACTCTTGAACAACGTGCGCATGATATTGGAATTGCTTTTGCTACGTGTAGAATGAATTCTCGGGATAATTCCAGAGATGACGAAATTTCTAGGCAAACACAATTCCTAAACTTTATAACGGACTACACATTTGCATCATCTGAAATAGCCGCAGGCAAAGTTGAAATCGACAACTTATTTAAAGATTGAAGCACCGTATCTTTCGTGATTGCAAATACTTGCAAAAGTTCGTTATAATTCAGCCGGTTGTCTCTGGCTATCCGTATATAATCAGAGACAGTCTGCTGAACCTTTTCAGAATCTATTCCTGCTTGTTTTTCTGTCACCGCTTTCAAACGGTTCGCCTGCTCTATAACCTGTTCAGCTTCAACTGTTAAATTTCTCACTTCACACCACCTCCTTCTCTTCTTGTTCCAATGTCAGATGCATCTGCTCATACTCTGGAATCTTCACAAAATCATTCGTAAGCTGTATTCCGAATTGTTCTGACACCCTCTTGAAATTCTCTGCAATCTTGTGTGGTGCAAGGTTCTGCCGAACAGCAACTCTATCCATTGCTTTCAGATAACTGGCAATCTCCCCTATGGAAATTTCTACAGGATTAATATTTCTCTGGTCTTTTTCCATCTCATAAAATCGCTTGACATACCTCGCGGTAAAAAGTATTCCCTTTTCGCCAGTGAACTTATTAGCGAGAAAGTCACAGCCCAACTTCGTTACCTCATAGCAAGGACGCATTTCACCTTTTGCGTCCACATAAGCGGATTTAATAAAATAATCAACCACGCCCATTTGGGCTTCGTTAAGAATTTCTATATATCCTTTGCGATTCTTATCACCTTCCAGTTTCCTCAAAAGCTTTCCGTGCTCCATCTCCATCATCTCTGCAATTTCTAATGTTGTAATAGTTGTTTTACTTAAATTATTCATATACCTTCTCCTTCTCTATCTAACTTTCTGGATTATCTGTAGTAAATAAGTAATCAACAGAAGACTTAGGATTAACAACATTCTTAATTTCAATGCATTCTGCTAAAGATAATGGCGCTTTACCATTTAATTTTAATGATAACGTTGTGGGCGTTTTATTTATTTTTGAAGCAAGCATTGCCCGAGTGATTTTTCTTCTCGCCATTTCTGCATCTAAATTTGGAAACAATATTTTCCTCTCCTTTCATTCTTGAATTTTCGTGATTATAAAATTCATTATATACGAATTTTCGTGATTGTCAATAGTAAAAACCGATTTTTCGATATTAAATTTAATAAAAATATAGTTTTATCTTGATTTTTCGATATATTCATGATACTTTAAGTATGTAGGAGGATACGGTATGACTGATATTGAAACAAAAATACGGGAAATGATAATTGAAAAATATGGCAGTCTAAAAAAATTTTGTGAAATAATAGAAATGCCTTGGTCTACTTTAGACAGTATTTTAAAGAGAGGCATAGCCAATTCGAACATTACTAATGTAATGAAAATCACAAAAGAATTAGGTGTAGATACTGAAAATCTTGCATCTGGTATTATTATCAATCGCTCTACAAAGAATATGAATGCTGAAGGTAATCCAAACATCATCGCCCAAAATGATTCTGAACGTAGGCTCCTTATGTTATGCCGCAAAGTTGGTGGGGCATCCGAGGATGAAAAAGAAGCTATTATTAACCAGTTTGAATCTACGATAGATGTATACCTTAAAGCTAAGGGAATTATAAAGGAGTGATATTACTTGATAACCCCCAATTTTAGCAAATGCACAGAAAAAGCAACAGAATTGCTATATAAACAAGATGTATCCAATCGAATTCTTAATATAATGGATTTGAAATATGATAAAAATATAATATTTGACTCCATTCAAAATTATTGTCAATACACAAGAACCCCCATTAATAAGTTTCTTTCTGCAAATAGTGGGCTTTTAAGTGATGGTTGTACGTTGTATGACAAAAAAACTGGATACTATATAATTTTATATAACGCACAAATTTCGTATTTTGAACATAGAAATTGGACTCTCGCTCACGAAATAGGCCATATATATTTAAATCATGAAAAAAACGAAGCATTAGAAGAAATTGAAGCACATTTTTTTGCTTCACAGTTATTTATGCCAGAGTATAGTCTTTATATGACAGCTAAAGAGTATGGAAAAATAACTTGTAATGATGTGGTTGAAATTTTTGGTGTATCTCCCGAATCGGCATTTAAGCGTTTAAATACTATGCGTAAAAAGTTCAGTGTAAGTACAACTAAAAAAGATAAGGAAATATGGGATGCTCAAAAAGAACGTATTGATATATATTTTGACTGCAAAAAAGAGGGTAGCGATTATCAAAGCACATTATTCTTTTGGAATAGCTTTAAATCAGATTATGAAAGAGAGCTTCGTGCTGAAATGTGTGCGCAAATGTATTAATCACACAACGAAAAGACAAAGAAACTTACCCCGACATTTATCCTCTCGAAAGCATGATAAACGCTGTTGGTGAAGTGCTCAGCAAGATATAACCGCTCCGGCGTTTATATCTTATGCTGGCAAAGAGGTGATAAATAAAATAATGCGCATAGAATATAGCAAAAAGGCTGTAAAATATATAAATTCTTCTGATAAAACAACAAAGAAACGCTTGAAAGAGGCGATTGAAAAGATACCCTTAGGAGATATTAAAAAATTACAAGGCGTAGATGAAGGCTATCGACTCCGTGTCGGGGACTTAAGAGTACTGTTTTCAATGGAAGATGACAAAATTTATATTGATAATATTATTCCAAGAGGCCAAGCATATAAAAGATTGTAGGAGGCAGAGCATGAGCAAAGAAACATTAAAAAATTTAATTGAATTAGTTCCAGAAAATGATATAGATGTTCTTTATAGAGTCATTGTAAAATTCATTCCAGAAGAGAAACCAGAACCGGATGAAATAGAGGCACTTTTAGAAGGCAGAAAAGATAGAGCCGAAAACGGGACTATACCACATGAGGCCATTGATTGGGATTAAGCTCTTAAAATATAACTGCTCCGGCGTTTATATAAGTTTCTCAAATGTAAGGCCAACAAATGAGAAAGAGAGGATCATATTTATGAAAAGAAAACTTGCAATGTTAATTCTAGCATTATCACTTGCTATCTCTGCGACAGCTTGCGGAGACGACAGCAAAGAAAAATCGACCGAGCCGGAAAAGAAGGAAGAAACTTCTAAAGATTCTGATGAAACCGCTGACGATCTGGAAACTCTCGGGGATGTAGACGTTGAAGAAGGAATATTTAACGTCGAATTGACAATCCCTGCAGAATATATAGAAGGACAGACACAAGAAGATCTAAACAAGATTTCCGAAGAACACGGTTTTAAATCCATCACCTTGAATCCTGACGGAAGCGCGACTTACACCATGACCAAGAAACAACACAAAGCTCTCCTTGAGGAATACAGTGCTCAGATCAATACCAGCATGAATGAAATGGTTGGATCTGAAAATTATCCGAATTTTACAAAAATAGAAGCAAACGAGAACTTCACCGAATTCACCGTAACCACCAAATCAGCAGAATTGGACATGAATGAATCATTTTCTACAATGGCATTCTATATGTATGGCGGCTTATATAGTGTATTCAGCGGAGAGAACGTAAGTAATATCTCTGTTACTTTTATCAACGCAGATACCGGCCAGGTAATCGAAACCGCAAATTCATCCGATGCCGGCCAGACTCAATAAAACAATTTACAATCCATTATCATAAAGGAAGGAGGCTTGACCATGGCACTACCACAACGTCTTACCTATACAATTGACGACATCTACGCCCTCCCCGACGGACAGCGGGCGGAGCTGATCGACGGCCAAATGTATATGATGGCGCCGCCGAATGCAAGGCACCAAGACATTATTTTTTCATTATCAAGAAAAATTGCAGACTATATTGATGCTAATAAAGGCTCATGTAAAATTTATCTTGCCCCTTATGCAGTATTTTTAAATGCTGACGATAAAAACTATGTCGAGCCCGATATATCTGTTATCTGCGATAAAAATAAACTAGAAGATAAGGGATGTAACGGCGCTCCAGACTGGATTGTAGAAGTTATCTCTCCATCAACACAGCGTATGGATTATAGCATCAAACTATTTAAGTACCGTACTGCTGGGGTCCGGGAATACTGGATTGTGAACCCGATAACAAAAACCATTCAAATATATTCTTTTGAAGGTGAGGAAGATTCCCGTCAGTTTTCTTTTGATGATGAAATCCCCGTCCATATATTTGATGGTTTGGCAATTACAATTTCTGACCTATTATAGAGAAAACCGCCCCTGCACCACCAGAGACGGTTTCACATAGATGTAACTCGCAAACCTGAGGATTGTGGTATACATCTGCCCCATACAAGCAGATTATACCATAATCCTCCGCAATTTACGAGGGTTATTTTTTTATACCCTTTTTCAGGAGTGATACCATGGCAAAACGTAAGAAATATCCCAAGCTCCCCAACGGCTACGGCAGTATCAAGCGCCTTTCAGGCAGGAACCGCACCAACCCCTATGGGGTTTACCCTCCCACAAAAGAATTCGATCTGAACGGCATCCCGGTGCCCAGGAAAGCTATCTGCTACGTGGATGACTGGTATAAGGGATTCACCGTCCTGACCTGGTACCGGAACGGGGAATACTACGAAGGCCGTGAGAAGGAGCTGTCCTCCGACTCGGAAGAATTGAAACGCCAGATCACCGGCATCCTGTCCAAGTTCAATCAGGGACAGCGTGAGACCGCCGGACAGAAGACATTCGAAGAAGTCTACCAGGAATATTACCAATGGAAGTTCCAGAAGCCCCACAACCACACGGAGAAGAAGACTTCCATGGAGAACAGCATGCGCGCCGCATACAAGAACTGCAGCGCACTCCACAGCAGGTCCTTCCGCTCCCTTACAGCCAATGACCTGCAGGAAACCATAGACAACTGCAATAAGAAGCATTCATCGCTGGAACTGATCCTGATCCTCTACCACCAGATGTACGCCTATGCAGAAGCGAACGACCTGGCAGATAAAGACTATTCAAAATTTGTGAAGATCAACAAGTCCGACGACGACGAACACGGCGAACCTTTCTCCGCCTCCGATCTGGAGATCCTGTGGAAGCATCAGGACAATGAAGTCGCCGAGATGATCCTGATCATGTGCTATTCGGGTTTTCGGATCTCCGCCTACACGGACATGAAAACGAACCTGGAAGAACGTTACTTCCAGGGCGGAGTTAAAACTGCTGCCGGGAAGAACCGCATCGTCCCAATCCACAGCGCCATCCTGCCTCTTGTGCAGAGAAGGCTTGACCAGTACGGCTCTTATCTGCCTGACAGCGCACAGACCTTCCGCAAGGCTATGTACAAGACACTAAACCTTCTGGGGATTAAGAAACATACTCCCCACGATGCACGCCACACCTTTTCCATGCTCTGTGATAAATATGGGGTAGCTGAGAATGATAAGAAGACGATGCTCGGACATGCCTTTTCCGATGTAACAAATAAGGTATACCGTCACCGGGAATTAGAAGAGCTGAGAAGCCAGATCGAGAAGATAAAAGTTTGTCACTAACGTGTCACTAACCGTTTGTGTTTATCGGTAATTTCAAGTGATTTTCAGAGTTTACATAAAACCGTGGAAAGCCTTGAAAACAGAGAACTCCAGGCACTTTATTCCCTGTTTTCAAGACTTTTCTGAAAGCACAGATTTTTAACTAATCATTAATTTTCAAAAGAATAACTTCATTCCTACGTTTTTGTCGGTAATTGTGACGCATGGCATGCTATAATATCCGAAAAATATTTATCTCCAGGAGGACATATGAAACTATGATAATGAAAATGAAAAACCTGTTTCCCGCCGCTGCCATTATCGGACTGCTTCTTATCGGCGGGTGCGGCGCCGCAGACCAGGCCCCAAAGGACGATTCCATTCAAAAAGAAAGCACCTCATCAAATTCCGATACGGATAATCCTGACATTACGGCTGATTCTGATACGGGCAATCCTGATTCTACGGCTGATTCCCATACGGACAATAGCGATATTACGGCTGATTCCACGTCAGATACATCTGTGGAACGTAAGGTACAGGACACTCTTCTGTCCATGACCACAGAGGAAAAGATCTGCCAGATGTTCATGGTGACGCCGGAACAGCTGACCCACGTAAACGCCGTCGTCCAGGCGGGTGAAACCACGAAAAACGCGCTTAACCAATATCCGGTAGGCGGCATCATCTATTTCAAGGACAACATTATCGATCCACAGCAGATTACGACTATGATTGCAAATTCGCAGTCCTACTCCAAATATCCGCTTTTCATCGGCGTGGATGAGGAAGGCGGAAGCCGGGTGGCCAGAATCGCCAACAATGCGAACTTCTCTGTTGAAAAACTGCCGGATATGCGGGTCATCGGCGATTCCGGGAATTCCGACGAAGCCTACCGGGCCGGTCAGGTACTTGGAGATTACCTCCATGCACTTGGATTCAACATGGACTTTGCACCCATCGCAGATGTCCTGACCAATCCCGAAAACACGGCGATCGGCGCGCGCTCCTTCGGACCGGATGCGGCCGTCGACGCACAGATGACCGCCCGGGTAGTCCAGGGACTTCAGGAAAAGGGAATAAGCTCCGTACTCAAGCATTTTCCCGGACACGGCGGTACAACCGGAGACAGCCATGACAGCGCCGTGGAAAATACCAGTACGCTGGAACAGCTTAACAGCACAGAGTTTCAGCCCTTCATTTCCGGGATACAGGCGGGAGCGGACTGTGTGATGGCCGGTCATATCGCGCTCCCGGCGGTTACCGGCGATTCCGTTCCCGCCACATTATCCCCCGGGATTATTACAGATATCCTTAGAAGCTCCCTTGGCTTCGATGGGATTGTCATCACGGATTCCATGCAGATGGGCGCCGTCACCAATTATTATTCCTCCGGCGACGCCGCTGTGAAGGCCGTTCAGGCGGGCGTGGATATCATCCTGATGCCGCAGGATTTCGAACAGGCATATGAGAGTCTCCTGAATGCTGTGCGAAGCGGCCAGATCAGTGAAGAGCGGATCAACGAATCTGTATCACGGATCCTGCGTTGTAAATTTCGTTGAATGATTCTGTATCACGGATCCTGCGTTGTAAATTTCGTTGAATGATAGTGATCGAACTAATGAGCTGTGAAATTACGCACATTTTGACCGGAATCATATATTATATATTGACAGAAACTATTATAAAGGAGAATCCACCCATATGGCTACCGGTTATCTACTTATACAGGCGCGGACGGCCCACAGCGCCGTCCCCTTAAGCGGTATACAGGTCCGCATCACGGACATGGCAGGAAACATACTGTACGAGCTTACGACAGATGAGAACGGGGAGACGCCCCTGATTTCTCTTGACACCGTTGACAAGAGCCTCTCGCAGATCCCCGCCCCCGACAGAATGCCCTTTACCGGTTATTCCGTACTGGCACAGGGAGCCGGCTTTGCCTCTCTGTCTGTCGTTAATATCCCGGTCTATGACGGCGAGACCGCCATCCTTCCCCTTGTACTTACCCCGATGCAGGCAGGACAGCGTAAGGCTGCCGCCAGAGAAATCTCTATTGGCGGACCTGCGGTGGCGCTGGCGGATACCAGCGGTCAAAACGGGCCTTCCATACCGCCGCGCATCCTTCGCCAGGTCGTAATCCCGAATCCGATCACCGTTCATCTCGGCACGCCCTCTTCCTCTGCCCCGAACGTACAGGTATCCTTTCCGGATTATGTGAAGAATGTAGCAAGCAGCGAGATCTATCCCACCTGGCCCCAAGCTGCGCTTACCGCAAATATTCACGCAATCATTACATTTGCGCTGAACCGGATATACACAGAATGGTACAGGGCGCGCGGGTACAATTTTGACATTACCAACAGCACCGCCTACGATCAGTATTTTGTGCAGGGCCGTCCCATCTATGAATCCATCAGCCGGATCGTAGATGACATTTTCAACGAATATGTCCGAAGGAGGGGGCAGAATGTACCTTATTTTACTTCCTTCTGCAACGGGACTACGGCTACCTGTCAGGGGATGTCCCAATGGGGAACCGTAACGCTGGCCGACAGGGGGCTTACCCCGATTGAAATCCTCAGATCCTACTATCCGCAGGATATAGAGATTGCAAAGACCAATATTATCACCGGCAGCCTCTCTTCCTATCCCGGAACGGCGCTCCGGACCGGCAGTACCGGGCTTGATGTCCAGACCATACAGGTCTATCTGAACCGGATCCGGCGTAATTATCCTGCCATACCTGCCATTACGGATGAAGCCGGCGTGTTTGGAGACAGCACAAGGGCCGCAGTCACCCGGTTCCAGAGCATTTTCAATCTGGCGGCGGACGGCGTCGTGGGTAAATCCACCTGGTATAAGATTTCCAGCATTTACACTGCCGTGGCAAGGCTTGCGGAACTTGACAGCGAAGGCCAGTCTCTTGGCATCGGAACCGTACCCCCGGGCAGCGTGCTGCGCCAGAGCTCCACAGGTCAGGATGTGATTACCCTGCAGTACCTTCTGGATGTCATTTCCGAATATTATCCTGACGTACCTGGGCCTTCCCAGGACGGGATCTTCGGCAGTCAGACGCGGCAGGCTGTCCTTGCCTTCCAGCAGGCAATGGGACTTGACGCGGACGGCATCGTCGGCCCGAAGACCTGGCAGACGTTATATGATACCTATCAGGGAATCCAGCAGAATGTGCCTCCTCAGGGATCCGGAGGCGGCGTCATAGATTATACGGTTCAGTCTGGAGACACTCTCTGGCTTCTTTCCCGAAGATATGATACCACGGTAGAGGCGATTAAGCAGCTGAACGGACTGACCAGTGATATGCTGTATATCGGGCAGGTTCTTAAGATTCCGGTCTCAGGGTCTGTATCCTGGTTTGAATATACGGTTCTGCCGGGGGATACGCTCTGGCTGCTTTCCCGGAGATATAAAACTACGGTGGACGCCATCCGGCAGCTGAACGGGCTGAACGGGGATCTGATAGATGTGGGGCAGATTCTCAAGATTCCGGTGAGTTAAGGCGCCTTATAGTCACAAAGCAGCAGGCGCGCATACGCTGGCAAAATACGCGGACGCTCAAATTAAGTGAATGCCTACTTATAATGAACCAGTGTGCTGCCGGGAACTAAATAGCCCAATGCAATAGAGGCGGCGATACATATAGATCGCCGCCTCTATTGCAATTAATGATAAAAAGAGAAAAAACGGCTAACGACAACCATCTTTCCTCCGTTACATGTTATATTGTAACTAAACTCCCATAACTCAACTACCACCGTCTGAAGATGGTGGGTTGTTGTGGTCTAAAGACCACTTTT